>JAFGOT010000020.1 GCA_016926395.1 Candidatus Woesearchaeota archaeon
AAAGCTTTGGGTTGAAAGAAAAAAAATTCTTTAGAGTAAACTCCAAATAAAAAATAAGCAACTCCTGTTTTTAAAAGTTCCTCTTAACGCAATAGTGAAAAGCAATATCAAAGGAGCTTAAACAATAATATTAAAAAAAGGAAGGAAAGTTTAAAAGAAGAAAACAACTAAAAGGAATTAAAATGGATTACAAAAACTCTCTAGCAAAAGAAGTCGCTCTTATAATTGGAAAAAAAGAAAGCGAAATAATAGAATTATTTGAAATACCAAAAGACGAATCAATGGGAGATTTCGCATTCCCATGCTTTACGCTGGCTAGAGACTTACGCAAATCACCACAAGAAATTGCTACAATGATTGCTGATGAATTTGTTAGAAGTAAACTTTCAGAAATTGCAAAAGTAGAAGCAATCAACGCATATGTTAATTTCACGATAGAAGATAAAAATCTAATCAAAAAAGAACTTAACAAAATTCTTAGTGCTAAAAAAATAATTGAAAAAACAGAAAAGAAAACAACTACATTAATAGAATCTCCAAGTCCAAATACAAACAAACCATTACATCTAGGACACTTAAGAAATATGCTTTTAGGAGCAAGTATTGCAAACATGCAAAAAGCAATAGGAAAAGACGCAAAAATTGTTAACCTAATCAACGATAGAGGAGTTCATATTTGTAAATCAATGTTAGCATATCAAAAGTCAGGAGAAAAAGAAACACCTGAAAAAGCTAAAATAAAGTCAGATCATTTCGTTGGAAACTATTACGTTGAATTTAATAAGCTAGGAGCAAAAAGTGAAGCAAAGAAAAATATGCTTGAAGAAGAAGCTCAAGAAATGCTTGTTAAATGGGAAAAAGGAGATACAGAAATTCACAAACTTTGGGAAAAAATGAACAAGTGGGCTTTGGATGGTTTTGAAGAAACATACAAAAAAATTGGTTTTAAGATTGAAAAAAACTACTACGAAAGTCAAGTCTACCAAGGCGGAAAGGAAATAATACTAAAAGGATTAAAAGAAAAAGTTTTCGAACAAGATGATACAGGAGCAATATTTGTTGATTTAACAAGTAAAAAACTTGATAAAAAAATTCTTCTAAGAGCAAATGGAACATCCGTTTACATAACACAAGACATCAATCTAGCAAATATAAGACACGAAGAATACAAATTTGATGAATTGATTTATGTTGTCGGAAATGAACAAGAATATCATTTCAAAGTACTATTTGAAATATACAAATTATTAGGTTGGAACTTTGGGGAAAAGTGCAAACACTTCTCATATGGAATGGTCGAGTTACCAGATGGTAAAATGAAATCTAGAGAAGGAAATGTTATTGACACTGATGAGCTAATAGAACAAGTAACCGAACTAGCAAAAACAGCAGTAAAAGAAAGATTTAAAGAACTAAAATCAAAAGAAATAGAAAAAAGAGCAAAAACTATCGCACTAGGAGCAATTAAGTTCTTCTTCCTAAAAAATGATCCTTTGAAAAATTTTGTATTCGATCCAAAAGAAAGTTTATCTTTTGAGGGAGAAACAGGCCCATACATACAATACTCCCATGCAAGGATTTGCTCAATACTAAGAAAAGCAAAATACGACGATTCAAAAGTTAAATCATACGATGCAAATTTACTTTCAAGAGAAGGAGATAAAAAATTAGTAAAACTAATGAGTAAATTCCAAGAAGTAGTTGAAAGATCAGCAAGAGAACTAAAACCAAACCACGTTTGTAATTACTTGATTAGTTTAGCTCAAGCATTTAACACATACTATTCAAAGCATAAAATAATCCAAGAAGATAAAAAAGTCCAAGAAGCAAGATTAACACTAATTGCAGCACTCAAAAAAATATTAGCAGAAGGACTTGATTTAATTGGAATAGAAGCTCCTGAAAAGATGTAAAACATTTATTTTTAATTTATTTTTTTAATTCTAAAAAAAGTCTAATGAGAAATAATGTGATAAATAAAAAGTAAAGAAAAAAACTTATTCAAAGTCATCAGGAGAAGAAATAGAACTATTACTTCCGCCACCACGATAAATTTCTGCAAAGCTTGGAGTTACAACAATGTAATCATCACCAAATCCAGCAATATCCCCATCAACTGCTTCACAAGTTTTTTTCAGTTTGTTAATAGATCGTTTTAGTTCTAGAAGGTCTTTTTCCTTTAAAGGTTTAATATTAACTAATGCAATAGTATAACTTTCTCGAAGAGAATCAAGAATGGGTTTTACATCCGCAAAATCAGTTATTACAAAAGGTCTAACAATAACTTTTTGATCAGGCTCATGACGAGAGCTATTAGTATTAAGTTCTACATATTCCTCAGTTTGCATACCATCATCTTCATCAAATGATTGTTTTTTCTTGCTTGAAAAGAATCCCATTATTTACATCCTCCAGTAAAAATCAATTTCCTTGAAATCTCAAGGCACACTCCCTCTACATTGTGTGTTATATAGAATTTTTAGAGTTTAATTGGTTTATAAAGGTTTTGATATGCAATAATTCAAATATTTATAAAAAACAGAATTTTACTACTGTAAAGTAACTAATATTTCGAAACATTTATATACTTGTAAATCTATAATAATAGTAATAAGAATGAGGCGATAATATGACTGAAAACAAAATTGAAAATCCTTACAAAACACTTGGATTAGACAGTACTGCGACAGCAGAAGACATTAAAAAGGTTTACAGACAATTAGCAATTCAATATCACCCCGATAAACTTATGCAACTATCTCCTGAAGAAAGAAGAAAAGCAGAAGAAACATTCAAAGAAAAAAATGAAGCATATAAAATTCTTAATGATCCTTTAAAGAAAGTAAGATTTGACACTAAAGAAAAATTTAAGGAAAAACAATGGAAAGCAAATAGCGAATATAGAGCAGACATAAACAATTACGCAGATTTCTTTAGACAAACCATTCAAAACATCAAACAACAAAACGAACAACTGCAAGATAAAAGCGACGAAGAAGTATTACACTTACAGCTAGAACACATGGTTCGAAATAGAATGTACAACACACTAGAAAGTGAAGTAGTTATTGGTGGACAAAAAAGGAAACAAGTTCAACAATATGGGCTAGTAGACTATGTAACATTTGCAGCAAAAGAAGAACTAGTAGATCCAAAAGACGTAAATGAACTGATTAGAGAAAATATAGAAGTCAACGAAGGCAACATCCACAATCTGGAAACAGATTTAGAAGCGATAATAGACATATCTAACTCAAATAAGTTAAACAGACAAGAAGAACTAGAACCTGTAATTGAAAACGTCACCAGCATGTACAGTTATTTACTGGAAGCTAAAACAGAATACGCCACTGCCAAAAGAGAAGGCATTAATCCCCATCAATTAACAGACATAATTGACCACATAGAAAAAGTCTACGAAGGCAAATTCCTATTAAATAAAAACGAATTAGCAAAGAAAAGAGCAGAAATTGAAGAAAATTTATACGAACGATTAAAAGAAGATTTATACGAAAACATAATCTCTCAACCGGATGAAACAATAGCTAAATGGTACATCGATACAATTGAATTTGTTAATGGATACCTTGGTAGAACAGACAGATTCCAAGATGTTAAGAATAATTTATTACCTGAACTAATGGAACAAGCAATTGCCGAAGAAGGGGAATTTAGTGAAAGTGCAAATGTGATTAGAAAAATTGCAGAGTACATTGGAAGCGATCTTCAAAGAGCAAAAGAACAAGAGGAAAAATTCCAAGTTACAAAAGAAGTAGCTAAGTACACACTATAAAACTAAGATCTAACTTTATCCTTAGCTTCTTTTTCTTTTTTATCTTCTTCAGCAATTATATCTTTAACTTTTTTCAAGACATTATTTCTGCCAGCATAAAGAACCTTAGTTGCATCCAAATAAGCTTCAACAGCGTGCAAAGCAGCATCGTATTCAGGAGGAGGAGTTTTAGTTTTTGCATGAGTCACAGCTTTTCGAACAGATTCAACTTCAGGACCTAAAGACTCAAGAATAGAAATAAAATTAGAAACAGCTGAACGTGTTGATTTTTTATCTTTAATTAAATCATCAGTTTCGGAAATTATTTTTTCAACATGAGCATCACGATCTACAAATATTTGTAAAATCCGCTCTAAAAGGTCAAAAGTTTGAGTAACATAAGTATCAACCATTCTAGTCCCATAACCAGTACTGACTTTTCTTTTAACTTCTGCAGTAATAGTTCTTGCATGGTGAACATAATTAGATAAAGTGTTATGTGCTCTTTGCATTTCGGTTTTAATTTGACCACCAAATTTAGTGTAAACGCCAGTTAAATCCTTTTCTTTATCTTTATCTTTTCGCATCTTTTCTTTAATTATAACAATTTCATCACGTGCAAGTTTCATAACTGCAGTTTGATGTCGTTCCAGTTCGGACACTAAAGTAGATATTTTTGAAGAAGCTGCTTTTAATTTTGTTCCAACATTTGGTTCTTGTTCAACAATAGAACGTAATTCATCTAAGTGTTTGTGAGCTCTAGCATAATCACCATCAAAAATAGCATCTCTCATTTCACTTGCTTCAAGATGTTTTTTCTTATAACCAAGATTATCAAAAACTTCTGTTTGACGAGTTAAATGCTCTCTTAAAGCAGCCAGTTCAGAAATGATAGAATGCATATATCTAAAGTGATCAGAAAGAAGTTTATTCTCCGCCATTAATTTCGTATACTCTTTTTCATCAACTTCATGACCTATTGAAGCTACAACACGTCGGAAAATGTGAATCATTTGTTTTTCAACACTTTCTTCCTTCATCTCATCATGAGCCCAGTGTGAAAGTACAGAATTAATTTTTTCAACTAAAGAATTAACATCACCATCTAGAACATCTTCATGTTTCATAGAAGTAATCAAAGCACCAATGTGATTACCTAAAGCTTGAGCGTATTGATGAACCAAACCTTGTTCTCCTTTTTGAGCCGCAGAAGCCAATTGTTGCATCAATCTAGTGATTTCATCAATTTGATTTTTCTCGCTTCCAGCCAAGGAAATAATTTCGTCAATGTCATCATTTAATTTATCAAGATCTTTATTGACTCGTTTGTAATATTTTTTATCCAAAGCAACATCATGTTTTATTTTGTAAAGCTCTTTTCTTGCTTCTAAATCGGACTTGTGAGCTAAATGCATTTGCTGTGCAACTTCAAAGTGATTTTTCTTATTATGATTTAGGAAAATTATAAACATGAAAATTACAGCAGTAACAAATGCAGCAATTAAAAATAGAGTACTCCAAGAAAGTATTGCATTATACACTGATTGTTGAGCCAAGCCAAGAATTGAAATGCCAATAGCAATCATCCTAGCATATTTATGATGTTCTTCATCCTTGAAAATAGTTGTTACAGCAATAAAATAAGTTAGTCCAAAGACAACCACAATCAAACCAATCAAAGGTGCTGCCGTAACCAAATTGTCCGCAGTACAACCAGCACTTAAGTGAAATAAACATTTGAAAGCTTCGAAAAAAGCACTTAAATCTCCTCGAACAGTGTGCGTTTCAGCAAGAACTGCAGGAAAAGAGAGAAATATTGCCAGAATAGACGCTAAAGTAAGTTTTTTCACCATCGACACACCTAAATATACATGTATGAGTTTAAAACTGGAAGTTTTACTTTTTAAATCTTACTATAAAAAAACACTCATTAAAGCAATAAATAGAAACAAAAGCCAATCTAAAGACCAAGAGTTTCAAGCATCTCGTCTTTATCAAAAGGCTTTAAATCATCATAAGTTTGACCAGTACCCAAATAAAGAATAGGTTTTCTAGTCACATAGCTAACACTTATCGCAGCACCACCTTTTTCATCAACATCTGCTTTTGAAAGAATAATACCATCAATACCAACAGCTTCATTGAAAGCAACAGCTTGCTCAACACAATCATTACCAGTGATAGATTCGCCAATAAAAATTGTTAAATCAGGTTTATTTACCCGAACTAGTTTTTTCAACTCATCCATGAGATTAGAATTAGACTGCAATCGTCCAGCAGTATCAATAAGAACCAAGTCCAAATCTTTAGCTTGAGCATGTTTTATAGCATCAAATGCAACTGCCGCAGGATCAGCATCATAATCATGTTTAATTAATTTGACACCTAATTTATTTGTGTGTTCTTCAAGCTGTTGAATTGCAGCAGCACGAAAAGTATCAGCAGCAGCTACGACCATAGATAAATTTTGTTTCTGAAATAAATTAATAAGTTTTGCAAGAGTGGTTGTTTTTCCGCTGCCATTAACACCAACCATACAAATTACAAACGGCAAACGAGAATCAGAATTCTGCGAAACAGATTGACGGTGTTTTTTTATTTTTTCAATCAAGTCAAAAGTAGGAACGGATAATATTTCATCAAGAGAATTTTTCAAAGTTTCAAAAATAACATCTCCAACTTCTTTTCTTGAAACATTCTCAGAAGTTAATTTTTCTTTAAGATCAGATTTGATTTTTTCGATAACTTCGCTTGCCACATTACCTTCAAGCAGGGCAAGTTCAAAGTCCCAAAATATTTCTTCAAAAACATCATCAGTTAATTGGAATTTAACTACTCGTTCTTTTAATTTACCAAAGAAACCTTTTTTCTTTTTAGTTGAATCATCAACATCTTCTTTTAATAAATCTTTATGAGCAACTTCTTTATTTATAGATTGAGAACGGTCAACAGAAGAAGTCATCGTTTCTTTTTCGCTTTCTACTTCTTTAACAACATCATCTAAATCATCAGCAATTTCTTCTGCAATTTTATCGGAAGAATCGTCTTTTGAATCATCATCTTCAATTAAAGACACATCATCATCGAAATCATCTTTAGCTTCTTTTTTACCAAATATTTTCTTGAAAAAACCTTTTTTTTCCTCTTTCTCCTCTGCAATATCAACTACATCTTCGGTATCAACAGGCAAAACATCTTCAACAACATCAGTATCAACTATTTGGTCATCAACTATTTCTTCTTGTTTGATTTCTTCATCTACAATAGCAATATCATTTTGAGAATTTGAATCATTAGCAAAAATTTCTTCTTTGTCACTTTCTTCGTTATAATTATTAACTTCATCAACATCGGGAGCGTTGGAAGCTTGTTGTTCTGCTTCTTCAAAAGATTTATTTCGTTGAACAACTTCTTCAACTAAAGGATCAACTTCAATAACTTCTTTTTCCACACTGGAAGAAACATCAGACTCTTTAACTTCATCAACAATAAGTTCATTAGATTCATAAAGAACTTCGTCTTGTTCATCATCAAGAGATTCATCTTCAACAATTAAAGATTTTCTAGATTTGATTTCATCATCAACATCAGATATCAAATCGTCAACAGAATGAACTAAATCACCAGCATCATCAGAAGATTCGATAATATCTTCTTTATTAGGTTCGACTACGGATTCAATTTCTTTTTTTTCTTCTTCTAAAGAGAGTAATTCATCTTGAGTAAGATTATCAACGGACAATTCTTCACTTTCTTCTTCAGCTTTTTTTGTAAACTTTTCAACAGTTTCTTTTAGCTTATTTTTTAGAAATTTAAACATTGCCACTTTTACATCACCATTATTTTGAACGCATTTCCTTTTCGATTTTCTCTTGAAGTTTTAATGCTCTAGAAACTGTTTGTTCGTATAAATTATTTGTTTCTAAAGAAAAAATATTTATTTGTTCAGCTTGTTTGTTAATATAATTTATTGCTTCTAAAACAGGCTTTTCTACAACAACACCAGCACCAACAACAACTTTAACATTTTTTATATCTTTAGCATCAACAGTGGCAAAAGTTCCACCACCAAGAGGAACTAATAATTCTTGACCTTCAGTAATATTAGTTAATGCATTAAGCATTTCAAGTGCAATAGCAGAATGTTCTAATTGCTGATTTGCAAACTCCATCGTTTGACTAAGTTCAGATAGTCTTTGATTTAAAAGTTCAAGTTCGACATAATCTTTTTGATTTACATTCATGAAAAACACCTTTAATAAATTGTCAAAATAAATTTAACCATCAACTCAATGAAAATATATTTACATTCTCAAGCAGTACAATTCTTTTTAGCCATCAATAAAACCAAGTGCATGATCTGCATTCATTATTTCTGGACCACCACTGATAGTTCCAACAACAAAACCCTTATCGTTAACTGCAATTCCACTAGAAACTTGAGGACTACCCATATTAACAGTTCCAGGAATTAATCTTAGACCAAGATGTTTACTTAAAGAAGCTATTTGTTTATCTGATAAATCATGACTTACAAGACCAAAAGAATTGTTGTGTGCAATAAAAGAACCAATTATTGGAATTTCAAAATCAGATAACTGAACAGGAATATTTAGAAACTGAACAATCTGTTCAATTGCAGACTTTTCTAAACTAGGATTACAAACTAAACCTTTTTTTGTAAAAACAAGATTATTACCTAAACAAGTGTTCGCAGTATTGACTAAAATATAAGGAATTCCAGTTTTATCTAATAATTCCTTTTCATGATTGAAAAGAATATTCGGAACTAACAATTTCTCACCATCTGTTGCTAAAAAGACACCCAATAAAGACGTACCAGCTACGGACATAGGAAATACTTTAGCTTGAAAAATCTCTTCAAGCAAAGAATAGTCCTCTTCAGGTACTTCATTTCCAACTAATACAATATTATCAAGAGGAAAAATGTACAAACCTACAAGGCTATTACCATTAATATCTAATTTACTTACGTGCATAAAAACCCAATAACAAGAAGCAGTTTAAAAAGTTTTGCGAATAAAGGTGTTTAAAAAAGGGTTACTCCGACTTCTTGAATTCAATATCGAGAAGTTTTCTATTGAATATCTCCACTTCAATAGGTCCAAAATGAAATTCTTGATTTAAGTTTATTTTACGTTGATTTTCAAGATGAAGTAAAGGTAAAAAAGTAAAAACAACGTCTTGTTTTTCTTGAGAAGGCAAAAGTGATTCAAAAGGAATTGTGGATTTAGATTTAGTTAGCAATTTTTTAAGAGAATGCTGAATAGAATTCATTGAAACAGTCAAATCAAAAACCCTAACAGGAGCAGAGGGTTCATCCTCTTCTATACGAACCTGACTAAGAGTTCTTTGGCGTCTAATATCAGTTTCTAAAGCTGCTTCTAGCGCATCCACCAAGTCATAAACAGAAACTTTTCGTTCTCGTGGTTGGGGAGTACGAGGAACAATTTGTCGTTGATCATTAAGAAATTGATTAATGTCAGTTTGTTCAAATTCAAAACCATCTTCCTCAAGGAAGTCGTCTTCCAGAGCAGGACCGTTAATTAAACTATCAAGACCTGCAATATCATCTAAAAGAAGCTTATCACTCTTTATTTTTAGAAGTAAACTAGAGGTTAAGAGCATCTTTCCTCCAACTCTAAAATCAGTTTCTTTAAGTTTATTTAAGGTTTCAAGAAATTTCTTTGCAAGAAGCGAAACGTCAATATCCCAAGGATTCATCCCTTCTGCTCTCACTAAATCATATATTAACTCTTTCCAATTCAGCTCATCTTTTTCAAAAACGATTTCAAAAACAGCATCTTGGGTTGACTTAGTTTCATGAGGAATAGCTTCAGGGGTCATTGATATTAATCTCACATTAGTTTTAGTATATAAATATACTGATTTGGCTACTGATATACTTATTGTTAGGCACTGAAATATTTATAGGCAATAATAGCTCAAAACCACAGTAAACGGACTCAAATTGCATTTAAATGAGTTTTGGAAATGAAGAATAAAGATCAAAAAAGAATAAGATAAGAAATGGTGGGCTCACCCGGACTCGAACCGGGCAATCTCATTAACATTCGAAGTCCGATTCTAAGTAATTAAATAAAACAATAATCTGCTAAAGAATAATATGGTGGGCTCACCCGGACTCGAACCGGGGATCAATGCCTTGTAAGGGCACTGTCATAGCCACTAGACCATGAGCCCATGCTTAATAAGCAAAAAGAAGTATCGTGGATTCATTTATAAGCGTTTTGATTGAAACACTAGAATTTAGCAAACTTAGCTTTCTTACCAAGTTCTTCTTCAATTCTTAATAGACGATTATACTTAGCTACCCTATCACTTCTAGCAGGAGCGCCGATTTTTATTTGACCCAAACCAAGACCAACACTAAGGTCTGCAATGTAAGGATCTTCAGTCTCTCCACTTCGATGGCTAACCATCACATTCCAACCAGCACGATCTGCTAAATGAGCAGAAGCTAAACTTTCCGTAATGGAACCTATTTGATTAATTTTTAGAAGAAGAGCATTACATAATTTTTTGTCAATCGCGAGTTGAACTCTAGCAGGGTTAGTAACAGTTAAATCATCACCAACAATTTGTAGCTTTTTATTATTTGCAGTAAAAGATTGCCAAGCATTAAAATCATCTTGTTCAAAAGGATCTTCTAAAGAAACAATAGGATAACGAGAAATTAAAGATTCATAATAATTTGCAAGTTTCTGTGCAGATAATTTTTTTGTTAAATAAGTTTTCTTAGATTTATTATAAAATTCACTAGACGCAGGATCCATTGCAATTCGAAGTTTATTTTCATAACCAACATTCTCAATTGCGTTCATCAAAATTTTAAGAGTTTCGTCAGCAGTTTTAACAGGAGGAGCAAAACCACCTTCATCACCAACATTGGTTGCATTCTTACCGTACTTTTTTTGAAGAACAGATTTTAGTTCATGATAAGTTTCTGAAACTATTCTAGTGGCTTCACTAAAAGAGTTTGCTTTGATGGGTGCAATCATGAATTCTTGCATTTCCAAAGCATTACCTGCATGAACACCGCCATTTAATACATTAGCAAAAGGAATTGGAAGAACTAAATTTTTATTGTGAAAATTTCCAGCCAAAGATTGATATAAAGTCTTACCAGAAGAATCAGCAATAGCACGCGAAAAAGCCATACTACATGCAAGAATAGCATTCTCCCCAAGCTTAGCTTTATTAACAGTGTTATCGAGTTTAATTAGAAATGTATCAAAATCCATTTGATCTTTGAAAGTTTTATTTTTTATAGCAGGTGCTATTTTGGTGTTAACATTTTTTACAGCAACTAAAACACCTTTGCCACCAAAAAGTTTTGTATTATCTCTTAGTTCTAAAGCTTCGTGAATTCCAGTTGATGCACCACTTGGAACAATTGCACTAGCAACGCTTTTATTAACATAAATAGTAGCTTCAACAGTGGGATTACCACGTGAATCTAGAACTTGACGAGCAATAACATTTTTAATTTTATAACCAACCATTAATTTACACCTTATTATTTCTTGCATAAGCACCAACTAAATACTGATTGACCATCCTATGCGTATTAAAGTAAGCAGCATTAATTGCAATTGCATTTCTCATAACTGTAACATAAGCCATCGGGTCATTATAGTAAAGAGGCACAATTTGTTTTTCTAATTTTTCATACAAATCATTCGCATCCATTTCGTCAATTTTATTATCATCATGTTCAGTAATTATTTCTTGTCCAATACCCCAACCAGTAACACCTTCAATCAAACCTTCAACCCACCAACCATCAGGAATTGAAAGAGAAGGAACACCATTGTGAGTTGCTTTCATTCCACTAGTTCCACTTGCTTCAAGAGGGCGCTTTGGAGTATTAAGCCAGAGGTCAACACCACTAACCATTTTAAGAGAAACATCCATATTATAATTTTCTAAAAAAACTATATCCACAGTTGGACTTAGTTCTTTTGATAAATTGATTATGTGTTGAATGATGTGTTTACCATTATCATCATGGGGATGTGCTTTACCTGCAAAAACAAGTTGAATCTTTCCAACAGTTCTAGAAATGTGTTTTAACCAATCAATATTTCTAAATAATAATTCTGCCCGTTTGTAACCCGTAGCTCGACGAGCAAAACCAATTGTGAAAATGTTTGTATCAAATTCAACTCCTTGAGTTTCTTTAATGTAATCAAACAAATCTTGTTTCGCTTTTTGGTGAGCAGATTGTAATTCTTCCAAAGGAATTTTATAAGAATTTCTAAGTTCTAAAGGATTGACTCTCCAATCAATAATGTGTTTATCAAAAACAGCAGCAATTCTATCACTTACCCAAGTTGTTGAATGAACACCATTAGTAATATAGTGAATATGAAATTCAGGAAACATACGTTTTGAAACTTCTTGATGTTTTCGTGCAACAGCATTAACATAAGAAGAATAATTAAGAGCAAGTAAAGTCATATTAAATTTGCCATCACGAGTTACAAGATCAAGAATATATTTTGGCATGACACTACCAAGTTGTTTTTCAATCATCTCATTTGGAAAAACATCATGACCTGCAGCAACAGGAGTGTGAGTTGTAAAAGAACAAAGCTCTTGCAATATTCTTTTTTTCTCATCTTCATAGACTCCTTTTTCATCAGAAAGAGAATGAAGTTCTCGGTATAGTTCCAAAATTAGAAAAGCGGCATGACCCTCATTCATGTGATACTTTCGTGGATTGTATCCAAGCTCTCTTAAAATTTTAATTCCCCCAATACCGAGAACTATCTCCTGCCTTAGTCGATAAAGATTATCTCCGCCATAAAGATGACTTGTCAAACCTCTATCATCATCATGATTGTCTTCTAGATTAGTATCTAAAAAAATAATAGAAACTTTTTTCCCCTTAACACCAACAAGATTGTATCTCCAAGCAGAAACTTTAACAATTCTGCCTTCAATAAAAACATTAATTGTCACGTCGAGTTTTTCAAGTTCTTTTTCAAACGGCCAAGAAGTATACTCTTCTCGCTGGTAACCCCACTCATCAATATTCTGTTTAAAATATCCTTTTTCATTAAGTAAAGTTACAGCTACAACATCGATACCTAAATCTGCAAAAGATTTTAATGTGTCACCAGCTAAAACGCCAAGACCACCACTATAAGTGGGAATATCAGACCTAAAACCAATTTCCATACTAAAGTATGCAATCTGATTTTTTTTAACAGTAAGAAGTTGACGAGTATTTCTAAGTGCCATTCGTCATAAAAAGAGAAATTATACCTTATAAGTATTTAGTACCAAGAAACAATAGTAACAATACAATTAATTGTGTTTGAAATCAAGAGTTTTGTCAATTTCTTTAGCAGTAGTTAGTAAATTATCAAACATAATATCTACTTGACCTCGCATATCTTCAACAAGATCCTCTAAAGAATTGTGAGGAATATAATATTTATTTGCCTCAGCTACTATAATTCCTGCAGATGTTAAACGATTTAAATGATGAACAACAGTTCCTCTGGTTAAACCGGTTTGAATTGCAAGCTCATCACTAGAAAGTTTGACACCTCGTTTTAAAGCACGAACGAGAGTTATGAAAATACGATAACAACTCTTATCCTTATCTCTAAGAGTGAAAAGTCCAAGACGCTCACCAAACAAAAGAAGCAAATCATTAATATTGTTCTTTGGCTGACCACCTTCTCTAATTATCGTGAAACGAGTTATTCGCATAATATAGAAAGAAGAAAGCTTGTATTTAAAGATTTCTACACTTGCGTTCCGTTAATCCTGTGGATGTTAATATAAGGATGTTCAAATAGGCTGTTCTTGAATAATTTTCGGTATTTATAAAGGAAGTCTTTTAAATATCCTTAATTTTAGTTTAAAAATGCGCATAAAAGAGATCTCTTTAGATAATAGACCTAGAGAAAGAATGGAAAAGCAAGGAGCATCAGTACTTTCAGATGCAGAACTATTAGCAGTCATTTTACAAAAAGGAACAAGAGAAGAAAATGTTATTGATATGTCGCATAGATTGATTTCTAAATATGGTGTCGATAAATTGTCATTTTGTAGCTTGAATGAATTGCAAGAAATTAAAGGGATTGGAAAAGCTAAAGCTTCTCAGATTTTAGCATTGTTTGAATTTAATAAAAGACATACTTTGTCTAAGCAAAACGGTAAACCAATAAAATCTGCAAAAGATGTTTATGACTATTGTTCTCCTAAACTTGTTGGAACAGACAAAGAACATTTCATGATTTTACATTTAGATACTCGTAATAGAGTAATCAAAGATGAAATTGTATCAGTTGGTACTTTGAATAGTTCTTTGATACATCCTCGTGAAGTCTTTAAATCAGCAATCAAAGAAAGTGCAAACTCAGTAATCTTAATTCATAATCATCCATCCGGAGTTGTCGAACCATCTGATGAAGATATTAAAATAACGGATGTTTTGATTAAATCTGGAGAATTATTATCTATAAAAGTACTTGATCATGTAATAGTTGGAAGCGAAGGATATTATAGCTTTAACGAGAGAAGAGATTAACTCTCTGTTGGATTTAAAGTTTTATTAAATTCTTTTGCACCCGTTATGATCTGATTTGAAATTTTCTTCAGTCTCTTACTTATTTTTTCATCCAGATTAGTTCCTGACTTTAATGTGATTTTTATCTGATCAGGCGAATATGAAGGTTTACCTAATTCAATCAACTTTGCAGTAAGTAAATCTGCATCTTTTGATGCCCAATCACTTAATGTTTCAACTTCAAAATGAGTTTTTATCTGTTGGTAGTTTGAGATTATAAATTCTCTTTCACAAGGAAGAATACCTTCACAAAAAATATTAAATGGTATAACTGAAAGTAATTCATGGGGTGTTATTGAAGACTTGGTTATTTCACTCCATAAAACTGAATCTGAATAGTCGTAGCCCAACTTAAACCACTCTAAAGCATTATAACATTTTTTTAGATTTTCATTAGAAAAACTTTGATTAAAAGGTAGTGTGTAAGTCTCACTATTTAACAAATCAAGAGGAACTATTCGAATAATTGCTTCTGAACTTATTTCAACACTATTTTTTATGTCTTTTAGGAGACTTTTAGCAGTTTGAAATGTTTCTGTTTTTATAATATAAACTCCAAATCTTGCATAAATAGGCATTTGTGTTGTTCCACCTGACATACCCAATCTTGAAAACTTATGAAGATACTCTTTCAGGTTATTTCTATCCGTTGGATTAGTGTTATTTGTAAAAAGAACAAAAGTATTAGATGACTTTGCTTTTTTAGTAATCTCTTGATTTAATTTTTTTATTGTTTCTTCAGTAATGCCATACGTCGATAGTTTTCCTTCTTTAATAATCTTAATTAAAGTTTCATGCAAGTTCTTGTTTTGATGAAATTTATCTTTGATTTCAAAAAACTGTAAATCTTTGTAATAATTTGTAATAAAATTAATAATAACTTCTTTAACTTCTTTCTCAGTAATATTCTCAGATAAATCAATGCTTACTTTTTTTATTATTAATTGATTGTATATCTTTGCAAAATTCTTAATATCTTTATTTACGTGTGAATATTTAATTCCTAAAGATTCCGAAATTTGTTTTATAGACTCATAATTAATTGGAGATTTATCAAGTTCCCATTTCTTACAATAATAACATAATGTAATTATATGAACAAAATCGCTAGTTATTCCTTGAATATTACTTTTTAAAAGTGAATCTACAATTTCTTTTTCAGTAGCAGACTCATCAAACTTTCTTGGTATTTCTAACTCAGGAAGACTTTTTGCAAAAAAATCTTGAAGATTCTTTGCAACTGTCTTATAGTCATTTTTAGTTTTCTTTCTTAATTTAATATCTGAAATTATATCTTTCATAGAAAGACCAGTAGCTCCAATTAAAATTCCAAAGATAGTTAAAGAGATTTCTTTATAGATTCCTGCAGGAGCTAAAAGAATAACTAAAACTTCAACAATTACCAAAATAATAAAAGATATTAAAACAATCAAACCAACTCCCCCTTAAACGCTTTTTGCATCAATGCATCAAATAACGTGTTTATTTCTTCAGTTGAAGATTGTTGTTTGGATTGGATTGATTCAATAAGTTGAACTTTCTTTGCAAACTCTTCTTGGAGTGGAAGAGGTGGGACTGATAAAGAAACGTTTTCAACTGTTTTTTTACTTATTTCTTTAAAAGTTGCTCCTGTCCCAATTGAATTTAGATAATCTTTTCTGGTTAACAACCAAACATAAAGATAGACTGGATGGATTAATTCATCATTACAAATTATGTTTTTAAAGCCTTGATTTGAACACATTTCATTTCCCGCAATAGCAACTTTACCTATTGGGGCTCTAGTTGTTAACATAACTGTTCCGATTGGGAAAAGTCTGTTACCAATAGATTTTAATCCTGCATCTGATATTTTTCTTTGAGTTTCATAATAGTAATAATTATCTCCATCAATTAATTCTGCAGGAGTTATCCAATTTATTTTTCCATTCCAAAATTCTTTATTGGTTGTTTTTGGTGTTGAACCAGAAACGACTTCTCCTATCTCTGAAATTGTTTTAACACCCCATCCTTTCTCCTTTTTCACAGGGTCGCCAAACATTTCATAAAATAATGATTGAATTATCTTTTGTGTTTCTTTGTTTGTTTCTTCTCGTTTTTGTTTGAGATTCTTTGCTTTTTCAAGGATTGAAACGATTTGTTTTTGGACTGGGAGAGGTGGGAGAGGAAAGGAAAAATTACGAATATCTTTTAATGAAAGGAAATTTTGAGTTCCACCCCTTTTATTTTTTTTAATATATCTTTTGAATAAACTACTGCTCAATACATGTTTCAAGAATTTATTATAGATAATATCTTGATTAAATTTTATCAATGCTACATTTTTAATTGCGAACTCTCTTTCTTTTTTAACAATGATTGGATTTCCTATTGTTCCAATCATGGGCATGATTATATCTCCATCATCAACAAAGGATCTTTTATTAACTGCATCAAAATCTTCTTTGGAGATTAGATTTGCTGTTGAAAAATCAATTTTTCCATCTTTAACATTTTTTGAGGTAATTAAAGGATAACCTTCTTGTCTATACTTAGGGGAATCGTGTGTTCCATCACGAACATCACAAATATCATTTAGCTTTACTATTTTAGAATTTTTCATTTTGAACATCCTCTTGATTAATTACTTTAGTAACATCATTAATTATTACTTCAAAAGCTTTAAGCTCTTCTGAGAAATATTTAAGATAAATTTTATCTAACTCATTAAAAATTGAATCTGTATCGTTTTGTAATAAGAAAATATCGTCATTTATCTTGTGCAATAACCTGTTATTCTCTTTATCAAAAAATGTTTTATGTTTGGGATTATTACACCCTTGTGTAAAAAGAACATCTTCTTCTTTTATTTCAGAAAGTGATTTCCAAAACTCTTTAGCAATATGTAGTTTTGAAGGAAGTGCTTTAATACTATATGCGCAATCAATACAGAATAATTCATTTTTATTCACATCTTCAGACTTAACAAAGTATTTACTAATAATTGGATATATCTCAAAAGCTAGGGATTCACATTTCTTTGCAAATTTTTCTAACTGTTCTTTTGTGATTGTTGCTCTAAAAATTGAATGAGATTCATTTGTATCTTGGTTTTTTACATGGATATCAAAAAAAGCCCCTTCTTCAACTTCTTTTGTATAAGCAGTTATGTGAAATTTGTTTTCTTTCTTATATGTTATTGGAATAACAAGACCGTCTTTTGAATTAGCCAAAGCTACAAAGTCCTCATAATTCTCTGAAATAGGAAAATAAATCTTGTCTTTGCTCATTTTGAAACCTCATTTAATAACAAACAAATCGTCATAACTTCATTCATTTGAAATCTTGCTGTTTCTCTTAGAAATTCAGAATCATCAAATTTTTCATTCGGACTATGTGATTTAAGTTTACTTCTCAACCCATATACGCAAGCAATTTGTGATTTAATCTTTCCTTTAAACTCGGGCAATGTAAATATTCCTTTAAAATTATTTTTTTGAAAGTCTGCATAGTTATCTACTGCAGATTTATCCATATTGCCAGTTTTAATCTTTAGAAATCTTTCAAGAGTTAAATAAGAATTTTCAATAGAACCTTTAAAATCTTTTTGAGTAAAATTTATGATAGAGTTAGTGAAGTACTCATTAGTCTTTTTGTCTTTAATTAAATCAAAAAACTGTTCTTTTGTTTGTTCTTCTTGCTCGTTTAATTTATTCTCAATATATAAACGATCTAAAATTTTATTGTATGAAAATTGATAAGGTATTTTATGATAATCTAACAAGTTATTAAATGCTTTAATAAATTCAACTAAAATGTTACTTGTATCGTATCTTCTGGAACTAAAACTTCCAGTAACATGTTGTTCATATCTTTGAATTCTCTCAGACATACAATCAACATATAACTCTATACAAGAAAATAACTCATTTAGCTCACAATAAATAAAATAGTTTTCAAAATTATTCAAATGTTTTGAATCGATTAAGTATTTTAATTTAGATTTCATTAAATCTAAAGTATCGTTTGAATAAGTTCCAGTTATTACTGCAACACTAGAGGTATCTAATTGATTTAAATCAAAATCGTTGAAAAGCATAAGAATTTTCTTTCTTATTTCTACTGGAAAATAATCTTTATTTAATTCAGAATTTTTCTTTCTTTCTTTAAATAAACCTCTAGGAATTAATTTCATCTTCTAAACCATCCTCTTCAGCTCTTCCAGCTCTTTCTTTATCTCATCTTCTGCTTTCATCACTCTTTCAATTATGTCTTTTGGATCATCATATTCGATGTCTTCGTGAGCTAACTCCCTATAACGAGAAATTGATAAAATGTAATCATTCTCTTTAATTTCAGTGAATGGGACAACTATTGATTTTTCTCCGACTTTTTTCAAAGAATATGATTCAATAATGTCTGGAATGTCTCCTTTTCCATCAATGAAATCTCTTTTATCATCTAACGAGAAACCATCTGCAGTCATTTCATAGAACCAAACATTATCTGTTGTTCCACCTTTACTAAATATCAAAATAGAAGTTGCAACCCCTGAATATGGTTTAAACACTCCTGAAGGCATTGAAATGACTCCTTCCAATGAACATTTTTCCATCAATAACTTTCGAACATCTTTGTGGGCATTTGAAGAACCAAACAATACGCCGTTTGGAACAATAACTGCACATCGTCCACCAATCTCAAGCAAATTATAGATTAATTCTAAGAACAACAATTCTGTTTTTGTTGTCTTAACCATGAATTCATCATTAATGTCTGATTTATCTATCGAACCAGTAAACGGGGGATTAGCTAAGATAACATCATAATCTGATTTAATGTCAAATGATTTAGATAAAGTATCTTTTCGTACAATATTAGGTTTCTCTAAACCATGTAACAACATATTCATTGAGGCAATTCTTGCCATAGTTCCATCAAAATCAAAACCAAAAAAGGATTTGCTTTTCAGAAATTCCCAATGTTCCTTTCCAACAATCTTATCTCCTATTAGATTATATGGAACCCCTTGATCATCGTGTTTAATCATTTCTTTAGAGGTGTTTTTCAAAAGGACATGTTGATATGAATTGACTAAAAAACCGCCTGTTCCACACGCAGGGTCTAATACTCGCTCTCCCAATTTTGGATCAATGATATCAACCATCATTCGGATAATATGTCTTGGTGTTCGAAATTGACCTGCACGTCCTGCTTGATTTAACTCCGATAATAAAAATTCATAAATGTCTCCTTGCGTATCTTGGTTTTGAGCAGTAATGTTTAACTCATCAATAATAGAAATTGCATCTTGCAAAAGAGATGGTTTTGGTATCATAAATACAGCATCTTTCATTTGCTCTGTAAATGAATCATCTCCTCGTTTTATGCCTTTAAAGAAAGGAAATACAACATCTCGAACATGAACTAATAAATCTTCAGCATTAAAGTGTTTGAAGTGTGACCATTTGCAATCGTCATGATCTTTAAAGATAGAGTTATATTCTTCTCCTTTTGCTTGTGCTCTTTTCATATGAAGATTATCCAAATCTTCAAGTCGTTTCATAAAAATCAAGTAAGATACTTGTTCTATTGCCGTAAGTGGGTTTGCAAGTCCTCCTGCCCAAAATCTATCCCATAATTTGTTTATTTTTGATTTAAGTTCTGCGGTTAACATTTTATTTTACCCCATTAAGTTTGCTTAACATATCTATAGCTTCTTTCTCAAACTTTGAGAATGCAAACCATTTTTTTCCAAGATCTTTTAATGATGCTCCAAAATGATATACTTCTTTAGAATCTATAATAAGAAATCTATCGTGAGAGTTGTTAAATTGCTTTACAAGAATCGGTTCATGTTGCGCATTGAATTTTTCAACATCTAATTTTAATTGTTTGGAAATAGTTTTTGTATATATGTGAACAGAAACGCCTTTTTTTCGTTTAGAAAAAAAAGTTAAAACACTTTCATCTACATAATTATCAATTAACACGATTTGTTTTTTTGCTTCTTTAACCAAATCACAAACAAATACATATGCATCGAATACCTGTCCATCATAAAATATGCCTTGCTTTTTCTCACTGGTTTCAAGAGCTTTGAAAACTTTCTCAAATTTATCATCATGCTCTAATTGTTTTAACTCGACTCTGTCTAATCTTTGAAAAACAGAAGCATTTTGAGCGATAAATTTACGCATTGCAACAAAGGCATTCATTATGTTGATACTTACTTGGATTGCTGTTTTGCTTTTTAAAACTCCTGACAACATAGAAACGCCTTGTTCTGTGAAAACATAGGGTAAATATCGCCTTCCTCCCCACTCCGAACTTGAGGTAACAATTTGTGACCTCAAGATTTCCACCTCTTTTTCAGTCAATTGAAACATGAAACTTTCAGGAAATCTCTCTGAATTTCTTTTAACAGCTTGATTTAAAGCTTTTACAGGCACATTATACAGATTTGCTATATCGCTGTCCACGATAACTTGCATTCCTCTAATAGTATGAATCCTGCGTTTTATATCTGTAACTATTAACTCATTCATTGGACATACCTCCAATTCCTATAATGGCATCACAGTTTGTGATACCTTTTCCAAACAGGTCGATTTCGACCCCTTTATAAGTAGTCATTCTTCAACCTCATAATCAAGAACATCTGTTGGAACTATTGTTTTATCTCCTAGTTTTGCCTGTTCTTTTCTTCTTTCTTCTAGTGCTTTGTCAAGTGTAACTTTCATTTTTTCTAAAAAATCAACAGAGACATTCTTGCTCAAAATATGCTTTTGACTTCCTAAATCTAATTGCCACAGAAATTTATCTTCAGAAATAGAATATTCAAAAGAATGTTTACCAGTTGCAGGAACTCCTTTGTCTTTTCGCAGAGTTCCAGGATGAAGCATGAACTCTAACTTCTTTTCAATTAGTCCTTTAATGAGTTTATTTGGACTAATACTTTCACGCTCACAGAAGTCATTAAGTTTCATCTTAAGATCTCTTTCGAGCTTTACTGATGTTGTAGTCCATTCACTTTCTGCCATAGAAAAGAGTAAAAGCTAACTTATTTATAAATATTTCTAAAATATGGTTTACAAATTAGTTTATTTTGTAAACCTATGTTTCGGCAAATACTTCTTTTTCTAGTTTTTGACACAACCCAACTAACTCTTTTAATTCGTGTTCCTCAAACAAAGGCATAGGTGCGTTTACACCAAAATTCGTAAAAGGCGCTTCAAAGAAATCGCCAAATTCAATATGTTTTTTCCGCACAAATACAGTTTGTAGTGTTCTTAAGAAATTAATTTGATTTGCAGAATACACTTCATTATGTCTTGCTATAAAATTTCTAAATTCTTCATCAATCTTTTCTTCAGGAGTCTTTAACTTTTTCACATTTAATATGTGCTTCAAGAATTCTGTTAACGTTCCTTTTTGCTCATAGATTTTTTGAAGATTCTTCTCATTGATGTAAAGGTCAGCAGAATTCAAATTTTCTTCTAATTTTTCTACATCTTCTCCATAAATAGGGCTTCCTTCTTTAATTTTCATAACGGTTGGATCGGAGGTTGCAAGGTCATAGATTTTTTCTTCAACTTGCTTTTTATAGACATCAACATACTCTTCTTTGCCGTCAGGAGCGAATTCAATAAGTTTTCTTTGTTGAACAACATCATCAATATCAAGAATAATCATCGGTCTTGGTTCTTTTCTTTTGTAGGGCATTAATGGAGCGAATTCTTTTTCAAGCGTAGATATATTATCATAAGTTATTTCTTGCCAATACCCTTCTGTTAATACTTTATCAAGTAAAGTTTTTTTATCTTTAACTTGTTGCAAAGTTACTGGCAAACATCTAAGCCATTCAGTGATTTTTTCCTTTGCTCTTTCAAATTGTTTTTCATCACCTTTAGCAAGAGCAAGTTTTAATTCATCACACTTCAAAACAAACGATGCAATCATCGGGTTAACATCTTGTTGATATCTCATCAAAGGCATAATGTGTTTTTTCAAGTAGTTAGAATAATCTAAACCAACACCGTTCCAGAAATTTTCTTGGTTTACTTGTTCGATGTGATGGATATTTTCTTTAATACTTATGGACTCTTTTGGAAGCTGATTAACAGAATCAAGAATTTTCTTTTGATTTTCCTTCATTCGAGGAAGATCTTTATTTTGATCAAAATATTTTACAAGTTCGACTCTTACTTTCATAATTCGTGTAGTAACAGCATCTGTTGCACTTGCTTCCTTTCCTTTTGGATGTAAATCAAAATACTCAAAATTTCTCCAAAAGTCAAAAATAAGAAAATTTTCTTTTTTACCAAAAGGCAACCATGAACGATTTTTACAAACAGAATCATGACGAGTTCCTCTACCAACCATCTGCCAGAACTTAATTTTTGAAAAGACTGGTTTTGCAAAAACAAGGTTGCAGACCTCAGGAACATCAACTCCTGTATCAAGCATATCTACTGAAATTGCGATTCGAGGGAAACTTTCTTTTTTGAATTCTTTTAGCAAGTCATCTGCTCTGCTATCTTCTGAAGTAATAACTCGAGTTAATCGTCCTTTGTATTCAGGATATAACTTTTCAAATGCTTCCCATATTCTTTTAGCATGTTTTTTACTTACTGCAAAAATAATTGTTTTAGCTGGAAGAGTTCCTGATTCATCAAGAAGACAGTTTTCCATAAATTCTTTAACGATTACTTCATTTGTTCCAAGAACTGCAATCTTCTTTTCAATATCTGTTCCTTCCCAATTGAGTTCTTCTTCATCCATTCCTTCTTCGAGTAATTTCTTCTTCACAGCATCTGGTAAATCTCCTTTTCCCACACCTTCCATTTGAAAATGTGTTTGCACACCAGTTACTCGATAATCGCAAAGATAGTTTTCTTCTATTGCTTTATCATATGTGTAAAGAGCAGTGGGTTTTCCATCGTTACATTCGAAGAATCTGAAAGTATCCCTATCAATCCAATCTGAAGGTGTTGCAGTAAGTCCAATTTGAATCGCATCAAAATATGTAAAAACTTCTTTCCATTTGTTATATATTGAACGATGACATTCATCTGCTATAATTACATCAAAAGAACCTATGGAAAATTCTTGAAAACATTCCATAAATGTTTGAATAGTAGAAACATGAATTTTTGAGTTTTTATCAAGTTCTCCTGCATAAATTTTTGATTTTGATTCAGGAGGTATGTGTTCTTTAAATGCATCAAATGCTTGATCTCGCAAAGCTTTTCTATCTGCAAGAAATAAAATTCTTTGAGCCTTTTTTCCTCTAAGAAGCACATCAACTAAAGACATTGCAGTTCTTGTTTTCCCACAACCTGTCGCCATCACTAACAAAGATTTTCTTTTTCCACGTTCAATATTATCAACAACTCTCTTAATGGCTTCAATTTGATAAGGCCTATTTGTAATGTCTTCTTTTATTTTTAATTCTGACAAATTTTCTTTTGCAGAATTTTGAAATCTCAGTCGTTCTAAGTCTTCTTGAGTGTGAAATCCCATCACTTTTCTTGGAGATTCATGAGGATAATTCCAGAAAATATTTTGATAACCATTTGAAAGATAAATAAAAACATCTTTGCCCGTTTGCTTTTTTATATCCATTGCATATTGCTCAGCTTGCTTTTGACCGATAATAGGATCTTTGGTTGTTCGCTTAGCTTCAATTATTGCAAGTGGATCTCCATTAGAATCTAGGAGAAGATAGTCAACATATTTACTTTCTTCTTCATTTTTAAGAGTTTCAGAAACATCTTTATAGATTTTTTTTGTGAAATCAGATTGTTTTGTATCGATTTCCACTCGAACATTAAATTTATCTTTAACATTCCAACTAGCACTAAGTAATTGTACATCAATTTTTTCAAGTCTTGTTTTCCATTCAGGCAAATCTTCCATCGTATCTCATTTATAAATAATTTTAAGTAAAATATAAAGTTTAAGGTTTTAAAAGCGTGTCCGTTGTCACTTTAGAGTTCATTACCTGAAAAATAGGGGGAGAGACCAACCAAAGTAAACACGCTAATTTTAAACATAGTGAGTCCCCTCGTTTTTTAACTAATGAACTGAAGAGTGGTAAATTGTTGATTGATTTATACATGTGTCTTAATCTTTGTATAATAATATAAAGAAAGAAACTTATTTTATTATTAGTTAGATATAAGACTGTCATTTTTTCCTCTTTTTAGGCTTATTCCAATATGGACTCTTGCACTTAGGACAAATAACAGGATCTTCATTTACTTTAATCCTAGGAATCCATTCATGATTACATCGTTCACATCGATATCCTTTTACTGTAATCATAATCTTAGCCATAATA
>JAFGOT010000021.1 GCA_016926395.1 Candidatus Woesearchaeota archaeon
ATAAATGTTAGAATAATCTAAGCGTTATTACATGACATGCACGTCATGCTTAAAAACGTTTAATTTTTTTTAACATTAACTGCTTTTGGTCCACGGTCGCCGTCTTCAATTTCGAAAGAAACGTCATCGCCTTCTCGAATAGTTACGCCTTGTGCAAGACCTGTTAAGTGTACGAAATACTCTTTTTCATCATCGGAGATGATGAAGCCGAATCCTTTGGATTCATTAAAAAATTTTACTTTACCATTCATTTTAATATACCCCCTAAAATTAGGGCAACAAATTCATCTTAGAAAAAAATAGATTAACTACTTCCCCCAAAGCCGAATAAGTTAGATACTAAATTACATCTTTAGTATAAAAACCCTTGCTTTTTATAAAAGACGAAATTTGAAGAAGAAAAATGCTCTATGCCGCGTCTCCCCTTGAAATACGGCACAGAGATGGTTTTAGGTATGTGTGACAGGTGTCACGCTCAAAAATCATAGATTCTCAAGCTTTGTGCGAGGTAAAAATAAAATTATTCAAAATCTAGCTTTGCACCATATAAAGAATTTAAAGTATTATCTTGATTATCTAGATATACTTTTTTATCTTCAAAAACGCCAAATCCATCCAAAGATCCAGAAACAACAGCATAGTTACCACCGTTATCTTTGCCAGAGTATTCTTTTACCAATAAACCATTAACAGTTCCAAATTTTTTATCTTGGTTTAAAGCAATGAATTGCAACTCTGAACCTTCAGGAGAGCCTTGAAGGAAAGCATCAATTGAAGTTCCAATAATATGATTATTAGCAATTTTTAGATTTTCTTCCAAACCTGCTTTCTGAGAATTTTTGTACTCAACCAAATCATATCTTAAACCAATATCGCTTAATTTTTGGATAAATGTATCAATTTCCATAACAGCACTATCAAGATATGCTTCTTCTTGAACAGGAACATCGCTCAAAAATGGTTGATGATAACTTTCTCTAAACTTGTTTACAAATTCATACATTTGATTTTTATCGTCTTTAGCAGATTCAATTAATTGTGAAGACGGGACGTCTTTGTAAGGACGTTCATATATATCTGCACCTATTTTAGAAGGTTCAGGATTACATGAAGTTAGTAAATATAATGCAGCAGCAGTAATTGGAATTAATGATTTTTTCATTTTATTTTACCCCATTAGAAGAACTAATACAATCATATTGTGCAGCCCACTTTTGGCCGTCGAGCATAATTTTACGTTGTAAATCATCTTTAATCCGGTGTTTAAAATTAGATTCAAAATTAAGGGGGGCAAATAAATCTAGAGCATCAGTATTAGGATCCCCACCACCAGCAGGACCTGTTGTATAAGGAATAAATAAATCTTCCACTCGTTCTTGTTCTTGAGAGAACAAAGGTTGCCAAGGAAACTCAAATACATCTTGATTAATAGATTGAGAATTAGTAACCAATTTAGTTAAATAACTTTGAGTTAAAGACTGCTCAGAAGTTTTTATTTCTGCCTGATCGTTTAAAGCGAGAGTCAAAGGAATTGTCAGATAAAATAGTTTCTTCATAAAAATTCACCTCTATAGGGTTATCTCCCCATACTAGTAAGTATGGATTTTGAAATATTTAAATCTTTCGTTTTTGTTATTACTTATAAGTAGTATATGTGTTTGTTTGTCCGTAGAGAAGCTAGAATGAAATAAAACAACAAGCTCAAACAACACAACAATAGCAACACAAACGCTAAAACACAACAATTATTGTGACTTTTCCCAGAATTTATCTCCTATTTGATGAAGATTTAAGAGAACTTTTCCTTCTTTCATTTCAAGAAGAGTTTTAGAATCAAATAATGATTTTCCAACAGCCAAAGGTTTTCCATAAGTTTCATCAACAATAACAACAAAATCAGAACACTGAAAACTACCAACAGAAACTATACCTGGACGCATAACATCTGCACCTTTAACAACAAATTTTATCGCACCTTTATCAACTACAACTTTAGGCAATAAATCAGTTTTAGAAATTAACATTTTAAGACTTGGAACTAAATTTCCTTCAAAACGAATTGCAACTAAATTTTTATTTACAAACAACAAATCATCTTCTTCAACAACATTTGATTTTTTATCCAACAAACCATCCAAAAAAGAACAAGAAGCTATCAAATCCCTAATATCACTTTTTGAGTATTGTTTTCGAACCATTAATTTTAGAACAAAAATAATCATTTATAAACATCTCGATAAATAGGCACAATAATGTAATAAACAAGCATAATCTTTATATATAGCAAATTGTCGCTTTTAATAAAAATACACGAGGGGTATGTGAAGTGACTAAATCTCATAAAGTACATTCTAAACATGCGGCCCACCATAATGCACATCAAGGAGAAGAGCACGTTCATCCAGCTCAACACCACACTGCGCATCATGCAAGCCACAAAACAAAGAAAAAAGACAATGTTCTTATCTGGCAAATTGCTACAGCAGTCTTCGCAGTTTTATTTGTGATTTCTCTAGCAACTGGCGGATTTGGAATTAACAACGATGGTTCTACTACCAAAACTAAAACAACAAAAACAAATAATTTAGTTGAAAAAGTTGATGGCGCTCTTGATGTTGAATTATATGTTATGAGTCAATGTCCATATGGAGTACAAGCTGAAAACACCATGTTTCAAGCAATCAAAGAAATTGGTCTTGAAAACTTTAATCTAAATGTTGATTATATTGCAACAGATTTAGGTGGTGGAGAATTTGATAGTCTTCATGGAGACGCAGAAGCTCAAGGAGACATTGTTCAACTTTGCGTTAATGAACACGCAGGTCAACAAGCGTATTTAGATGTTGTTCTTTGTATGAACAAAAATTCCGGATCAATTCCAGGTAACTGGGAATCTTGTGCAAAAGGATTAGATACCGATGCAATCAAAACTTGCTACGAAGGCGATGAAGGTAAAGAACTTCTTTCCAAATCTATTCTAAAAGCTCAAAGTCGACAAGCAACAGGCAGTCCAACAATAATTGTTAATGATAACAGATATTCAGGTGGTCGAGAAGTTCTTGATTTTAAAAGAGCATTTTGTGGATCTTTTGAAACTCAACCTGAAGGTTGCGCAGACGTTCCTGCAGCAGTTAAGTTTGATGTTATCGTTCTAAATGATGAAAAATGTGGAAGCAGTTGCGACCCATCTGGCGTTATTGGACCTACTCAAAGTTATTTCCCAGGAGCAAACATCATTTACTTAGATGCTAGTACTAAAGACGGAAAAGATTACATTAACAAATACGGAATCGAAGTTGTTCCAACAATAATTTTCGGCGTTGGTGTTGAAGATACTGAAATGTGGAAAAACGATCAATTCCAACTAAACTTTGATGACTTAGGTGGCGGAGTTTACAAACTTAAAGATGAAATTACTCAAGCATCATATTATCTTGATGAAAAAAAACAACAAGAAGCATTCGCTAAAAAAGGAGTAACTCTTGGAGATAATAAACCTCAAATTGATTTCTTCGTTATGAGCTACTGTCCATACGGTAACCAAGCTGAAGAAGAAATTGTAGGCGCATACAATCTTCTAAAAGATTACGCTGAGTTTAAACCACACTACATTTACTATGAAAATTATCAAGGTGGCGGAGACGCATATTGCCTTGATGCAGATAGTAAATACTGTTCAATGCATGGAGCTCAAGAAGCACGACAAAACATCAGAGAACAATGTGTTGAAGCTAAGTATGGTATTGGTGCATGGTTTGATTTCGCAACAGCTATGAACTCAGATTGTACTGCTCAAAATGCAGACACTTGTTATGTTGATGTTGCAAAAAATCTTGGCTATGATCTTGATTACATCAAAGAATGTCAAGAAACTAAAGCTCTTGAATTTGCAGCTGAAGATTTGAGATTATCAACTCTTTATGGTGCAAGTGGAAGTCCATCTGTTTACATTGATGGTATTGCATACAACGGCGCAAGAACTGCAACAGGATTCCAAGCAGGACTTTGTGACGCATTTGACAATGCACCAAGTGTTTGCGATGGTATTGTAGTTGAAACAACTCCAACTGCAGCTCCAACTGGTCAATGTTAATTGACCTTTAATTTTTCTTTTTTATTTTTATTCTAATTCTAAGAGCATTTAATGGAAATAAATAAAAGACTACAAAAAAGGATAAATACTACTGACAAGTAACAAATAATCATAAGATTTATAAATTCGAATATTGCTCCTTTTTAATATGAGCAAAATTACAACTATGACAAAGACAAAAAAAGCCATTCTTACAGCTGCTACTTTCTTAACCATGATTCAATTTGGCTCATCAAACAATGTGCATACACTTCCAAGAACAGACAAGAGTAGAATACATCTAGAGTCAGTTCAAGGAACAGGAAGATTTTACCCTATTACCTACTCTGAAGGCATTGAAGACTTGGAAAAATTAGCCGAAAAAAAAGAAAAAGAAGACGCTTTTGTATACCTTCCAAATACAGGATGGATTGATGTTGGTTTTAGAGTAAATAATGACAAATATAGAACAAACATAGACATAAACTTAGTAAATGTGGTCCCTAGAGGATACAAATATACAATCA
>JAFGOT010000001.1 GCA_016926395.1 Candidatus Woesearchaeota archaeon
GCGATCTATTAAAAAAAGCCATGAAGAAAAAATAGTCTTATTTTTCTATTTTTATTATCTTTTTTATTTTTACTATACGCAATACTAAGAAGCGTTTTCTATATCTCCATTCCATAAAGTGAAATAATAGATTTTATCTTTATTTTTAGAATATATTAGTTTAAAGTTGTCATTGTGTTCCATTACAAATAAAATACCTTGATCTGGACGTTCTAAAATGTTTCCTTGCATCATCATCTCATCAACATACACAAATGCAATTTTTTCTTTTTGAAGCTCTGATTTAATATAAGAGTAATCTCTAGATTTCAAGAGAGAATTAGCAATGTCAACATTTAAATTTTTATCCGAAAACGAAAAAGCATCTAACTTTGAAAAATATGTTAATATCTCGCCGTATGTTGGATTTGTTAAAACTTTAGATCCGTCAACTTCAATATTTTTGTCTTTCACCGCTTGTAAAAATAAATACGCTTCTTTTTGATGCACTGTTGGAATATTTTCAGTATTTTCTTTGATTCCAGAAAGAGTTGCAAAAAGCAACATACAAATAAATAATATAACAGTCAATTCTTTAAGATAAGATACAGACCAATCCCTACTCATTAAGTCATTTAATGATTTTGCTGCAAAGAATGCTAAGAAAGGAATAAACACTATTCGTAAAGGTTCATAAAATAATGAAAAAACCAATACCAAAGTCAATACAGTTCGTTGACCAACATTAAACAAAGAATTTTTTTCCAAATAAAGACCTATAAAGCCAAGTGCAAAACTAAATAAGACAAAACCATAAGTGCCTCCTAAAAAATTAAATATTTCATTAGCAAAAAAACCTATGTTTAGATTAGCAAAAGGTTTCGGTACAAAAGGCACCAAGGAACCAACAACGACAGTCATTCCAAGAGATAAAAACAACAACAATGAATCTGTTTTTTTATCATGAATATTAGTTTGAAAAAATAACCAAACAAAAAATAATATTGCAAGGAAAGGCATCGTTAGATATAATAAAAATAAAAATAACAGATAGGCCCTTGAATTTATTTTGTAAGTATAAACTATTGCTAAAGAAAGCGCGAGTATTAAAGAATATACTGTTAATCCCAAGTGCATTGTTATAAATGCAGGTGTTAAGAAAAGTATCCCCAAACTCAAATAAAGCTCAATCTCTGAACTAACTTTATCTCGTATAATCAAGTAAAATAGCAAAGAAGAAATTATTGCCAACAACAATGGAAGACCAATAATAATAAATCCAAGCGGTAAAAACAAACTTAATTGGTGAATTATTAAATCATAAAAACTTAGACTTTCAACACCAAGGTTATTCAAATGCGAATATGTTTCTTCACCAGGAGTTAAAGGATTATCTTGTGCAGATCTTTGTAGAGGAGTTGCCAGTAATAATAGAACACCAATTACTAACATAAGTGACAAAATCCAATAGTTTTGTTTTATTTGTTGCATGTTTCTTCAAATAATTTAGTTGTGTTTGTCTCAAAAATTAAATTAAAGCAATCTCCATTTTCAAATACACTAGTAGTTGTAGGGTATGTTTTTTGAGTTTGTGGTGAAATATAAACATAGTCAATCCCATAATAATCCATCTGTCCTACAACAGCTGTTTCTGATTTTGACAAAAACATGTTCTTTGCATCTTGGTATCTTTGGTTTGCTTGAGGTGCAAATATGAAGTTTGTATCAAAGAAGTTTTTTCTTTTTCCTTGAGAAGAAATTAGATGACCTTCTTGTATTGTAGATAAAACTGTTGATTCCTTAGCAGTATTCTGCTCTATAAATTTCATCGTTTGCATTTCATCTTTGGTTGGTGATTGTGTTTGTATAAAACTAGAGTAACCTAAAACAGGAATAAAGTTAACTATTACTAAAACCAAAGCTAAAATTACAAATAGTGGTTTTAATTTTTGTAAAACAGTTTTATTTAGATATCCATTAAATTGTTTTAAAGTTACCCCACTTAACAATAAGAGCAGCAAAGTAATAAATAAAAATCCTTGAGTAAAGGATATAAATCCAGCCCATAACGCGATGATAAATGAGAATAAAAACGAAACTAACAAAAGATGTTTTTTATTCACTTCTTGGAACAGAACATAATATGTTCCATAAAGACCAAGTAGTAAAGGTAGCATCCCTGCAATTGCTATCGCCATAGGCACACTCAATCCATAGAAAGATCCCAATAACAATTCTGTTGGAATACTTGCTTGAAAAAGACTAACTCCGTGTTCTAAAAACAACTTTCTATAAAGAATAAAATGAAGCCAAGTGATAAAAACTCCTGAAAATAAAATTAATTCTAATTCAAATCCAGATAATTTTTTTGAACTGATTTTTATTAAAATAACATATATCAAAAATCCAACAACAAAAATTAATGACAATGAACTAACAAATGTAGATAACAATATTAGCACCACAAATGTCAATGAATTCTCTTCTTTTATTGAAAAAAATGAGTTAAGTATTAATAAGAAAAAAACCGCAAATAAAGCTGTTGGCTCAAACGTGTTTAAGTTAGCAGTAAATAATATTGGACTTAGAGCAGTAAAAAAAGTGATTAACCAAATGATCATTTTGTTTGCAAACAATTGGTTCGAAACATAATATATCAAAAATACAATTAATGCCCAGATAAATATACTTGCATATTTGAAGAACAGCAATACAGGTATAAATAGAGTAAAAAATGAAGATAAATAATAAAACAATATCTGAGTTACATCAACTCTTCCTTGATAACTTAAATCATCAAATATTGTTGGGAATCCATTCTTTTGTATACTTTCAACTTGTCTAACACCATAAAATGAAGAATAAGAAGGATAATTAGTACTAGATACAGTTTGAAATTGCAAAATCACAATAAACAGTGCCACTGCTAGTAAAATAGCAAACAATACGTTTTGTTGGGTTTTCTTCATTTACTAATTTGTAAATACAGAATTAGTTTTTATAACTTACTAAGAAAATCAGATTTAAGAAAAAAAAATAAAAAAATAAATGAAAGAAAAAAATTAACGTTTTTTAGATTTTTTTGTTGTTTTCTTCTTTGCAGGAGCTTTTACTGCTTTTTTTGCAGGTTTTCTCTTTGCAGAAGATTTAGAAACAACTCTTCGTTCTATTTCTTTCTCTTCTTTTTCAATAATTAATTCTTCTCTAAGAATTCTATTTGTTAAGGATTCTATGTTCAAATCCATTCGTGCAATCCGTCTTTCTAGTAGTATTAAAACTCGAAGACTGTAAACTATTGCCGCTAGAACACCTATGATTATTCCTAGAATAACTGAATCAGCTGCCATTATCAATTAACACCTCTCTTTAATATAAAAGATACAATTAAGACTTGCCCATTTCGAGTATATAAATCTATCGGCAAAAACACGGGTTAAAAAGATTGTAAATGCAATCTAGAGCTTCGCTTAAACGAAAAGTATTTAAAGACTCAATCAACATCTTAAAGTGTTATTCCTTTGTAACAAAAGGGCTTTAGGGTGATATATAATGCTTAAAATGAAGCGTATTAGCGAAACATACGACATGAGAGTTTTTACTGACGCTGGTGACTACTTTGGAGATGTCGAGGAAACTATTCTTACACAAACTAAAATCTTTGGATGGAAAGTGCGTGCTACTAAAAACTCATTCTTGAATAAAGTACTAGGTAGTGCTAAAGGAGTAATTGTACCTCACCAATTAGTTAAATCTATTGGGGACATCATGATTATCTCAAAAACAGCTATTCCTTCATACAAGAACGACGAAGAGTAAACTCTTTTTTTTCTTTATTTTTTAAAATTCTCATTTGTGATTAATCGTGATTAAATATACTGAGTTTAAACATCCGTGGCCATATCATTATTACGTCGATATGGAAAAAACACATCTTTTAACTCCTAAAAAACTTCAAAATTATCTTGTGGAAATGGGATCTAACTGCCCCCATGATAAATTCTTAACAGGCCCTCGTTCTTCTGCGCTCAAAGTAAAAAGTTTAGCAAAACCAATTGAAGTCCAGTCCAATGATGTTTGTCGCCTAGCTGCAGAAGGTTTAGAGTGGGGAATGCAAGGAACTGCCCACGGTAATGTTCAACTTCACATGATAAAAACTGATCCTAAAACCATTGGTGTTGAAGTTCCTTTGTGGCTTGATGAAGATGAGTTTGATGAGTTTGGGTTAAAATTTAGTGAACCAGGCCCAATCTCAGGACATATTGATGTTATTCGTATCGAAGATGATAAAATCTGGATTTGGGATTTTAAACCAAAAGCAGCCAAAGAGAAATACGCAGACATGCAAGTTTTAATGTATGCTCTAATCCTCTCTCACCGTACACAAATCCCTTTAGAAGAGTTTAGATGCGGTTACTTTGACCAATTCACATCCTATGTTTTCGAGCCTAAGAAAGAATTTATAGAGCCCTTACTGAATAAAAATAAATAATTACTACTTCTTAGTAACTACAATTAGAAAAGTTTATAAACAGTGCTTTTTCACAAAAAAAGATGAGTATCCAAGGATCAATAGAAGCACAAGTCAATGAAATAGAAATTAGACTAAAATCTATTGTTGACAGAATCAAACTAGATGACCCTAGACGAGGACTCGTAATCGAATTTGGAGAAGATTTAGTTGAGAAAGCAAAGCAAGGAATCAGTCACTATAAAAAACTAAAGAAAAATAATAAACTATTTACAATTTCAAGATCATTACATCCAAAAAACGGGCAAAAACCTCTGACTCAAACTCTAGATAGTTATGAAGCGCTTAGTTCTAAAATCAAAGGAATAAGTGACAATTTAGGTTCGCTACTAAATGCAATCTATTTAGATGATAAATCAATAAACATCCAATTACAAAAATTTGATACTGGAAAGCATATTAGAAATATTTCTACTAAAAGTTTACACCAAGTTAAGTCACTTCCACAAATCACAAATCCACATAATAATTATTCAGAAAGAGAATTAGTAGTTGGACTAGAAGATACGCTAAATGAACAGTTTGAAAAATGCCTTCCTTTTTTTTCACACCACCGAAATTCAACTCAACACGCTAAAACAAAACAACACTTAAACATACAAGGTCGAAAGATCACATTACCACAAAATACAATTTATGAAAATAGTCCAGAAATAAAGTTAGTTGATGGTCTTGAAGACATTTTAACAAACTATATGGAACTCACACACAATATTATTCGAACAGTTAGTCAAGATAATATCAAAAATCTTGAAAGCCCAGACTCAAACTTAGAAAAAAAAGTAACTAAAAAATTAAATTTCATTGATATTAAAGATGGAATCAAAAAAGGGATTTTTACATTAGGAGTTATTAGCATGATAGGAGCGCTGACATATGCCCTTTTTGAGCTAATCAGCAAAAATGACAAAATGAATTCTGCAAATAAAGTAATTACTTCAATGTATGAAGCACAAGACAATAAAAAAACAATTTCAATAACTAACTTAATCAATGAACAAAATACAGAAGATATTAACAACAAATATACTAAAGTCGTAAAACAAAATTTATGGAGAGTGGATCCTGAATTAGGTAATATTTATGGTAACACATCTAGAAAGACACTTGACTTTTTTGTTGGAAAAGAACATCAAGAATATGTTAATATAATTAAACAAATCAAAGCGACTGAAGATTTTGCAGTCGATAGTATTCGAAGATATCTAATAGCAAACCACCAAGGTCACGCCATTGCAGGAAAATTTTTAAGTGAAATCATTAAATACGGAGAAAGCATGCACGATTCATTAGATAATTTAGTTCGCAAAAAACTTGCAATGGATAGAAGTACAATAGCATTCCAAACAGAAGTTAGTGATTTATCAAATGATCCTATAATTTACAGTTTACAACAGGCAGTTATGTTTGCTAAAAAAGAATTGAGAAGAGACTTCTGGCAATTAACAACTGATGAAGCCTATGAATTATTTTTAGACCCTAAAATAGTTATCAAACTAAATGAAAATTTTGATGAAGGAATGAAAGAAATTTGTGACAGCCTAGAAATTAGTCGTAGTAATAAAAGAATTTACGAATTCCTAACTAACAACACAATGTACTTGACTTTATTATCAAAAAACCAAACAGATCTAGATGAAGTTGAAAAAGATATCCGAGAAGAACTTAGCAACAACATCCACCTAGTAGGCAGCTCAATGGTCAAACACAATGGTGAAAAGCCATATGATGTTTACGCAAATATCGTATGGAGTAGAAAGTTTAGTCAAAGACCTCTTCGTGCTTTAAAGATGCCCTACATATATGACAAAATAGATACTGTATTCACAGAGTATCATAATACAGAAAGTAGACCGGAATTTGAAGTATTCTTAAAAGAAGTTAAAGAAGGAACTTACTTACACAAAGACTTACGTCTTAATTAATTCTTCAAAACTTAAACCCTTAAGCTCTGCTAGTCCAACACTTGCAGAGAAACTATTGCCTGCTTCATTTAAGTCTTCAGGATTAAAAAACATCCAATCTAATTTTGGAAATTTTACTGCAACCCACGCCTCAGCACAAAATGTTTTTGAAAAATAATTTAGAAGACGTATTTCTTCACTTGGAAAGTATTTTTTAGTTTCTTTTGTGATTTTGCATTCAATTGCAAGTCGCCGCCCATATTTTCCAGCAACGATATCAGGACTAGGGTATTGACTAGATCCACTACCTGCAGCCCTCATTGCAGCCCATCCAGAGTCCCAGAATTTATGTATTAAATCCCTTTCTGCTTGAGTTCCTTTAGCTTTTGAGTTTCTAGTTCCAGCCATGGATTATTTTAAGAAAAAAGGCTTTAAAAACGTTTTCTACGCGTGTCTAGTGCTAAACAGGGCTAAAAAGAGTAAGGTTTAAATAGAAATAAATGAAATTATTGATTTAGAGCTCAAAAAAAGCCCGTTTCGGCTGAATTTTGACAGCTTGGAGAAAATATTATGAAACACGCAATTCCTTTGGCTGCAATGGAAAGAATCTTGAAAAACACTGGCGCTCATAGAGTTTCAGAAGAAGCAAAAGTTGCGCTAAGACAAGTTCTAGAAGACATTGCTATGGAAATCGGCGAAGAAGCTAC
>JAFGOT010000022.1 GCA_016926395.1 Candidatus Woesearchaeota archaeon
ACTTATAGTCATGTTGTTAAGGTTCTTCAAGATATGCAACGTGCTGGTCTTGTTACTTTTGAGAAACGGGGTCGACTTAAGGTTCTTATTCTTACAAAAAAAGGCGAAGAAATTGCCATGCTTTTTGACAAAGTTATAAATACTTTTTAGTGTTTTAACTTTTCAAAATTATTCAATTTTGTTAAATTTATAAACACTTTTTAGTGTTTTATTTTTTCTTATTTGAATTCTTTAACGTTTGAAAATTAGAATACGTTCTTTAAAAATAAAATTTTTATGGTTGAATTCTTTGATCTTCTTCAGGTCTTCTTCCAAGAAATTTTGCAAAAGGGCTTTTGAAACGATTTTCTTTTTGTATGTCTATTTGTGTTGTTTGCATTTCTTGTATTGATAGCTTCTCTTGGTGTTTGAGTGCTAGATTTAGAAGTGTTTGATGATAATTGATTTCTTTATTTATCATCGTTGTTTGCCAAGATCTATTTGTGCAATGATTGCATGAATGAACATCACAATTATCTGCTATTGTTCCTTTACCTACTTTCTCTGGGTGGAAGCAGTTTCCTTTAAGATGAAATTCGCACATAGTAATAACCTCAACTAATATACACATATCTATACTAGGACTCATTTATATACCTTTGGATTTTATCTTTCAGTTAGTTTTATTGATTTTTGCTAATTATTTTTAGAATTATTTGATTAATTGGGCTTTAAACATCATTTCGACGATTTTTTCAAAAAAAGAGGTTGTATCTACTTGGGAATAGAAACTATTATATACTTCTAACCTCCAATCAATAAGAGAAAGCTTTATAGGGGTTAGTAATTTGCCTTTGTTTTCCAAAGAGGAGTGTGGTGGTGATTAAATGAAAAGGATATTACTTAGTTTATTATTAGTATTGGTACTTGCACTTAGTGCGTGTTCTTTGACTGGTTTTGCTCCTTGGCAACAAACTAGTTCAAACGGAACAGTTCTAAATTTGAATGATACATTTGAATTTGTTGATGTACCTGTAGATGATGAAAATGTTTCTGTCAATGTTTCAACGAACATAACGGAAGACGAACCTATCGAGGCAGAACAAGGATCTGATGGGGAATCTTTAATTCTGACAACTGTTGAAGTTACAGAAGGAGATTTAGTATCTCTTGCAGATTTATTGGCTGAAGACCCTGATGGTGATTCTGTTGATTACATTTATTCCGAACCTTTCAATTCAAGAGGTTTATGGCAAACAAACGATGGTGACGCAGGAAAATATCTAGTTGATATTACTGCTACTGATGGTTTACTTTCAACCACTGAACAAGTACGAGTTGTTGTTAAACCTTCAAACAAAGGGCCTGTTGTTGATTGTCCAAGCAGTTATGCTGTTTATGAAGGAGAATTAATTGATCTTCCATGTGTCATTTATGATCGAGAAGGAGATAAAGTTACTTACGCTGTAACTGGATTCATGTCTGATCTTAAGTATCAAACAACTTATGATGACGCAGGAGAATATGTTGCGATTGTAACTGCAACTGATGGTCAAAAAACAACTGTAAAAGAAATTTCAATTCTGGTTGCTGAAAAGAACAGAAAACCTGTTGTTGATGAAATGGGTCTTATTGAAGTTGTAGAAGGCGAAGTTGTTTCTCTTACAGTGGATGCAACAGATCCTGATGGTGATGCTTTAACAATCGAATATCCTGAGAAATTCAGTGACGACGGTAAATGGGTTACTGCTCGAGGAGATGCTGGAACTTATGAATTCGAAGTTGGTGTATCTGATGGTATTGACACTGTTTTCGTATCAGTTGAAGTTGTTGTTGAAAAAGTTAATGTAGCGCCGATTATAAACTCTATCGACACTATTGAAGTCAATGAAGGAGAAACTATTGTTCTTCCAATAAAAGTTCTTGACGAAGACGGTGATGATGTAAGTATTAAAATTAGTGGCTTCATGACAAGTGACACTTACAAAACAACTTATGACGATGCAGGAACTCACAAAGTAACTGTTGAAGCTAGTGATGGTAAACACACTGTTTCCACAGATGTAAACATTATCGTACATGATGTTAACAGACCGCCTGTATTTATTGTAAAATAAATAACTAATATCTTCTGAATCTTTTTGATTCGGATAAGATATTTTATTTTATGCCAAAAATGTTTTTTTCATTTTTGAGCATTAATTGGTCTTTTGAGGCTTAGCCTCTTTTCTTTTCATTTTTTATTTATCTTCTTTTTAGTAATTTTTTTATACTTCTTCTTTCAACCTGATTATATGTCAAACATAGAACTTCTTGATTCTCTAAAACAACAAATTATTGACGAGCTTAATTGTCCACTAAAGGATGCAGCTACTAATATTGTTTTTGGAAAAGGTAATCCTGATGCAGATATAGTGTTTATTGGTGAAGCACCCGGTGAACAAGAAGATTTACAAGGTATTCCTTTTGTTGGTAGAGCAGGAAAAGAACTTGATAAATTGCTAAATCAAATTGGCTTAACTTTGGATGATGTTTACATTTGTAATATTTTGAAATATAGACCTCCTAAAAACAGAGATCCGAGCGTGGATGAAATAAAATCTCACACACCTTATTTAATAGATCAATTAAAAATAATAAAACCCAAGATTATTGCAACTCTTGGAAATTATTCAACTAAGTTTGTTTTGGGAGGGTTTTCTCCCGATAATATGAAAACCGTAAACGGAATAAGTGTACTTCATGGAACTAAGCACGATGTTTCTTTGGACGGTATTTCAATTACTGTAGTTCCAATTTATCATCCTGCAGCGATGCTTTACAACCCCCGACTTCGAGAATCATTCACGCAGGATTTTTTAGTGATGGCTAATATTTTGGGTTTGACTCCAAAGAATTCGCCTCAAAACGCTCTTAGTAATTTTATGTAGTGTTTTATTTTTCGCCACTAAACAATGTAACGGAATGTTTTTAAACATTTAATATACAAAGATTGTTATGACTTATTTTATTCAAGGTTCTCTAAGCTTTGCAAACATCTTATTGGCTGTTTTCGTACTTTTCTTTGCAATCTCTTTTTTACGTAAAACAAAAGAGAATAAAGATCGTAATCCTTGGCTTTTCTTGCTTATTGCTGTTGTAGTATTTTTTTGTATTCAAATTCTGAAAGTTTTGGAGTTAATGGGCCATATTCACTTAGACACTTATATGTTTTATCTTGATTCGATGTTTATAGCAATTGTTCTGTTTACTTTTATCTTCCAATACAATTTAATTTTAAGTTCTGAGCTTATACAGATTAAAAGAAAAGAAGACTCCAAAGGCAGTCTTAAAAACCTTCAATCTGAACTTAAAACTGTGGAAAAAATCGGAAAGAAACTGAAAAAAGAAGAAAAAGGGATTTTAACCAGAGCGCAAGAACTTGAAAAATTCACTAAGTTGGCTGAAAAATCCGCTTCTAAGATTAAATCTAAACCTTCTAAGAAAAAGCGTAAATAAGCCTTTCTTAACAAAGCTTTATAAATAAAACAGTGTTTCTAGAATATAATTGAGTTACGTAGCTACGCTACATGACGCATATTATCGCAACAACTTTTCCGTTAGGATTTGTTGGAGAAATGTGATTGTACCAAAACAACTGTTTTCTGCAATTGCGTGGAGCGTGATATTATGGATATAAAAGACGCATTAAAGGCAAATAAATTAATTGTAGGTACTAAACGTACTGTTAAGGCGCTTCGAAAAGATGAATTAGCACAGGTATTTCTGGCTAGTAATTGTCCTGAAGTGTTAGAAGAAGATGTTACTCATTTCTCATCCTTTGACAGTGTACCGGTAGAAAAGCTAACTATCACTTGCGACGAGTTGGGAGTTTTATGTAAGAAACCTTTCCTCGTCTCTGTTGTGGGTATACTAAAATAAGTAGGTGTTAAGAGTGTCCTTAAAAGTAAAATATGATGTGCAAGACCTTCAAATAATTGCGCACTTTGAGAAAATGACAAAGGCTAGACTTAAAGACTATTTAGTCTTTGGAGAAAAAGCTTTCTTTGTTGTAGAAAAAGGAAATTTACAAAAAGCACTTGGTCCTGACAAACGACATGTTACTAAACTCGAGGAGCTCTTAAAGAAAAAACTAAAGATGATCGAGTATACAGCAGACGAATCACGATTTATCAAGAACGTATTTTCTCCTCTAAAAGTTGTTAGTTTAGAGAAAAGTGAAGATAATGTGGTTACAATCACTGGTCCTGATCAAAAAACTAAAGGTTTAATGATTGGTGCAAAAGCTCAGAATCTGCGAATGTATGAACAGATTATCCAAAAGTATTACCCTGAGATAAAGGAAATAAAAATTGTATAAGGTGAATTAATATGGCAAAAAAATCACAAGGATTAAATTCCGCAAAAAAACTTGTTGAACGAAGAAAAGTTTCTCGTTGGAAAAGCAAGTGGTTTATTAAAAAACATCTAGGTTTCGCAGCAAAAGCAGATCCATTAGAAGGTGCAGCTCAAGCTTCAGCAATTGTTCTTCAAAAAGTTCAAGTAGAAGCAAAACAGCCAAACTCTGCTATGCGAAAATGTGTTCGAGTACAGCTTATCAAAAATGGAAAACAAATCACAGCATTCCTTCCAGGAGATGGTGCTTCCAAGTTAGTTGATGAACATGATGAAGTTGTTGTAGAACGAATTGGTGGTGTTATGGGTCGAGCAAAAGGAGATCTTCCAGGTGTTCGATGGCAAGTTATCAAAGTTAATGACCAAGCTCTTGGTGCGCTTCTTAGCGGTAAAATAGAGAAGGCTCGTAAATAGGTGAACTAAAATGTCAGAAATATTAGCATTTAATCGATGGGATTGTTCACAAATTAAAGTTGAAGATCCTGGTCTAAAAGATTACTTAACTGTTAAACCAACTATTGTTCCAAGAACTGGTGCAAGATATGCAGGTAACCGATTTCACAAATCAAAAGTTTTCATTGTAGAACGTTTGATTAACAAAATAATGGTTCCTGGTCGAGTTGGAACTAAAAAGCACAAAGTTTCAAGTGGTCACATTACGGGAAAAGCTTCTACTGCTTACACTGTAGTTTTTGAAGCATTCGAAATAATTGAAGAAAAAACAAAGGAAAATCCTATTGCTGTTTTCGTTAAAGCTGTAGAAAATGCAGCTCCAAGGGAAGAAATAATCACTATTGAATATGGTGGTGCAAGATATCCTAAACCTGTTGAATGTGCTCCTCAAAGACGAATTGATCGTGTACTTAAGTTCATGACTCAAGGTGCTTACAAAGCAAGTTTTAACAGTAAAAAGTCTATTGCTTCTGCTCTAGCAAATGAGATTATTGCAGCTTATGAAGAAAGTCAAAACAGTGTTGCAATTTCTAAAAAACTAGAAGTAGAGCGACAGTCTGATTCAAGTCGATAGATTTGAATATTTTATTTTTTATTTTATTTTTTCTTGTTTTATTAAAAACTTTTAAATATGGAAAAATTGATTTATTGACTAGTGTTCGATAAATATAGATTATGGAATTTTGTTAAGAAAGAGCTTTTGTCTTCAAATGAACATAAATTAGATTCTATTATTTCTCATTTTTCTCATCATAAAAACATCGACACTGCTGATTTGATTTATGTTAAAAATAAACTTTACAAGTTAGATTTTAATGATTCAAATCATTTAAAGGAGTACATAATTAGTCTACTTAACCACAATATTAAGTCTCATCTGCAAGAAAAATTAAACAATGATTTATTGAAGAAAAATGTGGGGTCATACGATTATGACCGTTATCTTAACAAAATAGAAAATAATGATTTTAAATGGTATTTGTCTCCTAAGGGTTATTCTTCTGATACTAAAATTTCTCATCATGATATTGTGAGCATGTATACGTTTGTTAATGATAAATTGGGTAAAAATTATATTTTTGACGGTAATAAGAATCATTATTTTTTTTATGAATTAGATTATGAAACAAAAAAAGTTGTTTTATTGTTTCACCAGCTCAACATAGAAACTATTGTTAACAAAGAACTAAATATTTTGCGTAAATCAGATCCTTCTATTCCTTCCGAAGTTTCTTTTAGTAAAGATATTGATGATATTGCTCTGGGTCGTATTTCTGAAATTTTTCAACGTAGTTGTGCAGAACTCGAATCTCGTTTAGCTAAGTTGAGAAAAGAATTGGATTCAATTCCTCCTGGTGAAGAAAAAAGATTGATTGCTGAAAAAATAACTATTTTACATAATTCATATAATAAGCGTATTAATTTGATTAGTCAGTCTACTGTTTTGTTAAATAGTTATTATCATCATTTTTTACGGGAATCTAGATGGAGAATTATTGATGTTTTTTCTCATTCAAAACATGGTTTAATTTATTATTTTGGAAAACCGATTTCTGGTTTTTGGATTTGGACTATTTCTAAGGATGGTGATTTTAATTTAGGAAATAGGCAAGAAAATGTTAAGGGCGGTTATGCTCAACGTTTGCCTCATTCTACTATTAGTCAAGGAAAAGTTGTTATTGGTGCTGGTGAGGTGGAATTTATTAATGGAAGGATTAATCGTTTTAATTCTCAATCAGGACATTATTATCATGTAGCTAACCCTTTTGCGTATAATTTGCATTCTAAAAAAATATTTTTATCTTTTGCTAGAAAACTTCGTTTGAAAGGTAAGAAACAATTTACTGATAAAGAATTAAATTAAGTAGTTTGAGAAGAATGATATTGTTTGTTGGTTTAATTCTGTCAGAGGGTATATTTTGCTCTTTTGAATTTGCTTAATTTCTTTTTTGTTTATTTGATCGTTTTGAAATGTTAGTTGTATTGCTGCTGCGAATACATTATAGTATAAATTGGTGTTAACATTTGCTATTTCAGCTCTTTGATTAGAAAATAAATATGCATATTCGGTTATTGCTTCTCTGTGGTTTATATTGTATTTTGCTTCTAGTTTTTTAACTTCTCTTTCTAATTCGTTTGTAACTCCTCTTTTTCTTCCAACAACGACTGATTGATATAGTGCATCCATATATCTTAGTAGTAATTCATTATCTTCGTCTTTAACGGTGTATAGTCCAATTAATCTTCTGTCAGAATGATTTTTTAATTCGATTATGTTAAATTGAGCATCAAAGCTTCCTTCTTTAAATGAATCGTTTGTAAATTTACTTTCTAGTCTGTGGAATTTAGATATTACTTCAAAGTCATCTTTATTTCTAAAGCCTAATAACTCTATATGTTTGTCTGTATTATTGCTTTCATAATAGCTTTGTAATCTATTCGTAAGTCTAGTATTTTTGTCCATTCATTATCAAAAACTCACTTTCTATTTATAAATCTTCCCAATAGTTAGTCACTTAAAAGTAACAACAAAAACATAAGATTTAAATACTTCAAAGCACCATTAATCTTAATGGTCTTAAAACAGCTAAAAACACGGTTTTCAAAGCCTAAGCTTGATATACGTGTGAAACATGGTAAAGATAATTCTTATATTCTTAACACTATCCATGCCGATAATAAGATTGAATTTACTAGTCATTATCCTGTTAAATCTGTTTTTCCACTACCGACTGAATCTGCAGTGACTCTTCACAACCAAGATTTGGTTCATTCCCATCATCTAAGAATTGAAAGAGAAAATGGAGATGTTCTGAAAATATTTGAATGTCCAAAGAAGTCTTTTGTCGTTGTTGAGCTTGTAAAAAAACCTTATTTTTCATTAATTATTGCTCGTTCAGGCAATGATCTTGTTGTTGATGGTGTTGATTATAGTAAAGATGCATCAAATTTGCTTCTAAAAAAATACGTTTCTTTGTTTAATAAATACAAAAAATTACTACATGTTAATTCTTACTCTAAAACTGAGCGTAATTATTCGATTGAAATTTAATTGCAAAACTTAATAAACTTCTTTTCGAAACAATTGTTTCATGTTCGAGGAAAAACTACCTTCTTTAGATAAATTGGCTGAGAAGTTCAAGAAAGAGCTTGAAGGCGTGACCGATATTGATGAATTGAAAGATATTTATGCTAAAGAAGTTGCTCGTCGTGATCAATTAATTTTCCGTCTTCAAGAACAAAACAAAATTCTCCTTTCCAGTTCTATTCGTTCAAAACAAGATGAGTTAAGAAATTAATTATTCGTTGTGTTGCTGTTTTACTGCGAAGGTTTTATTCTCGCTTCGACTCGAATTTTTTATCGCTAGTCGCCTTTATTTTCTTTGAAAATAACTCCTTGCTTATTCATTCTTCAAGGCAGCAGGTATTTTTTGGTATTTGTTCTTATCAAGTAATAAATTTCAGAATGTTTAAATAGTTCGCTCTATCTATCTCTATTATGAACGTTAAGCACAATTTCACTTGCTCTCTTTGCTCTAAGCAAAAAACTTGCTTCGTATTTAGTGAGTTTTCAATGCTTGTAGCTGTTTGTAGAGATTGCTATGAAGATTTATCTGAAAATATTTTGTGTTTTGATGAGGATATTGAAATTTGTTCTTTTTGTGAACAAAATGCTATTGTTAAAAAAATTGATGCTGAGTCCCCTACTTTTTTTGGTGATGTGTTTATTTGCAGCGAGTGTTTTATTAAATTCCAGTTCTTAGTTAATCAAGGGTAATTGTGATGTCTTTAGTTAGAGAAGATTTAATTTCCGTAAATGCACCTTCCACTATTTTTGAAACTTTTAGAAGATTATCTTTTGTTAGGGATGATTCGATGATTAATTCTTTTCTTGAAAGTAAGCGGGTTATTTTAAATGGTAAGATTATTTTTGATGATTGTGTTGTTAATCCAGGCGATAATTTAATTTTATTAACTCCTCAATCTCTTGAACCAAGTGTAAATTCTGATTATGAAGTTATTTTTGAAGATGACTGTATTTTGGTTATTAACAAACCTGCTCCTCTTCCTGTCCATCCTGCGGG
>JAFGOT010000023.1 GCA_016926395.1 Candidatus Woesearchaeota archaeon
CTGATTACATCAATTACTTTTCCAATAATGATGTCGTTTCTTTTTGGCATGTAAATGCCTGCTAGTGGAATTGTTCTGATAACTTTACCATCAATAACACTAACTCCTAATCTGTTTGCCATGATTTTGTCATCTTGTCTGTATGTTCCATGGCTTGGTAAGTAGTCCATTCCTTCAGCCAACACTTGGCCTGGAACGACAACTTCTCGTTCTTTTATTAATAATTCACTCATTTTTTTTACTCCGTTAAAAATATATTTTTTTAACCTCTGTTTTTTTTGTAATTTTAATTTGTTGAATTTCCAAAAACGTTAGTTTTTGATTCTCTCTTTTATTTCTACTGTGCAACCACCGTGACTCGCGTTGTTTAACATATCAATAAATTTGTTTTGAAGTCCAGCTGGAAGTTCCACTACTGTGTGTAATCCCCCATCATTTAACCAATTCTCTTGTTTTATTTTTCCAAATGTAGTTATTTTTCCGTGAAGTGCACCTGCAAATTGTGTTGGTACTATTACTTCAAGAAGAACTTTTTCTAGAGAGATTGGCATTATTGGTCGAAGAACTTTAATTGCATTGTCCACTTGGTTTTCCGCTTTTTCTAAATCATTTATTTTAAATTTAGCTTCTTCAAGTCCAGATCTTATTCTTGTTTCTGGATGTGGAATTCCTGTTTTAGGATCAACTGCGTTTAAGTGTATTAAATTAACTAATTTGTTAAATTTTCTTTCACGTAATTCATCTCTATATTTTTGTGTGAACTGCACTTCTCCTTCTTCAATCATTATTTGGAGAATTTTTTCGGACTCATTTGTTCCAAAGCCTTCTTCTAATTCAGCTTCGCTTGCAACTAATCCTTTTTTCATGTCGATAAAAATTTTTGAATCGTTAACAATTTCATCAATATCTAACGCAACGCCTTCTCTAAATTCAACTATTTTGTCCGGATCAACTGATACTTCAAATGTTTTTCCAGCTTTTTTATATTTGACAAGATTTACAGCAATTTGTACATGATCATCAATAAGCTTATTACCTTTCATAATTTTAATCCTCCATGATTTTAATTAAAATAAAATTGAATTTACTTGATATTCAAAAATTACTTGAGTGCTTTTTCTATATATCGAGCTCACTCAATGCTGAGAAATCACTTTAAAGATTTCTCAATGTCTTCGATGCTTAGTTTCTTCATAGTTTTATCTTCTGAATAAACTGCTGCTGCATCTATTCTTTGAACATCGAAATTTTCACCAAGGAATTCTTTTATTGCTTTTGTTGCGATTTTTAGTCCATCTTGAATACTGATTGATTCCTTGTACTCTTTGTGGATTTTTTCTGCAATATCATTTTCTCCTTCACCGATAACAGTTGCTTGATATTGGTAGTATGATCCAGTTGGATCTGTTAAGTAAAGTTTTGTTCCATCTTCATCAACGCCTGCAACTAATAATGCTACTCCAAAAGGTCTTAGTCCGCCTGATTGGGTGCACATTTGTTTTAGACTGCAGATGTCTTTTACTATTACGAATGTATCGATTGGATTGTCGTATGTTAGTTTGTTTTCTTGTGCTTTGCCTTGAGCTCTTTCAACTAATACTCTTGCATCTGCCATTATTCCTGCTGCAGTTGCCATTATGTGTTTGTCTATTTGAAAGATTTTTTCAATGCTACTTGCTACAACTAGTTTGTCTGCAATTCGTTTATCTGTGACTAATAAAACGCCATCTTTACAGACCATTCCTATTGCAGTGTTGCCTAATCGCACTGTTTTTTTTGCGTATTCAACTTGGAGTAGTCGTCCATCTGGACTAAACATTGTACTCGCTCTATCGTATCCCATCGCTTGATGTTGCATTGGTTGCATTTTTTCATACCTCATTTAATTTTTGTAAGTGTAATTAAAATCAAACAATACCCAAAAATCTTTTTTTGATTTTTGTTTGCATTGGTTGCATTTTTTCATACCTCATTTATTGTTATTATTTTTTTGTGAATTTGATTCTTTTAATTCTAGATATTTTTCTTTTGCTTTTTTCATACTCCCACTAACCCCAACTGATTTTAATGAAATTTCCTCTTTATCTAGTTTTGTTATTAATGGAAAGCATCCTTTTATTTTATCAACCATTTTGTTGTTAACACGAATTAATCCTCGTCTTATTTCTTGATTGTATTTTAATGGTTGAATTCCTGCTGTTGCGCTATCATAAATTCCAAGCATTTCGTTTAGTCTGGTTACTAGTTTGTTTTGAATAGAAAACATGTTTTCAGATTCCATTCCGGATATCTCATAAACCACATATCTTTTCTTTTCTCTTTGACTTGGTTTTAATGCTTTTATTGATAACATTTCAATCGCGTATCTTACTGAGGGCGTTTGTATATCTTTTTCGAGAAAGGTTTTTGCCCCCATTCTCTTAAACTCTCTTTCTTTCTCTCGTACGAGATTCTCAAAAGCCTTTTTCTTTATAAATATTACTACTATTTTTATATAGTGGAGCTTATTTGCTTTGCTTACTATGAAATGGATTTCTTCATTGCTTTTAGGTGCTTCAAACCCTCTTTATGGTGGTCAAGCTGTAATAGGTGGTGTTATGATGAAAGGCAAGAAACACTATGCAATAAGTGTTAATACTCCTTCTGGTCTACAGTCTAAAACAGAAGAATTTCATTCAATTTCTGAAAAAATACCTTTTTTAAAATGGCCTTTCTTGCGAGGAGTTGTTAATCTTGTTGAGATGATGATTTTAGGTTATAAGTCTATGGACTATGCTGCCGATAAATCTCTTGAAGCCGAAGAACAAAGTGATACGGTGCCAATAATTTCAGAGAAATTATTGAGCAAAGAATCTGACTCATCAAATTCCAATTCGTCGAAAGTTGAAAAACAGATTTCTCCTTGGATGATGGTTGGAACGTTTTTGTTAAGCTTAGTTTTAGCTATTGGTTTGTTTAAATTTTTACCTCTTCTAGCAGCAAGAGGTTTAGATAATTTGTTTAATCTTTTAAGTCCTGTTTTCAATCTTGTTGATGGAGTAATAAAACTTGGAATTTTATTCCTTTACTTAATTTTGATTGCTCAAATTAAAGATATTAAAGATGTGTTTAGATATCATGGCGCAGAACACAAAACAATTAATTGTTATGAGGCAAAAAAACCTTTGACTGTTAAGAATATTTCATCGTTTACAACTGTTCATAAACGGTGTGGCACTACTTTCATTTTTGTGGTTATTTTCTTGAGCATTTTAGTTTATATGTTTATTCCAAAGGATATTCCCTTCTTTATTAATTTAGCTTTAAGACTGGCTCTTCTTCCTTTAATTGCTTCAATTGGTTATGAGATTCAAAGATTTGGTGCGACTCACTCAAATTTTTTGATTAATGCATTGGTAACTCCTGGTTTATTGTTGCAAAAAATTACTACTAATGAACCAAGTCCTAAACATATTCGGGCTGCAAAGGCGGCTTTAGAAGAAGTTATTAAAGCTGAAAATAATTAACTATTTTCTTTGTAATAATTGTATGTTTTTTCTAATTCCTTTTTTGTTATAAAATTTTCAAGAGGCCATTTATCTGTTTCATTTTTTAAGAATTCTAATTCGTCTTTTGATACTTTATCTTTTAATTGTCTTCCAATTTCAAAAATTGATTTCGTTATGCTTCGAAACCCTTCCTCTATTTCTTTGCATTCTTTTTGAAATTGCTCTATTTCTTCTCCTTGTCTTTTTCTTTGACTTTCAAGCGTTCTTAATTGTTCTTCTTGTGTTTCTTTTAGTTTTATGTTGGTTTCTTCAATTATATCTAATCTTTTACTTATTTTGTTTAGAATTTGAACATCTTCAAGAGTATCTCCTTTATTTTCTTCGCTCATCAGTTTGTTTATTTCCTTCTTCTTGTTTTTATAGTTTGTGTTAATTATTTTTTTTATTTTTTTGTTTTAACCGTCTAAAAACTGCTAATTTGTTGATTCTTTCTTTATCAGTACTAACAAAACATTTTTATATGTTCTAAGGGAGTTCTATTAATATTCTTTTAAAAGAGGGAGTTGTCCGTGGGTATTGATATAGAACCGCCAATGCCTCCAAAAAGGTTGGCGCAACGTGATTTAGAAGTAGAGCAAAAAAAAGGCTCTGGATTCTTTTCATTATTTAAGAAAAAAAAGGCACCCGTTACTAATCCTGATTCTATTAACAATTCCTCTGTTGAACTTAGAAAAAAACTTGGTTTAGATAGTTCTAATTCTTTATCAATTGAAAAATTACATGAGCAACTTCAACAAGAAGCTGATTCTTTTTCAGATACTGTGGCTAAACAATATGAAGAAGAACAAAAAAGTCATGAAGAATCTTCAGCATCTTCTTCAAGCATATCGGTTGCTCCTTCAAATCAAAGCATGGTTCCTGATGACTTGTTGTCTTCTTCTCCTTCAAAACCATCTCCTATTCCTGAAACCAAAGATGAGTCTTCTCCTTTAGAACCTGAGCCATTATCTGATGTTTCTGATGACGTTCCTCCTTCGCCTGTTTCATTAGATTCTGTTTCAACAAGTGTTGTTGATGATAATCAACCTATTCATGAAGAAGAAAATCTTGATTTACAAAAAGAAATTGAGGCTGTTCCCGAATCTTCTGGCGAGAGTAGTTTAGTTCCTGATTTTTTATTGTCAGAACAAGATTCAGAATCAAATTCTTCTGTCAACAATTCAACTAAAAAAGAAAACTCAAAAGATAAAACTAAAAATGGTTCTAAAACTGTTAATTCGTGGACTGATGACGATGATACTGATGACTCCTTGGAAGGAGGAGAGTTTGCCAAAGAACCAGAACCTGTAATTAGCGAACCTTCGAATGTTGACGATTCTAATTTTCCTCAGCCAGTTTCTTTAGATGCTGATTCTAAATCTGAAGAAAAAAAGTCTTCTAAAAAAGAATCTAAAAAAGCTGCAAAGAAAGTTTCTAAAGCAGTTAAGAAAGAAGAGAAAGTTTCAAAAAAAGCAGCTAAAAAATCTTCCAAAGAAACAAAAGAAAAAAGCAAGACTGTCAAAGAAGAAATTGTTGTTAAAGAAAACGAAGATGAAAAAAAATCTGATTTAAAGACTCCTGTTCCTTTAGATTCTAAAGTTCCAGATGATTTGATATCTGATCAAGACACTGGTGATGCTAATTCTCAATCCGATAGTTCTTGGTTAGAAGAACCTTCTGAAAATTTAACTCCTAGTTCATCCAGTTCTTTTCTTGATGAGCCTGAGGTTGTTTTACCAGAACCTGTTCCTGTTCCTGAAAATCTTAGTTTTAATTCTCCAAATGAAGATGTTTCATTAAATAAAGAAATAAATTTAGATATTGATAAGGCTGAAGCTTTTGCTAGAGAATTATCTTCTTCCACTGAATCAGTTGCTAAGGAGCATTCAATTGACGCTCCTGCAAGTCCTTTCGATTTAAATCCTGCTCCTAATTTATCAAAACAACCTGTCATAGATGATCTTGATGAACCAAGGTTAACTAGTTTTGAAGAACCAAAAAGAAGCAAAAAAGGATTTTTATCCAAATTGTTTGGGTCTAAACCTTCTGCTGATAAAGATATTCCTTCTGCTCCTTTACCAGATCCTGTCGCGCCAAATATTCATTTTGAAAATAATCTTTCTTCACCTCCTAACTCTTTAAATTTAGAAACGTCTGTTGAAATGAAGACTTCTTCAAACTCCGTCCTTCCTGTTTCTTCAGATTCAAATGATGCTCTACCTTTGAAAACGGACTTTGATGCTTCAACTCCTATTGAGGCAAATGATCCTTATCAAGAAACTCCCGAAATTTTACGTAAACGAGCTTCCACCTTGAATTCTATTATTGAATCTGGAAAACTTGATGTTTTATTTGTAGATAAAAATGGTGCTATAGCATCAAATGAAGATGAGTTAGTTGAGTCTAAATTAAATTCTGATGAACATGCTTTTGATCAAGATGCGGATAAAATTAAAAAACATCATCATTACATTTCAAGTTTCGCTCATGACATTGACATAATAATAAATGCTGCAAAAGAAGCTGCATCAAGTGGTGATTTGCTTCTAGCTAAGAAAAAATATAATGAAGCTAAGGACCTTTATGCCGCAAGTGAGCTTGAAGATCACACTAGAGAGCTTCTTTATGTCACTCTTAAAGATTTATTTGATGATATTCACTTAAAACTGCTTGAAGCACAGGCTAAAGATTTAATTGGTGAATAATTTTATATTCTACTTATCATTCTCTTATTCTGATGACAGACCCTATTGTGCTTGATGGTAGCAAGTTTAGTGGTAGTGGAACGCTTCTTAGGTCTGCTTTGGCTTTCTCATCAATAACTTCTAAGTCTTTTGTTATTGAAAAAATTCTTATTGATAGAAAATTTCCAGGTCTTAGTGCTCAGAAAGTTGCTTTGATTGAATCATTTGCAAAAGCAACACAAGCAGACGTTGCTGGAAATGGTGTTGGTTCGACAATTTTACAATTTTCTCCAAAACTTCCTTTTTCGGGAAAAAAAGTCGATATTGATTTTTCTTCTCCAACTAGTGTTACTCTCCCTCTTCAATCTCTCCTTATTCCTTCTTTAATTTCGGAAGATTCAGTTTCTATTAATTTAACTGGTGGGACTCACGTTGCAAACGCACCAACTATTGGCTTCTTGCGAGAAACTTTATTTAGATATTTAACTCCTTATTTTGAAAACATTTCTTTAAACATTCCTCTAATGGGCTTTTATCCTAAGGGAGAGGGAACTGTTGTCTGTAACTTAACAAGCTCAATTTCTAAAGGTGATAAAGTAAGGCCTTTAGATGTTATTGAAAAAGATAATTTAATTGCGTTAAAAGGAGAATTAGTTTCTTCAGGTGAACATTTGGAATCGGATGCTTTGAAGACTATTAATTCGCTAGTCTCTTTGTCCTTGAAGAATTATGGTGTTCCTTTAATTCTTCAGCCGCAATATGTTGCTTCTAAAAGTAGCGGGGTTAGCATGACTTTGGTTGCATTATTTGGAAACAAAGATGGTTATGATAATTCTTTACCTTTTATTATTGGTCTTGACAAAACTTGGTCTTCCTTATCAACAATAGATAAATCTGACTTAGAGGATGATTGTTTATCTTTTGTTAAAGAATTTTCTGCTCTTATTTCAAAGAAATTTGTTGATATTCCTTCTGCTGAGTTGTTGCTCCCTTTTATTGCTGTTCTTGGAGGTTCAATCGTTGTTTCAGAAATTACTGAGAGAATGAATGCAATAATTTATGTTTCAAAAGAGATTTTAGATGTTGATTTTATTGTTGTTGACAATAAAATTTCTACTGTTGGTTATTTAAACACTCTTCATGAATCTTTACCTTCAATTGAGGATGTATAGCGGTTTTAAGACCTCAATCAAGTTCTTTCGCGATATATTTATAAATGGTCTTTAAGTTCTTGTTATTGTTCAACTCTTAGGAGGTATTAACTATGGATTCATCAAGACCTTTAGATGCATTAAACAATTCCCGTGGAAAACGAGTGATTGTTGATTTGAAGAATGGTTGGAGATTTGTAGGAAAACTTCATGCTTTTGACATTCACATTAATACTGTGCTTGAAGAAGCGGAAGAGTACGAACCAAAAAATAAGACGGTAATAACTCAAGTTGATGAAAAAACATCCGAACAAGTTGTTTTAGGTGATAAAGAGCTTAAAAGAAAACTTGGCACTGTTTTTATTCGAGGAGATACCATCACAAATATTTCCGTACAATAGTAAGGTGAATTATAATGGGTAAAGGCACTGCATCCTTTGGAAAACACTCTGGAAAAAAGACTCACATCGCATGTAGAAGATGCGGTAAAATTACTTATCACGCTTCAAAGAAAGTTTGCTCATCTTGTGGATTTGGAAAATCTTCAAAACTGCGAATTTTCTCCTGGCTTAAGAAAAAATAAGTCTTTTTTCAGATTAGCTGGTTAGATATTCTAGCCACTATTTATTTTTTTAAACTAATTCTGCAATTTTCGAGGTTTTCAGACCGTATAATACGAAAAGTATTTAAATTTCTCACAATCCTAAAATTACTATAATGGCAGGGATTTTCAAAAAAATCGCAGAAAAATTATTCAAAAATTTTTTTAAAAAGCGAAAAGACATGAAGTTGGGGTTATACGGCCCTCCTAATGGTGGTAAAACCACTTTAGCAAATAGAATTTGCGAAGATTGGCTTAATGAAAAAGATGCTATGGGAACTGTTAGTAGCATTGCTCACGAGACTCGTGAAGTTCAGATAAAAAATAGCGTTGTTATCGAATCCAAAAATGGTAAAAAATTAACTTTTAATCTTGTTGATACTCCTGGTATTGCAACAAAAATTGATTATGAAGATTTTATCAAAGAAGGAATGGATGAAAAAGATGCTAAGGTTAGAGCTAAAGAAGCAACCAAAGGCGTTATTGATTCTATTAAATGGTTAGATGATATGGATGCTGTTGTTGTGGTTCTTGACGCTACAAAAGATCCCTATTCTCAAGTTAACATAACTATTGTTGGAAACCTTGAAGCAAGAAAAACTCCTGTTTTAGTTGTTGCTAATAAAATTGATCTGAAAAAAGCAGATATTAAAAAAATTCAAGCTGCCTTCCCTCAATACAAAGTTATTGGTATTAGTGCTATGAAAGGCCAGAACATCGAAGAGTTTTATGAAACTTTATTTGAGGTAGCTAGGTGAGTATCATGGCAGGTGGATTGACTTTACAATTTATTCCTTATGGTGAGATAGAACATCTCGCTTCACAAAAAAGGGTTGACAAATTATTGCGTCTTGTTAAGACTGACAAAATTATTCTTCTTGAAGGTAGACTTCGAAGTGAAGAAGAAGCAGAACTTATCCGACGTACTATGGAAGAGATTAATGATAAATTTACAGGTATTGAACTATCTGTTGTATATCCTGAATCTAAAAATGTTGCATTTTTTGCAAGAGTAAAACAGTCTTTTATTAACTTGGTTCTTGGTGACAGACGAGGCATGACTATTATTGGTCCTGCTAATGTTGTTAGAGAAATTAAACAAGATCCTGATAAAATCCAACTATTTACAAAAGATGCGAGAAAAAGATAAATTATTTATCTTGTTTTTTTTTAATTTATATTTGTTTTAGGAGATAATTATTATGCCTCATCAATGTGTATCATGCGGAACTTTTTTTGAAGACGGAGCTCACGAAATTTTAAGTGGTTGTTCTAATTGTGGTCATAAGTTATTTTTTTATGTAAAGAAAGAACGATTAGAAGAATTTAAGCGTGATGAACCTCAGTTGTTTAATTTATCTGAAGAAGATAAACAACAAGTTGAAGAGGATGTCTATGATATTATTGGTGTTGATGCTGATAGAAGTAAACCTGTGATTCTAGACATTGAAAGTGTTAAAATTCTTAAACCTGGAAAGTATGAACTTGATCTTGTGAATCTTTTCAAAAAGAAACAGCCCTTAATCTACAAATTAGAAGATGGTAAATACATGATTGATGTTATTGAGTCTTTTAAGAAAATGCGGTAGTTTTTTTTGTTGTGCTTGTGATTTTGGTGCAGCTTTTGTTTGAAAAGGTGCATGGTAAGCAGATGATTGATGTTATTGAGTCTTTTAAGAAAATGCGGTAGTTTTTTTTGTTGTGCTTGTGATTTTGGTGTCAAGAAAACTGCATGTTAATTGAAGCCAAAAAAAGCAATGTTTTTTGAGCTCAGCTTTTGTTCAAATTTGTTTTAATCAATTCGTTTTAATGTCTCAATCCAAACCACTTCGTTTTCTTTAAACGGATGAATTATTGGAATAATCTGTATTGGTGGTGTTTGTTGAATTCCAACCAAACCAACTATTAAATCATTATTCTCTATCAAAGTGTCATCAAAATAACTCTCAATACCTGATGGGTAATATTTTTGATCTTTTAGTGTTAATAATGTTTCATAAAGAGAATCAAATTTTTCTTCTATTGGTCCTGTGACTTTGTTGTAACCATCAATTATGTTCCAACTAGCGTCTTTAAACCCTCTACTAAAATCTCTTTCGATAAATTTGTATTGGCCAAAATTGTTAGTCGCTACCAAATAATGTTTTACAAATCCCTTATTTTCTAGTTTTAAATTGGAAACAAACCCTGTAAAAGTGTATCCATCATGAATTCTATCTATTAACATTTGGTGTCCTGAATCGCTTGCTTCAAAATAAGTTCTTTCAGGATATTTTTGCATAAGAATTTCTTCAAAAATATTCTTTTCATCACTGCTCATATTATTCCCTTATTTTATTCTAATTTTCTTCCTCTTTTTATGTTTTCTCCTAAGATTTATAAACCAGCTAATTTGTTTAACAAATATATGAAACTTGTTGATGTTCATGCTCATCTCGATTTTAAACCTTTATCTGATCATTTAGCTGTTGCTTTGGAGAATGCGAAGTCTGTTGGAGTAAAAGCCATTGTTGCAAACGGTGTTAGTCCTGAGAGTAACCGTGCTGTTCAAGCTCTTGCTCATCAACATGATATTGTAAAACCGGCTTTTGGTTTTTATCCCTGGCATATTCCTGAATATGAAGAATCTATCCTTGATGAAGAACTTGATTTTATGAATAAACACAATCCTGTTGCAATAGGTGAAGTTGGTCTTGATTTTAAGCAATCTGAATTTAATCATTACAAAACATTGTATTCTGATTTTGAAAAAGTCAAACTAGTTCAAAAGCAGGGTTTTGAAAAACTTATTTCTATCGCTGAAAAAAAGAAAATTCCTATTATTGTTCATAGTAGAAAGGCAGAACTTGAAACGATTGAAATGTTGGAATCCAGTTCTGCTAAGAAAGTCATCATGCATTGTTTTATGGGTAAGAAAAAACTTATTCCAAGAATTGTTGATAATGGTTGGACTTTCTCGATTCCTGTTGTTGTAACCAAATTACAGCAAATGCAAGAGTTAGTTGGTGATGTTCCTCTTTCTCAACTTTTAACTGAAACAGATGCTCCTTACTTAGGTCCTAGTTTTCCTGCTGTTAAAGACTCCTCTCTTCATAGCATTAATTATACTACTAGTGATGGTGCGCCTTTAACTTCTTGTAATGAATCGGCCAATGTTCTTCTTTCCATTAAAAAAATGGCTGAATTAAAAGGTCTAACTGAGAATGAGATTGCCGATCAGATTTTCCTAAATTATATGCGTCTTTTCTAGTGACAACAGCATCTTTTATATATTTAAACTTCTTATATGTGATTTGATGGTTAAGAAAAAGACTGCTTCAAAGAAAACTGCTAATAAGTCCACTAAAAAAGAATCTAAGAAAAGCAGTAAAAAAGCCACAAAAAAAGTATCTACTCCTCCAATTGATAAACAAGTTAAAGTTTCAAAACCATCAAGTCGCCTTGATGAAGGCGGAGCAGGTTTTCCAAGAAAAAATTTTATCAAATTCACTGTCTTGGCCGTAATTGTTATTTTATTTTTGGTTTTATTGGTTTATGCTATTAATATAAATGTTAAATTGTTATTTGATACGGAGACTCACATTTCTCTTTCTCCAACAACTGCTTCTTATATTTCGACAAATCATGAACCCGTGCCTGTTAATTTTGATGTTGATGTTACTAAATTAGAAATTTGTGATATACTTTGTGAACACCAACTTATAGATAGTAGTCAGGGTGTTATTCTTAAGAACTTCTCAGAAAAAGCTTTGAATCATAAATCTTACTCTTATGACTTGGCAGTTCCAAAATATGGTTCTGGTCAAGTAATTTATAATTATAAAGTGCAATGTCGAACTCTTGATAATAATATTTGTCCTTCTAAGAATAAAACTTATTCAAGTTCTGCATTCATAACTGTTGATTATTCTCTTTCAGATAATGAAATTCAAAAAAAAGAATCTCTTAAAACAAATCTTATAAAACTGACCACTGATATTGATTCTGCTAAAAAAAACATTTATGATTCAAATAATATTTTGTCATCTTTAAACTATAGAGCTGGATTCCTCACTTCTGAAGAAAAATCTTTATCTAGTAAAAATAGCGGTCTTAGTTCTCTTCTAAAAGTTGTTGAATTAAATCTTCTTGATTTATTTGATATGTGGAAATCTCAGAAATTTGCTTTGGCAAGTGAAGGTTATTTGTTGTTAAATGATAAATTAAGTTCTGTTGTTAAGGAATCATCTTTAACAGAAAGTTCTCTAATAACTATTCATAATACTTTTAACAATAATATTCTCTCATTAAAATCTTTACAAGATAATTCTTCTTATTATTCAAACATGGCTGGTTTTTTTAATTTGGTTGATAAAACGCAGTATGCTAAAATGAAAGATCTTGATGTGTCTTTTGATTCTGTCGTTTCACAGATAGAAAATAAATCCTTCTTGTCATTTTCATCTGTCTCTTTTGATGTTTCTTCCATAACATTAAATCTTGAGTCTATCGAATCAAATTATAATTCAAAACTTGTTTTATTAGATGATAAAGCAAATTCTTTATTTGATAAATATAATCGAACTTATTATTTTTTAACAGGTAGTTCTTTTGAAAAGAAATCAAATTCATGTAAAACAATTTCTTCTCTTATTAATCAAATTGATGACTACAATTTAGGTGTTGATGTTTCCGATTTAAATGAATCTGAAATTGAGAATTCTATTATTTATTCTGAATTGTTGCTTGATAATATTTCGAACAACAATATTTCCTTAAATGATTATTTTGTATTCCCCAATTCTTATTTGCTGGATTATTATTCTAATTATTGCAATTGGACGCCAATTAGCGTTTTTGATAATTTATTTGTTGCACCAAACATTTCTTTTGTTGATAATTTTCAAAGCGAAGAAATTGTTATTCCTCCTTCTTTAGATCAATGTTGTTTTGGAGGAAATTGCAGTCCTTGTTGTCATGGTGATTCTTGTGATACTATTTATCCTATTATTCTAGTCCATGGTCATTCGTTTAGTAAGAGTACCAGTCCTGAACTAGCTTTTACTCGTCTTACTTATTTGCAAGACGCATTAGCTAAGGATGGTTATATTAATGGCGGAACTATTGGTCAAACTTCATCAATAGAAAATATTACTGCGGGAACTTGGGGAGAAACTCCTGCTCCTTTGGTTGTTGGTGTTACTTATTATTATTTGAATTATTATGACGTTGGTGGAGTAAACTTTGTTACTAGAAAAACGGATAATATTGAGAATTACGCTTTAAGACTTAGAGAGGCTGTTGATTTAGTTAAAGAGAAAACAGGCAGGGATAAAGTTATTATTGTTGCACATTCAATGGGTGGTCTTGTTGCTAGAGAGTATATTTCCTTATTTGGTGAATCTAACGTTGATAAATTAATTATTCTGGGAACTCCTGATTATGGTGTTGAGGGTGATGTAAAAAAATATTGTACTGTTACTGGTGCAGAAGCCGAATGTACTGATATGTATGCAAACAGTATGTTTTTGACTCGACTGAATAATCCTAATAATTATTTATCTCAAACCAAAACTTATACTATTGCTGCTCATGGTTGTGAAATGAAATCTGATTCTGCTAAAAAAGAGGATGGTGATGGTGTTGTTTTAGCTCGTAATGTTCCCTTGCCTTTCGCTAAGAATTATAACATTACTGGAAATTGTACTGATTTCTTTGGAACTGATTTACATATGAATTTTGTTAATCCAAACTTATATCCTCAAACGTATGATTTGATAAAACAGATGTTAGCAGATTAATTTATAAATTAGTTATTTCTTTTTACTTATTATGCAACTTGTTACTACCAAAAAAATTCATAATAAACGACTTGCTAAAGGCTGTCGTCAGTGTGTTTATGGTAGAAAGTCAGTTCTTTTTATAACTAGTCGTTGTCATTATACTTGTTTTTATTGTCCTATTAGTGATGATAAAAGAGCTAAAGAAACCGTTAAAATCAATGAACACTTCATAAAAAAACCTGATTCTAAATCTGCAATAAATGAATTAATTAGAGAAATAGAATTATCTCAATCAAAGGGTGTAGGAATAACAGGGGGTGATCCTTTAGCCACTCCTGCTAGAACTTTAAAATATATTGAAGCATTAAAAAGTCATTTTGGACGTCGGTTTCATATTCATCTTTACACTTCTCCTCAATTTGTGACTCGTGACAAATTAGAAAAATTAAGTTTATCTGGTCTTGATGAATTAAGATTTCATCTAAATGTTGAGTCAGATGCTTTATGGGATCGAGTTAATCTTGCCAAGGGCTTAAAATTTAGTGTAGGTGTTGAAGTTCCTGCAGTTCCAACTCTTTTAGACGAATCAAAAAAACTTCTTGATTTTTGTAAAAAAAATTCTTTAATTAAATTTGTTAATTTAAATGAATTGGAGTATAGTGATGCTGGAATTCAAATTCTGGCCAAACGTGGTTTTTTTACAAAAGATTCTTTATCTTATGCTATTGCCCATAGTGAAGCTGCTGCAATAAAATTGGTTGAGTATGGTAAATCTATTGGTCTTAGAGTTCATTATTGTTCTGCGCAGTTTAAAGATGCTGTTCAATTAGGAAATCGAATTCGTCTTAGAGCCCAGTCTGTTGTCAGACCTCACGAATTAGTTGATGAAGAAGGAATGATTATCCGTGGTGAAATCCATTCTAAAAAAAATAATATTTCTTCTCGTCAAATGTCTGCTTTTGGTGTTAAAGCAGAAAAACTATTTAATATTCCTCGTCAGTTCTTTGAAGTTCACGATAAAGTTTTGATGGTTAGACCTGATGTTTTAGAAGAAATATGGCCTTTGTTTGATCAGATTTATCCAAAAAAAGAATTATCTGCGAGAATTGTTTCTGAATATCCAACTGATGATCATTTGCTTGTAGAGGTTCATCCTTTAAACTAATTCGACAAAATTATAAACAATTAATTTCATATTTTCTAGTTATGGTTAGAATTAGCATTGATACTGAAAAAGATTCTCCTGAAATGATTGCAAAATTAATTGATGTTCTTAATGCACATCTGGGGCAAAGTTCTTCAACTCAAGTTCCTGTGTCTTCTTCAGCTCCGATTCAAAGCAGTTCTTCGCCGTTTGATATTTTTGGCTCCATGGATTCTGTATCTAATAGCTCATCTTCTTCTCTTCCGTCAAGTGCACCAATTCAGTCTACTTCCTCCTCTTCAATCTTTGATGTGTTTGCAGATGAACCAAAACAGAATCAACTGTCTTCTTCAAGTTCTTATGGTGGTGTTGCTGATGATAATTTATTTGGGGCTTTCTCTAATGATTTACCTTCGACTGATTTTAGATCATCGACTCCTTCACTTCAGTCTACTGGTTTAGAAGCGTCCTTTGCTTCTGCACAAACTCTTCTTGATGATAATTTTAATCCAATACAAGATGAAGAAGATGATGATGAACCTGAAGAAAAATCTGCTAATTTCTTTAATTTCGAGCAATACTAAGCTTTTTAAACCGTTCTTTCTTTCATTTTTTTATGGGTTCGATTGAATTTCTTCCACACACTGCAGATGAAAAATTTGTTGTGACCGCTGATTCTTTAGAAGATGCTTTTTCCACTGCTGTTTCTGCTTTTTTTGAGATTCTTCTTGGTAATTCTGTTTATGTTGAAAACAAGATAACTAAAGAAATTAATCTGAAGGCGAAAAAGCTTAGATCTCTTCTTTATGATTTTCTAAATGAACTTGTCTTTTATTTTGACAGTGAAGATTTGTTACTCCAAATTGTTAATAATCTTGTTATTGATAGGGAAAATGATGGTTCTTGGTCTTTATCTGCTAGTTTGAGCGGGGATTACCAATATGATTATTCTCTTAGAACTGAAATTAAAAATATGACTTATAGTGAAATGGCTATTTCAGAATCTGAAGAGGGCGTTTGGTCATTAACAGTTGTAGTAGATATATGAACAACTGTAAAGTAGTAACATTTATAAATTGTTTTCTACTCACTTTAGTATGAATATTATAAAAAAATCTTTAGCTGGTTTGGCTTTTCTTGTTTCTACTGCGATGCCTATGAAAGCCCAAATGCAAACTGACTCTACTTTAACTGACTCTTCAAAACAAAAAGACGTTTCTTTCTTTGCGGATATTTCTGCAAGAAATGGTTATTATTTTTCAATCGGTCCATTAGCAGGGAATCGAGAGACAAGTAAATTTGTCACTCAAGCTGATTTTGGCGCTGCTGTTGGTAATTTTACTCTTTCCACTTGGACGGATTATGCTCCATTGAGAGGTCAAGTTGATGAGATTGATGTTTCTGCTACTTATGATTTATTTTCTAAAGATTTCAAAATAGGAAAGCAACCCTTTAACTTGTCTGCGACTGCGGGTATTATGGCCTTTATGTACCCTGTTAATTCTCAAGCAGGTGGAGCAACTGATTGGTTACCTAATGTTAATCTAAATCTTTCCACTCCTTTATTTGGAGAAAAATCAACTTCACTAAATCTTTTTTACATGCATGACGTTGTCAAAGACCCTGTTCAAAATGGTGGTGCTTTGATGGTTACTTTAGATCAAGAGGTTGGTAAGTTTGGACCTGTGTCTTTATCTACTAATGCGTATGGTGCTTATGGTACTGATCTTTACGAATTTAATGGATTTTTACTATCTCGAATTGGTGCTAAAGCTTCAATGGACATTGGAAAAAATTCTTCCATATCTGCTGATTATTCATACCAATTTACTGGTCCAAATCAAAGTGAAACTTCAATTCCACAAGAGTCTATTTTTGGAATAACTTTCAGCACTAATTTTAAATAATTAAATGGATTTGATTTATTATGGGAACAATATTTAATCTGGTTAAAGATCATCGACAATACGAACCTTCATCTAGTGTGCAAGAAGGAAATATTGAATTATTAACTTCTGCCGATCTTCTTTGTATTAGTGCTAATTTGGAAGGGTCGTTTGAAGATAAAGTTGATGACTTAACTAATATTCTTTCTATTCAAGAGTCATTTAATCGTCCTTCCTTATTGTATAATCTTGGTAAACGTTCATTTCCTGTTCCTAATTTACTAAGATCTGTTTTTCCTGTTTATGCAGTGAGATATGAAGCTGTTAAAAAGTTTAACAACCTCTTATCTGACGAAGAACGTGCTAAAATTAAATTTCCTAAGTATCTTCGGAATTGATTCACATATTTTATAAACAACTCTTTCTTTTTTCATTTTAATAAATTGAAGCGGTGTTATTATTATGGTTACTCCAACAAAAATTAATGATTACTTATATGAAATTGAAAAAAAAGATAATATGAATTCAAAAGTGAAAATCTTTGCTTCTGATCTTCTTATGAAACATCTAAATGAAGATAGATCTTTGCAACAAGGAATTAATGTTGCTTGTCTTCCTGGTATTTGTGGTCCCTCTATTATGATGCCTGATGCACATCAAGGCTATGGTTTTTCTATCGGCGGTGTTGCAGCATTTGATTTAGAAACAGGAATTATTTCTCCTGGTGGAGTTGGTTTTGATATTAATTGTGGTGTTAGGCTTATTACTACTAATCTAAAAAAAGATGAAGTTCAGTTAAAGATAAATGAACTTCTCGATGGTTTATTTGATGCCATTCCTACAGGTAAAGGTTTTGAGAATAAATCTAGTTTATCTGATGAAGAATTAAATGATATTTTTTTAAATGGTCCAAAACACTTAGTTGATAGGGGGATTGGAACTCAAGACGATTTGAATCATTGTGAATCTGGAGGAGCTATGCCTGGGGCAGTTCCTGAATATGTAAGTCATCGAGCAAAAGCGCGTGGGAGAAAACAGCTTGGTACTCTTGGTGCTGGAAATCATTTCCTTGAAATTCAAACTGTTGGAGAAATTTTTGATAAAGATATTGCTAAGATTTTTGGTTTTACTGATGTTGATCAAGTAGTTTTTATGATTCATTGTGGTAGTCGTGGTTTGGGACATCAAGTTGCAAGTGATTACTTGCGTTTAATGGAAGATGAGTATCCAAAAATTATTGAATCTCTTCCTGAAAAAGATTTGATTTATGCTCCTATTAATAGTGATCTTGGAAAAAAGTATTATGGCGCCATGTGTGCTGCTGCAAATTTTGCTTGGGCTAATCGTCATATGATTGGACATTTAGCAAAAGAAGTTTTCAAAAAATTATTTCCTGCTGTGCAATTTAGAACTGTTTATGATGTCGCTCATAACATTGCTAAAAGAGAAACACACATTATTGGTGGTGTAGAAAAAGAAGTCATGGTTCATAGAAAAGGGGCAACAAGAGCGTTTGGCCCTGGAAACAGCGACCTGCCTGCGGACTATCAAACTACTGGACAGCCTATTTTGATTCCTGGTTCTATGGGTACTTCTTCTTTTGTTCTTGTTGGAACTAAAGAAGGAATGGAAGCTTCTTTTGGAAGTACTGCTCATGGTGCTGGACGTCTTATGAGTCGATTTGATGCAAAAAAAGAATTTGATGGCGAGACTATTCGTGATACTTTAGCAGAACAAAATATCTCCTTAAAAGCTCGAAATATCAGGGGCGTTGGTGATGAGGCTCCTGGAGCATATAAGGATGTTGATGAGGTTGTTAAAGTTAGTCATGAAGCACACATCGGCAATTTGGTTGTTAAGCTAAAGCCTATTGGAGTAATAAAAGGATAATTTACTACCTCAAAGTAACAACAAAATAGAAAGATTTAAATACTTGTTTTTCTCACTTAACTAAAGGTGATATTAATGTCAAATTCATTTAATCAATTTAAAGAAAAGGTTATCAAACCTGTTGTTTTAGCCACTCTTCCTTTAGTGATTGCAAGTTGTAATCCTTCCACTCAAGAAGTATCCAATAATTATGTTAAAAATCCTGCTGTTGTTGGATGGAATATGGCTACTCCTTATTTAATAGATGATGTAACTCAAGATGGTCGAGCTGATGTGATTTTTTCCAAAAAGGATCATTTTGGAAGTTCTCCTTATGTTGTGCAATTTTATGATTCTACTCAGATTTCAAAAGACGAATTAAGAAAACATTTCGATTATATTGCTAATGATGTTAAAGCAATGGATCTTCCTCTTGCTGCAGCAGCAACTAGGGAAATGCAATCTGAACAAAGATTTAAGAATTCTATTGAATCTTTTTTAGATAGAGAATAATTTGTTAATTAGGAAAGTTAATTTTAACTTTCCATATTTTTTTAAATACTTCAAAAAATCTGAGTACTTCAAAATGTTTTTAGATGAAATCATGCCAACTTTGTCAAAACCCGAATCTAAACTGTATAAGATGCAATGGGATAAAGATTTGTTTAATTCTAAGTCTGAAAAAATAATTATAGATGAACAAAAACCTTCTTTTGCAGATGGTGTTTTAGATGTGGCTGAACATTTTTTAGGGCGTATAAATTATGATTCTTCTTTAGATAAGGCTGAAATGGAGGCTGAAGCTTTTTCTAGAATTATGGCTGAAACTCTTCCTTTTTTGTGGTTTGAGAGTGCTGACGAATTTCATAAGAATGATATTTGGAAAAAAACCGGTTCTATTTGGCCAAGATACTTATCCACTTTTGATTTGGGTCCAAGACGATTAAGTGATTTGGAAGAAACAAGTCTTACTTGTATGGGTCAGAGTATGAATCTTTCTTCTCTTGTAAACAATTATATTTCTTCAGAGTGGAGATTATACAATGCTATTGTGGCAGGCGCGGTTCGAGTGCATGGCTTTATGGCAAAAGAACTCAAAGATGGTTATGTTATTGTAGATCCTTCTTTAGCAAAGTTTCCTTATACTAAATTTGTAATGTCTAAAAAAGATTTTGCAAAAAATGCCTTTCCGGCGGTTATTGTTGATTTAAATCAGAATTGATTATTGTCCTTCGTATAGATCATAAATATCGTCCATTGTTGCAATATCGTCAATTGATTTATCGTTTCGAATATTTAGAACTCTTGGGAATCTTAATGCAAATCCTGATGAATATGTTGGGCTTTTTTGAATTTCTTCATATGCTATCATTAAAATTATTTCTGGTTGTACTCTTACATTTTTTCCATCTTCCCCAATAATTAATGGCTTTAGAAGCTCTGTAAGTCTTGCAAACGTCACTGTTTCTTCATCTTCTGCTATTTCTTTTAGTCCTGTTCCTACTTTTCCAATTTCAAGAATGTTGCCGTCTTCATCTTGAACTGCTAGTGTAAAACTAGTCATCCAAGCAGAACGTTTACCATTTCCCCATTCTGCTTCTGTAATAACCAGGTCTAGTTCGTCCATGATTGGTTTCATTTTAATCCACGCACTAACTCGTCCTCCCGGTTCGTAAAGCCCTTTCATGTCTTTTATCATCACTCCTTCGTTTCCTGCTGCCAGTGATTCTTCATAGAATGATTGTGCATCTTCTTCTTTTTCAACCAGAATTCCTTTTGCTTTTACTATGCTTCTAGGGATATCCTTAGGGATTATTTTCTCTAGTGCTAAAAGTCTATGCGGGAGTTCTTCATCAATTATTACTTTATTACCATCATATAATACATCAAAGATGTTTACTTCGACAGGGAGTTCTTTTGCTAATGCTTCAATATCGTACTTTCGTCTAATTCTTTTGGAAATGTGTTGAAATGGTTGGTATTTTCCTGTTTTTGGGTCGTATCCTACTGCTTCACCATCTATTATACATTCATCGACCGTTACGTGCTTAAGAATTGCTTTTTCAACATCTGGAAATTGTTTGGTTACATCTTCAAGTCGTCTTGTGAATAGTTTAATTTCTTTACCTTTTTTATGGATTTGCATCCTAAAACCATCGTATTTGTATTCTAGACGTGCTGGAAATCCAGTTCTTGCAAATGCATCGGTAAATGTTCTTTCTTTTCTAGCAAGCATAACTTTGCAAGGAGATCCTGCTGTTAGTTTAAACTCATCAAGAGATTTTCCTTTTTGTAGATGTGTTATGACTTTGGCATAGTCTGCAGTTAAATCGAATGCTCGCTTTACTTTTTCCATTAATTGTTGTATTTCCTCTTTTGAGAATTGTCCTTCATGAATTATTGCATTATTTTCTTTGTCATATATTACTGTGTCCGTAAAAAATGCATATGTTATTGCATCTCGCATTGTTCCGCCTGCGATTCCAACCCTTAGGTCCTCTAGGACTGTTCTAATAATAAATTTAGCTTCAATTGGCTTAGCACTTGTTAACAATTTGCTAAGTTCAGACATTTTAACGTCTTGAGATTTCATCCCTTCAAGACTTGCAAGTTTTTGTAGTGTTTGAAATACGTCTTTTAATGTTAAATCTGAACTAAACAACGTTTGTTGGCGTTTTCTTTTTACTAGTTCTTCAACTGTGTTCCCTATATCTCCATGCTTTTTAAAGACTTTTTCAACTTCACTTTCACCATGTCCTGTGGCTCTGGAGATTGCTTTTAATGCTAATTTAGCAGCCATCCCCACAGTTTGACTATCCCATTCAGGGAATACTCTTCCCTGCAACAACAACACCGTCTCTTCAATAGTTTCTTCACTTTCTTCTTTAATTTTTTTAATGAAATTTGCTAGAATTGTTGTTTTTTCAAGCCTAGAAGTCGTCTTAGATAGTTCTTCAAACGTTTCAGCCAGTTGAAGGTATTTCATAGCTTTTTTGAATTCTCTTCTCTATTTTAATCTTCCCATTGACAAGCCCATTCCTTGGAATTCTTTGTTTTTAATTGCTTCTACTTCCTACTCTCTCTTTTATCATCACTGGACATTTGCTTGGGACGTTTATAAAGAAAGTCATCCCTTATTTTGTATAAGCAGCTGCACATTAAGCAGCCTTCCTTTCGAGGTGAATATTATGGAAGATGTAAAATATATTGAAAATTTATTTTTCAAACAAATCAAATCCTTAACAGCTAAAACGCTTGCACAATCCTATGACTACCAATTTTCTGATGGTTGGGTTAGGAGGTAATTTAGATGAAGGCAGAAGAATTGTATTCAGAACAAGAGCTTTATCCAAAGCATATAGTGTCTATGCTTGGTGAGTTGGGAGCGTCTGCTGAGGAGCAGTCTATTATCGAACAATATTTATGGTCTACGTTTGGAGGTGAACCAATTGATCTTTAAGAAAAAAACTGATTTTGTTGATTGGTCATCTTACAAAAGCAAAATAGATTTTATGAGTGAGTTTTATTACCAACAAGTTCGTTTAAAGAACTAAGTGGATTTGATGTCTCAAAGGATTAATGTTTAGCACCAACAACTAACACTTATTTAATTTTATTTTTAATCTCGCGCAAACACACCTACACCACCCTCTTTGTTTTTGTTTTGTTTTAAACCAATCTTTTTCTGGGGGCTTTGCTCCCTATTTTTTTAACAAAAAGTGCAAATTTATGCAAGAATTACTATTTGAAACACTGTTTCAAAAATGAAATTATGTTTCAAAAAAGAACAGTTGTTCCAGAATATGAAAATATTTATAAATAAACACATTTATAGTATTGCATATGTCGCGAGATAGAGAGATACTAGAAAGCCTCATTAACCCTTCTATGCTTAAAATTCTTAAGTTATTTATAAATAATGAAGACCAGAAGTACTATCTAAGGGAGATCTCTAAGTTGAGTAAGGTTCCTCCTGCAACTACTTATCGGATACTACACGAATTGGTAGAAACACATATAATAACTATTGAACCCATTAAAAAGTTCAAATTGTATTCTTTGGACTTTGAAAACTCTGGTTTTCTCTTAGAACTGTTACAAGACCGTAAATCGGCTGTTTCGGAGTTTATTGACTCTATAAAGTCCTTTGATGGTGTTGAAATGGTTGTTCTTCATGGTAAGGAGGAAAAAGACAAAGCTAATGTTCTTGTTATAGGTACTGAGTACGATAAGCCGTCTATTGAACGAAATGCCCTCTATATATCTAATAAATTTAAATTTAACCTCATTCTGTTGATGTTAACGCCCGATCAGTACAATCAAATGACTTCTATGGGTCTTTATTCAGGTAAAAAGAAAATCTTATTTGAAGCAGAATAATCATTTCCAATATATATTTTCCAAAACATAAACATTTATATATTAAAACTCCAAGTATTTGTACTGTTGCTTGAAATGGTTGTTTGAGGGGTCGAGAACCTTTCTAAATATGTTCGCTTATTTGGTGTGGGCGGGCTTTAAACAATCTTGCATTCCAAACCACCGTTAGGGGGAAAGAAAGAAAATGGACTTTATCGTAAATGAAGCGCAAAACAATGCTCATCAAATGCAAGGCTTTGATGGACTTGAAGTAGGAAAGGCAAATATCAAAGTCATCGGTATCGGTGGCGCTGGAAACAATATGACTAATTGGTTATATAAGAAAGGTATTGAAGGAGCAGAAATCATTGCATGTAACTCTGATCTTCAACATCTTAACATGGTCGAAGCTGACCGAAAATTCTTATTAGGAAAAGATTCTACTCGTGGACTTGGTGCAGGTGGATTTCCAAATGTTGGAAAAGAAGCTGCTGAAGAAGCAATGAGTGAAATTAAAGATTCTCTAAAAGGCTCTGACATGGTATTCGTATGTGCAGGTATGGGTGGAGGAACTGGTACTGGTGCAGCTCCTGTAGTTGCTAAAGTTGCTAAAGAAACTGGTGCAATCGTTATTGGAACAGTAACTATGCCATTCAAAATTGAAAGAGCTAGAGTAGACAAAGCAGAATTTGGTCTACAACAGTTAAGACAAAACACTCACACAGTTATTGTAATTGACAACAACAGACTTGTTCAAATTGCAGGAAACCTACCTGTTAACCAAGCATTCGCTGTTGCAAATGAATTAATCTCTACTATGATTAAAGGGATCGTTGAGACAATCGCAGTTCCATCTCTAGTTAACTTAGACTTTGCAGATGTTAAAGCTGTTATGACTGCTGGTGGAGTTGCTTCCATTGGTGTTGGTTCAAGTGATACTAAAAATAGAGTAGATGAAGCTGTTAAAGGCGCTTTAAGTAATCCTTTACTTGATATCAGCTATGATGGTGCTCAAGGTGCAATTATTCAAATCCACGGTGGATATGATATGACTCTTGATGAAATCAACAGAGTTGGTGAATTAGTAACTGAATCTATGGACTCTTCCGCAAACGTTATTTGGGGAGCTCGAGTAAGTGAGAACATGAAAGGAAAACTAACTGTAATGACTATCGTTACAGGCGTTAAATCTCCTTGGGTTATCGGTCCACAAGATATTAAACAACAAGCTCAAGCAAGACAACAATTGTCCAATGAACTTGGTATTGAAGTTCTAAGATAAATCTTGGAATTTTTTTTATTTCATTTTCCTTTCTCAATGTCTGCTTTGCAGATGA
>JAFGOT010000024.1 GCA_016926395.1 Candidatus Woesearchaeota archaeon
ACTACAAGAAAGCACAATTCAAAAACATCTAGAAAATCTTGTTGAACATCATCAATTACAATTAAGAGAAGTTATGAAAACATGGAAGGTTAAGATAATACTCAAAAACATAAAAACATCAACAGATACAATAAAAAGTATTGATAAAAAAATAAATAATAAACAAATATCTTTAGATGATATCAGCCTAGTATTAGCAATAATCAAAGGCAAGTATAAAAAGAAAAGCTCAACATACTTTATTCAATGGTATCAAAAAGTTAACTGTCAAAGAAAATGTTATAATAATCAAAACCAAATACTTAGTTGTAGAATAAAGTTTCAAAAACTACAAGCAACAATAAATAACTTAGAATTTAATAAAAAAGAATTCTTAGAACTAATAAACAACCAAACAACAATCTGTGAACTATCCAAAAAAGAAAAAAGCAAATTTGTAAGCTGGCAAGAACACAAAAATAACATTAGCGTATTACATACTCCGAGCTCGCAATAAAAACAGTCTCAAACATATTCTTTGTATGGAATACAAACGTGAACCTTTAGAAGAAGATGAAGTAATGCTACTGCGTAAATCATGCCATAACTTCGAAGAAGAACTCGCCATTAACATACTTCTTGATACGGGAATGAGAGTCTCTGAACTGGCAAATCTCAAAGAAGAAAATATTAGTTGGCAAAGAGGATGCATCACTATTATCGGTAAAGGAAAGAAACGACGAGTCATACCTTTAAGCAAGCTCGCAAAGTTCTACGTAACTCAGCTTTTTACAAAAGAAACTAAATTTCCGTTAGCGATGAGAACAATACAAAAATATGTGAAAGTAGTTGCAGAAAGAGCAAGGATAAGAAAGCCTGTAAGCCCGCACGTGCTACGACACACCTTCGCTGTAACCTACTTACATAAAGGTGGAAATCTTCGAGCATTACAGGCCATTCTTGGGCACAGTAGCATCACAACAACAGATATTTATCTAAACTACAGCGGAAAAAGAGTTCTTGATGATTTTGCAAAGGTGTGGGAACAATGATGCGAAAACATCGTGAAGACATGATTAATCTTGACCTTGATTGTTTTTTGTTTCGTAATGATGATTTAGATTATGAAGAATATTATTATCTGGAAAATCACGGTTACGAGTATGGAGAGTTTGTACCAATTGGTAAAAATTGTCAAGAAGAATTTCTTATTAAGAAAAATACTCGCGAGTCGCTAGGTCATACATTTCTTGTTCATAACATTAAACAAGAATTAGAAAAATGTGGTGTTGAGGTAAAAACATACATTACAGTAAAACCAGACCTGATTTTTACCACAAAGAAAAACAAAATTTTTGTAGTTGAAGTTGAAACAGGAAAACAATTTCGAAGAAGAAAACAAAGAATAAAAAACAACTTCGAAAAAGTAAAACAAAAATATTCAAACGTTGTAATTGTTGTAACGACAACTAAAGTAAAAAGACACTACCAAAGACTATTACCAAACAACACAATAATGGTAAGAACAGATATACAAAAATGGATAGCCTCGCTCAAGAAGAATAAAGAGTTATAATTACGGTACCAACAGCATGGCCGGAAACCGTTTAGAAACAAATAATTATGCAAGCTAAGGGGGTGAAAAAGAGGGTGCAACGCACCCCAAGATAACACCCAAAAAATACTAAACAGAACTCAAGTTACAAAGCAACAAATATTGCTCTTCAAAAGCTTCCATACTAATTTCTCCACTAGCAAAGCGAAGTTTCAACACTTGTAGAGGATCCTCTATTTTCTCGAAATGTTTAGTATGACTTTGTTTTTTGCCAAAAGCTAAGTTAATTTTATTTTGCAAATCTTTATTACTGATATATGCATAGACTTGTGTTGTGTGTATATCAACATGACCTAAAGACCTTTGCACATAATACAAATCAACACCTTGCTCCAACAAATAGGTAGCATAAGTATGCCTTAATGTGTGAAAACTGTAAGCATACCTTTGTTGTCCAATAGTTGATTTGAAAGTTTTAATACTAAGTTTAGCTTTTTCAAGATATTCCTTAAATTTTCTTGATAAAAGATTTGTCACATAAGGATTTTCATATTCATTACAAATAAAAAATTCACTTTCTTTATTGTAACGAAACCATTTTTCAAGCAAAGGCTTTAGAGCAGTTGGCAACATTACAACTCTATCTTTTGCGCCTTTTCCTTGACGAACAATTACTTTCTCAGATTCCAAATCAACATCTTGCTTTTTCAAATTGCAAACTTCACTTATTCGAAGCCCGCAAAACAAAGCAACCATACAACCCATAAAAACAGGCGCATCATCAATGTTCTCAAATAAAGAAATTAATTGTTTCTTATTCAAAACATTAGGAAGTGTTCGTTTGTTAGCGTTTGGTCGAGCAAAATTAGTTGCCATTTTACATCCCTCTAATTAATGTTAAGCCCATCTGCTTAACACTCAAGCTAATAGTCTCGCTTGTTTCTTGTTTGCGCTTGAAAGCCTCACTAATCGCCTTACGTTGTGATAACTTATTCTCTTTGAGTTGATACTTGATATCTTCAGGAACTTTTTCTAAAAGCAACCATCGGTAAACCGTAAAAGGATTAAAACCGCTATCCATTAAGAAATTGTACAAGTCTCGATCCTCACCAAGCAAAATAAACTGCTTCTTATTGTAATGATAATGACCAAGCTTACTCATTAATTTCACTAAATCACGCCCCTCTAACCAACTATACTCGCTATAAAGCCGTTTTTTAAGGCTTGTAAGCCTTCTCAAATAGTCTTTCTGCACATAGTCTTGTTTCACGCATGCCACCTCCATGGCAAAGGCGAAAGCCCAGAATACTGGCGACACAAAAGCCAACGCACAAGATGCAGAATCTATAAATATTTCGTTTTATAGTCACTTGTAAGTAGTAACTTATAACAACATTTATAAATAACTCCGTTTTACAAAAAAACATGGGAATAAGTGATTTGTATAAACGATTAGTTGGTAAAGAACAAACCAAACCAGAAGCAAACATAGATTTATTTTTGAGAGGATTAAATGATATTTATTTAAATCAAAAAATACAAACTGAGCCGGTGAAAGAATTTAAACCTAATCCTTTAACAGGCCTTGGAATTAATCCTGTAACTGGACAAAGTATTCTTGGTCGAGGAAAAATAACTCCTTATGAAGGTCATAAAAGAAAAAAATAGTTCTATTTTTTTATTTCGAAACATTTAATAAATAAAATTCTGCTTGAAACTCCATATGGTTAATTTCATAGTGACTTATGAGGTGTTTTCTTAATGAGAAGATACTATCACAACCAAGGAGGGATAGATAGACGAAATAAGCTTGCTTCTTTTTTAGCTATAGTGTCCGGAGCAATGTTAATCGCATCTGGAACAACTGGTGTGAGTTCTTGGCAAAGAATACATGATGCAACAATTGCAGTCATAAACATTCCTTTAGTTGAACGATTATTCTTTTTAGTTTTTATATTGGCATCACTTGGCGGACTAACTGTTATTTGGGGCGCAATATTAATCAGAAAAAATTTTGTAAGAACGGGAAAATTATTGATTTGGTTAGGATCGGGAATTGGTCTTGTTTCTTTATTGGTTGACTTGTTTACGACTGTATCAAATGATGGTTTATCTCTGGCAATATTATTCTCTTTGGCTCCTCTTGGTGTATTGCTCTCTTTTGTAGCGCAAATAATTGCCAAGCCAACTAGGTATTATTAATTAAAAATCTTTTAGGCCGTGACTTTTTTGTGTTATATATTCTTTAACTTCTGTTAATTTAGAATTATCTTTTAGACTTTTAACAAAGAAAACATCAGGTGTTTGACCATCATAAAGAGGCGTAGTCATAATTGGTTTGTAGCCAAGTTGGATAAGAAATGAATAAACATCTATTTTATTGGCTGGAGCATCAACAACAATCAAATCATAATCTTCTTTATCTTCTAACTCTGCTTGCTTGGTTGCAAAGTATGCACAACCATGACCTTGTGCTAAAGGATTGACACGGATGTTTTTTATCTCTTTAGTTCTAGGAAGCGATTTATGTGGTTGCCAAATAACATCTCCAACTAATTTACCTTCAGAATGTATTGTGATTGCTTTTTTATATTCAATACTCAGTTCAAAACGTGCTTTCTCAACCCAATCATCATAATTTTTGTAACCAAGATTTAAAAAATGAAGAAATGTTGCAAGTTCATCTAACTGTTTTATGGACTGAATATCTTTAAAGCTAAAATCAATCATAAAAAACCAAAATATGATGTTAATTATAATATTGTCTTTTTTATTTAAAAATAGTCTTCATTGACCTTAAAGCCTAATTCTAAAAATTTATGGGTGTATGGGAAAAGTTTGTTTTCTTTAACAGCGAAACAACGAGGGGATAATCTTATTTCTTTTTTTTCTTCATCAACAAAAATAGGAAATTTTTCACACGTCAAAGGTCTTTTAGGATTTTTATGAATCATACATTTAGAATCGTTTAATTGTGGACAAGAACCAAGATGATTGCTAAAATTTAGAGAAAATTTGTTACCTTCTTGTTGTTTGATAAATTCTCTATCTTCAAGCTCTTTTCGTTTATCTTGAGTTAGGAGGTTTAATTCTTCTTCGTTTAAAATTAAATAGCCTTTTCTACAACAGTATGCATGACATTCATTAATGCAGTAATTGCTTATTGAATTTCTTGCTTTTGACGCAATTTGTTGGATGTTCACAAAGTTAGATTGATTACCTCTTATTTAATGTTTTTTAATAAAAATTAAATAGATATTATCTTGATTTTATCTTGTGAAGAAAATAGTTGTTAATGATAAGATGCAAAAAGGTTACTATTATTATTTAACCGAGCCGATGGGCAAGAATTTTGACCTTGATTTCAAACCTGAACTGAGTCCAAAAGAGATGTTAGAGCTTGGAGTGTTTGGGGGAAAATATCTAAATGACTGTAAATCTGAATTTCCAAAAGAGTGGTTTAAAAACGCCAAAACTTCTTTAGTGAGAAATATTGAATTAAACTTCTTTAAGGTTGATGCTTCAAAACCTTTAATTTATTGGGAAAACAAGGGTTGGATACATCCGCAAGATCCTAGGGGTTGGTTTCAATGGTACTGTAGGTATTATTTTGGCAGAAGGAGCGATGATGATGCTAGGCAGATAAAACGCTGGAAAGCTATGACTCGTCATATTGCACAATTAAAAAAGCACTGTCCTAAAGGTGTACTAGATTGTAGAAGAAAGCAAAGACAAGCTCTTCTTCACTGGGCGTATGATAGTAGATTAATCTAATTTTAAGGTTTTATCCTATTTTAATAGTAAGTTTTTTATTCTCTTATATGAAGAAATTTCAATATGGCTGTTAAAAAGGTGTTAAAAGGAACCCTTAGAATAAAAACCAAAGATTTGCAGCTATATGAAAAAACTGATTCCAACAAAGATTATTGGAAGAGATCAGACATAAGCTTGCCAGAAGCAAAGCAAGTTATTCATTTGTTTAAATCTCATAAAAACTTAAAATTATTGGTTGATTCTAAAGATTCTCGTTTTCTAAAGGGACAACTTTACAAAAATAAAATTCAAGGAGAAAGAATAAAATCACTGCCAAACGGACAAGAGGTTGATAAAGCATATTCTTTATTTTCTCCTCATTTAAATATTCATGACCAAACGTCAAATGAACATTGGGATGTTATTTTTATGAATCCAAATGGTTCTTTTTCTTATATTTATACTCTTAATAAAAAACAAAAATCAATAAGGAAAAAATATACTAAAGTAAAAGAATTTGAAAATTGTTATCCAAAACTAAAAAGAAATGTTTTAGCTGGAATGAAAAATAATGATGAGATGGCAATTTTAATTTATACTTTGTTAAAAACGCACATGAGGGTTGGAAATGAAATATACTTTAAACTAAGTGGTCATAAGGGATTAACAACCTTAACTAAAAAAGATATTTCTATTGATGGAAATAAACTCACTTTTAATTATTTGGCTAAAGACGGTGTTCCAATAACAATAACGGAAAATTTTCCAGAAACATATGTTAAAAGTATGAAGTCTAAGCTATCTAAACTAAAAAGCAACGACTTTGTTTTTGCTACAAAATCAGGACATCCAATACATGAAGAAAAAATAAAATTAGCTTTCAAAAAATATTGTGGTGTTGAGTTTTATCCTCATATTATAAGGAGTTATTATGCTACAACTGAAACTAAAAAGTTCTTAGAACTCCATAAGAAACCAAGCAAGGACGAAGTACGCAAATTATTCTTATCTATTGCAAAAAAACTTGGTCACAAGAAATTCAGTAAAAAGCACGACGCTTGGGAAGAAAATTTTACTGTGACTTTAAATCATTACGTCGATCCAAGTTTAGTTAAAAAAATAAAAAAAATAACAAATTAATTTATCTAGTTCTCTTCTTACTAAATGATTTTTTACTAGAACTATCTCTTTGTGGTGGTCTGTTTGCTCCTTTGTTATTTGGTTTTCTGTCTCTTGATTGGGATCTGCCTGATTCTCTATTGGAGTTGTTTTTAGATTTTTCAAATCTTGGACCTCTTGATTCGCTTCTTGGTGTTCTATCGTTTCTTTGATTTACTCTTCTATCTGGACTGGATCTTTGAGGTCTATCATTTGATTTGGATGGGCGATCGCTCCTTTGCGGCCTATCTCCTCGAGGTTTAAAACCAGGTTTGTCATCTGATGTTCTTCTTTCTCTATCATTGCTTCTAAAATTAGAACGACCTTCGCTTCGTCTATCGCCTCTTGGTCGATCACTTCGAGAACTAAATCCTCGTCTATCTCCACCATCTCTTCTATCTCTACGAAAACCGCCTGAGTTTCCAGAACGAGAAGATCCTCCTCTTGAAGGAGCTGGCTCAGCAATATCTTTATACCTTATAGTATCAAGATCGTGTTTGAAATTATATTTAAGAAGGGCTGAAACAATTTTCATAGGGGAATGTTCTTCTAATAATTCTTTAGCCATCAAATTATATTTTTCTGATTTAGATGAGTCATCGTTAATAATGTTTTGAATTAGTGTTTTTACTTGTTCTTCTTTGTGTGCAATAACTTCTTTAGCAGATGGAAGTTTATGTTTTTCTAATTTACAATTGTTAACTTTTTCAAGAAGACTTAACTTTCGAGACTCAGATGGAATAACTAATGTTATAGAAATTCCTGTTTTGCCTGCACGACCAGTACGTCCGATACGATGAACATATGATTCTGGACTTTGAGGAAGAGAGAAATTTATAACATGAGATAAATCATTAACATCAATACCTCTGGCTGCAACATCGGTAGCAACAAGGATGTTTATTTGTTTATTTCTAAATTGTTGAAGAATTTTTTCTCTTTGACTTTGAGTAATATCTCCATGGAGAGAAGCAGCGCTATAATCCATAGAAACAAGTTTTTGAGTAACCATATCAACTGAAGATTTTGTATTACAAAAAATAATTCCATAAAAATCAACGTAATAATCAATGATTCGTCGGATACCTTCAATACGGTCTTTAGCACTTATATCGTAATAGATTTGTTGAATAGTATTAGTTGTAATTTGAGATTTTTCTATTTCAATAATCTCATGTTCTTTCATGTATTCTTTAGCAATTTTAAGAATTGGTGTTGGCATGGTTGCTGAAAAAAGTAACATACTCTTTTCTTTTGGAGAATTTTCTAAAATTTCTTTAATGTCATCAACAAAACCCATATTAAGCATTTCATCAGCTTCATCAAGAACTGCATATTGGATGTTGTTTAATTTTAGAACGCCTCTTTTTTGTAAATCAATAACTCTACCCGGAGTACCTACAACAATATCCACTCCTTGTTTGAGTTGCTTGATTTGAGGATCGATAGGACTTCCACCATAGATTGGTAAAACAAAAACTTTTTTGTCGCCTTTTAATGAAATAATCTCTCCTGCAACTTGCATAGCAAGTTCTCTTGTTGGAGTTAAAATTATTGCTTGAACAGTTTTGCTATTCTCTTTAATTCTCTCAAGAATAGGAAGTGCAAAACTAGCTGTTTTTCCAGTTCCAGTCTGTGATTGACCCACAACATCCTTTTTACCCTCTAAAAGGAGGGGGATGACTCTCGCCTGAATAGTTGTGGGAGTTGTATAACCTTTCTTTTCTAATGCTTTAACAGTATTATCAGATAATCCTAATTTTTTGAATTCTTCCATTGTATGCCTTATAAATAGTTTATATAGTAATTATGATTTTTTATAAATAAGGGATTGACTTGTTTGTTTATAAAGCTACGTAATGAACTAATAATCAAGAAAATGCTAAAATTAACAAAATAAATGTTTAAAAATTCATTCTTATTTCTATATTTTATGACTTACGAACCAACATATGCTCCTGGCCAAATAATGGTTTATTTCAAGGGCAATCCTGAACCTGACTTTGCTAAACAATTTGGAAAACAGATAGGTTATGAGCTATTTCCAAAAAAATATTTAGTTGGAGATGTATATATTTTTAAGACGAAAGAAGGAGAAGAACAAAAAGCAATAAATAAATTTCAATCATTTGATGAATTTGTCGATTGGTCTTCACTTAGAGATTTAAAATTTGAAGAAAGAGAATTAAGCCTTGAACAAGCAATACAACAATTATTATCTTTAAGAACTTCTTTTGAATTAGATGATGCTGTTTATTCTTCAAGAGTGGAAGAGATAAAAAAATTATTTTAGAATAATAAAAATAAAAGTAATAAAAAATTCTTGATTTATTTTTTAGCTTTTTCAGCAACTTTACCAATCCAGATAGTCGCAACGACTGCTATGATTGTAACAAGAATTGCATAAACCCAAGGTCCGCCTGATGAAAGAGCACATAATGCGCCTGCTCCTTCTGATCCACAAGGACCAACGAACAATGCTTTGATAGCTTCGTTCCATGCCAATGCAGCAACTAAACCAAATGCAGCAGTAACTAATGCTGCAAGCTTTTCAATAACGTCTTTTTTCATTTAAAACCCCCTAATATATCTTTTTTATCTTATTTTATATTTAAAATTATCTACTGAATGTTTATTTTCAAAGCAGGTGTTATTATAAATCAAGACGAGATTCTTATTGTTTGAATAATTTGTTTAAGATAATAAAATGGCAATAATAAACATAAAAGGATATGAGTTTGATGCAATAACAATCAAAGATTCATTTAATAGACGAGCACAAAAATTCAAAAATAATATAATTGAAAAACTACGATCTGTTGGTGTTCCAAGTGATGATGTGATTATAGACCTAGAACCAGTTGCTATTAAACGACTTCCAGCAAGTGCAACGTGGTATATTGAAGGTTCTCATTCTCACTTTAGTTACAAAGCAGGATCTAAATACGTTGATAATTTATATGTTGTTTCTAAAATAATTGAGTTTGAAGTAAAAGCCGTTTTATCGGGTGAAAAAACTATTGATGAATTTATAGCGGATTTCACTGAGTCTCACGAAATAGAAGAAGAAAGAAAATGGGCTCGAGAATTACTCGGTTTTGAAGAAGATTCTTTAGACTTTGAGGGAATGCATGCAAAATACAAACAAATGGCAAAAGATTTGCATCCTGATATGCCAAATGGAGATTTAGAGAAATTCAAAGAATTAAACCGAGCGCATAAAATATTAAAAAGAGAATTAAAATAAAAAGTTTATTTTGTAATTACGGAGAAAGATGTTTCTTCCTCGCACTCAGGACATACTTCTGGTTCTTCTTGAGATCTTAAATTATATCCGCAACTTCTACAATACCATTGTGGTTCTTTAGTTCCAAATAATTTCATTTTCAACACACCTGAAAACAGCTAGTCTGGGAAATGGAAGCTGTTTTTACTTTAATTTAACTGCAGTTCCGTAAGCTAACATTTCACTAGCTCCTTGCATAATCATTGATGTGGTAAATCTTACACCCACAACTGCATCTGCACCTTTTTTTATAGCATCATTAACCATACGATTATATGCTTCTTCTCTTGCTTGCATCGTCATTTCAGTGTATGTTTTAACTTCACCACCCACTATGCTTTTGAAGCCTGCACCGATATCTCGTCCAATATTTCTTGCACGAACAGTGCTGCCTTGGACAACGTCAATAATCTCAACTATTTTTTTACCTGGAATTTCCATTGTTGTTGAAACAATAATATTCATTTTTTCTTAACCTCACTTATTTGTTCAATATCATCTTCTTTTTTGTTAAAAATAATAAATGCGCTAATAATAAATATTGCAATACCATAAATTAGTCCAACAAAAATCTTAGAACTAACTATTATTAGAAATGTTCCAAGTGCAAGACCTATAATGCCTGTAATGTATCTGCTCGTGGTATTCATACAGATATATTGGTAGATTGAGTTTATAAATATTGCTAAGATTATAGTGACTTAACCATGATGTATGAATTAGATTTTTCAAGGTCTTCAACAACTTCAAATCCGTTCTTTTTATAGAAATTTACTGCGTAGTTATCCTTGAAAACAAACACTTTAAGATGTTCTATTCCTTGTTTTACTGCATACTTTATTGTATAGTTTAGAATCTGGTATCCGTAGTCTTTTCGTTGATATAATTTAACAACATGTATATCATTAATTAAGATTGAATTTTTATTATTTGGTTCGACATTAAATGAAACATAACCAACAAACTTATCTTCATCAAAAAATAATTTTACAACACCTTCTTTAACAACTTTGAAAAGTTTATCTTTACTAACAGAATCAGACCAACCGCCAAAATTCTTAACAAAGTAATCTCTCATGTTGTCGCGAGTTAATGTCTTAATATATTTATCAAAATCTGTGTTTTCAAAAAGTCTAGAAGTAAGTGTCATAACTAAAAGAATGTGGGAAGAGTATTTAATGGTTTGTTGGATTGAACATCAGGATTTAGAGAAGTTGTGAAGAAGTTTATCTACGAAACATATTTAAGTCTTCAAACATTAACAGTTTTATGAAAAAACTCGTTGTATTTGGATTAATATACAAAAATCAATTTCTTGTAATGAACCGTCCTTCTAATCATGTTAATAAACCGGGTTCGTTAACTTTGCCTGCAGGCCATGTTGAAGATGGTGAAACATCTAAAGACGCGACTTATCGAGAACTGAAGGAAGAATTTGATATGTCTGGTTTTGAAATTGAACTTTTAAAAGGTCCTTATCCACATTTGTCTGCAACAAATAAAGAATACGAAGTATATTTTTATTTAATTAAAGATTGGGATGGACAGTTTGTGAATGTTGAAAATCAAGATGTTTTTTTTATGGATTTGAATGAGGAGAATATTGGTTTGATTGAAATTGAATCAAGTCGAGATATTCTGCGAGAATATATTTCTAAGATAAATTGTATTTAACATGGCGGGTAGAAGAAGTTGCGAAGAAATTCCCCCGAAGGGCGTAACGAAGTGGAGTTCTAGTCGCTGTTATACGAGTGCGAAGCACCTTTCGAAGAAAGCGTTAAGAAAACCTAATTTAAAAGCACAAACTATCTTTCGAATGTACTTTCAAGTTGATCTAATATATTTTTTGCAATGTGAAGGGTTATGAAATATGGTAGAGGTAATTTTGCACATTTATATTGCATCATTTTTTTAGTTGGACCTGAAAAAATATTTGCGACCTCAAAATCAGAATCACTATTAGAGGGATGACTTGCATCATATTCATTTGCAATTCTTTTGATTAGTTCTTCATTTGAAATGTAAGCTGCATTGCAATTCTCTACATTGAATTTTATCGCAGGAGATTCGAGGTATTTAGCAAAATTCACTCTTTGTGTTTGCATTTTGTGACTTTCATCATTCATTATTTTTACCTCTTCAGGAGAAAGAACTCTGTGAATAACAAAAAATTGTGCACGTGTCATACTTGTATCATTGTCGAATTTAACAAATGTTCCAGTTGAAAATTTTTCAGCTGCGGGGCCACTTATTATTTCCTGTTGATTTAAAGTTGTTCTGTTGACTGAATTAGTAGTGACGCCTGATGGTAAATGACAAAATACATAAGTTCCACCTGTTAGCAATTTTTTGAATTTTTTTGTTAGAATTGGGATTTTGAAAATGTTTTCATTTTTGATTTCAGTAACTTTGTTTTTAAGTTCAGTCCATACTCTTAGGGTGTGCGCTAAATCCAGAAATGAAATTATGTCGTAGTTTGTTATGGCACTATCGTAATGACGTTTAAGTCTTGCATATTGAACATTGTAACTTACCATGATAATAAGTAGTGTTCTTGAATATATAATATTTTGTGCTTTAGGTTTTTCTTAATGTCGTATAACATGTATTAGGTCGACTTTGTTGATTCTAAAAACTGTTAGATTTTCTTTAGAGGTGGTTAATTCGGAGACTTTACGTTTTTTGGAGAGGAGAGTCCAGATTTTTTTTTAAAGCAAATTTATTTAACTTTTTATTTAAGATGTTTTTTATATTGTCCTTTGGATCACTAGTCATTCCTCCCTAACTTTTAAAAAGAAATTAGCTCTTTCACTCATTTATGAGTGATTTTAAGTTAGTTTCACCTTTCAAACCGGCTGGAGACCAGCCTCAAGCGATAAAGAAACTAGCTGAAGGCTTAAAGAAAGATTTTCCTATTCAAACACTTCTTGGGGTTACTGGTTCGGGTAAAACTTTTACCATGGCGGGTGTTATAGAGAAATATAATAGACCTACTTTAGTTCTGGCTCATAACAAAACTCTTGCATTTCAGCTTTATACTGAATTAAAAGAATTCTTTCCTGAGAATAAAGTTGAGTTCTTTATTTCATTTTATGATTATTACCAACCAGAAAGTTATCTTCCAAGTTCAGACACTTACATTGAAAAAGATGCTAAAATAAATCCTAAGATTGAACAGATGAGAGTTAAGGCTACAACTTCTCTATTGACGCGAAGCGATACAATTGTTGTTGCTTCTGTTTCTGCAATTTATAGTATTGGTAATCCTGATAGTTATTCGAACATGGCTACCGAGATTAACAATAATATGCAGATATCTCGTCGTGATTTAATAATTAAACTTCTTAATATGCAATATGAACGTAATGATACTGAACTAGTTCCTGGACGATTTAGGGTTAAAGGTTCTGTTATTGATATTGTTCCAAGTTATCAAGATAATTATATACGAATTATTATGCGAGGGGATAGGATAGTTGGAATTCATGAACTATCAAATCCTGACATGCTTAAAGTAGCTGAGTTTGATGATTTAACTTTATTTCCTGCAAAGCATTTTGTGATGGAGCATGATGTTATAGAAAATGGTGTTGAAGAAATCAAAGCGGACTTGGAAGAATGGTTTCCTAGATTGGAAGAAAAAAATAAACTGTTTGCTTATCGATTAAAACAAAGAGTAAAATATGATACTGAAATGATAAGTGAAATGGGTTATTGTAATGGTATTGAAAATTATTCTAGATATTTCGATGGTCGAAAAGAAGGAGAAAGACCTTATTGTTTGATTGATTTTTTTCCGAAAGATTTCTTGATGATTATTGATGAAAGTCATCAATCAATTCCTCAACTTAATGCAATGTACAAAGGAGATAGAAGTAGAAAAGAGACTCTTGTGGAATACGGGTTTCGTTTGCCTTCTGCACTTGATAATAGGCCTTTGAAGTTTGATGAGTTCAAAGAGTTTATGCATCATGTTGTTTGTGTTAGTGCTACTCCTGCTGATTATGAACTTGAGAGAAGTAGTCAAGTTGTTGAACAAATCGTTCGACCAACAGGTCTTATTGATCCTGTTATTGAAATGCATAAAAGTGAAGGACAAATGGATCATCTCCTTTCTGAGATTCAAACAGCTGTTGGTAGAGGACAACGAGTATTGGTAACGACAATAACTAAACGATTGGCTGAAGACTTAACAGAATACTTTGCAAACAAGGGTGTTAAAACACGTTATTTACATTCAGAAATAGATTCTCTTGAAAGAATTGAAATTATACGGCAACTTCGTCTTGGAAAATTTGATGTCTTGGTTGGGATTAACTTGCTTAGAGAGGGACTTGATATTCCCGAAGTTGGACTTGTGGCGATACTTGATGCTGATAAGGAAGGATTTCTAAGAAATGATAAAAGTTTGATTCAAATAATTGGACGAGCAGCAAGAAATGTTGATGCAAAAGTCATATTATATGCTGATAGAATAACTGATGCTATAACTAAAACTATAAAAGAAACTAACAGGCGACGAGAGATACAAATTGCATACAATAAGAAATATAACATCACTCCAAAAACAATAATCAAAACAGTGAGTGATAAAGAAGTAACAAAACTTCGTGATGAGAAATCTCTTCCATCAACTGAAATTCCTAATCTTATTGTTCAATTAGAAGCAGATATGAAGTTGGCTAGTGAAGAGCTTGATTTTGAGAAAGCTATTAAGCTTCGTGATAGAATAAAATTTTTACAACAAAAATTAAAATAAAAAAGAAAGGGCAAGAAGTGCAGATCCTGCCGCTTTCCTGGACTTTACCAATTAACTTTTAAGATTTTATCATCACTGTATGTTGCTATTGCCACATTGTTTCCTGTATTCTTTGCGATTAAATCTTTAAGGTTTATAGCTGATTCTTTATTGGTGTAATTTCCTGCTGTGTATTTAATCCACTTTTCACCTTTTACTTCGCTTGGGGTTGCTCTAATTTCAAGGTTTGGAAATTCCTCTTTTAGATTACTAAGGACTATTGAATCAACGCTAGTACCTTTTGTTGCAGCTAATTGGATTGCAAAGAATTCATCATTAGAATGGTTATTTTTTGAGTAATTATTTGTTTTTGGCATTGAAGCCATCATAATTGTTTCTGGTTTTGTGTTGTTGTTTGATGTGTTGTCGCTTGCGAATGCTTTGTATGTTATGTATGTTGCAGCTCCACTGATTAGTAACCAAGTAAATATTTTTTTAATAGGAAATAAACCATCGGATTCAACACCGTTTTTGTAACCTACAACAAAACCGTATTTTCGATCTTTTTCTCCAATATAATTCTCTGCTTCGTTACCAATTTTTCTAACTTTATCTGCTCCACTTTTATCTTCGGTTGTTGGTTTAACTTCAAAGAGTGCAAAGAATCTTTTACCAATTCCACTCACATCAACATCTTTATCGTTTCTTCCAGAACCGAAATTTTCGGAGCGCATGTATTTATTATTTTTTGCTGCACTAACATCCTCGCTATCTGCGCCTCCTTTTAGAAGATATTTCCAAAAATTTCTCCTAACATGGCCTGATGTAACGTTGTGTGATCCAAAATCTCCGCCTGATGCAATATCATCTAATGCTTTGTTGACAATCTTTGCTACTTGCTTTTTTTTCATTTTTTTGGAAATAAGACTTTGGATAGTTTTGCAACTTGTTCTGAGAAAAGTCCGGGTACTTCTTTAGCTTCGCCAAGATTTATGCTTGTTTGGTAGTTTAGTTGTTTATTATTATCTGATTTGAAAATGTGAATTTCATAATTAGGTGATATTTGATCATCAATTTTGAAAAATTTGTAGTCTCTTGCATTTCCTTGAAAATTGCATGAGCTATTCATTATAGAAATACTTAGAAGTGCATTGTAAGTTTCGTTTATTGCATCATACCTTACTTTTCTAGTGATGTTTTTTCCTGCTTCTTCTAGCTCATTAATTGTTATTTCAGCAACTTCTTCAGCGAAATCATTAAACATTAAATCTTTTAGTTGTTTAGTTGTCCAGGGATGTTGGTAGCAAAATGTAGTGATTTCATTATCGGTTTTACTATTTGCTAGCTCTTCTAAACCTTGCATGTGGTTTGTAAGTTCTTTTTTTTGGTTGTTCATTTTAATCTCTCTTTAGTTTTTCTTTTCACTCCCTTGTAAAAAAGGAACAGGCCTTGAATATATAAGTATTTTGATTTTTATTGCTTTTTTGAACTTTAAATAAGAATTAATTAGGTTAAATGTTCTTTATATTGCTTTTTTAAGGTAAATTTACTAGGTTAATTGTGTTTTTAGACTGTTTTTCTTAATAATCTTTAATTTAGGGGTTTTTTTGGTCGTCTAAAAATTCTTCAAAGATCGGGCTTGCTGTGATTTGAATCATTCTAAAAATCGCTTGGAGATAAGATAGTGTTGCAGGATTCGTGTTATCCTCGTTGTTGATGAGTTTGTTTTGAATTCCACCAAAATGGTATTTCTTACGTTCTTGCATAATTTTGAGAAAATATTTCATGTCTTTTGTAAAATATGCGTTGTACAATGATTGAAAATAATCGTCTAATCCTTTTATGAATTCATTGACTGTTTTTGTTGTTTGGAAGTTTTCTTTAAAAAATTCCGCAAAGTAATTTATCGAGTGTTGAACGTGTGTTAAGAATGTTAGGAGCTCCCAATGAATTAATGGATCTCTGTTGTATCTGTCGTTGTGAATGACTCTTTTACAGAAATACACGTACTTGTCGAATTGTTCTCTTGATTTTATTACTTCGTTTAGTGTTTCTTTATCTTTTTTGTTTAAACTTTCTTGGATTGTTGAAATGTCGTTTTTTATTATAAAAAATAACCTTCGAAGGATTGATTCATATTTTTCTCCGCTAGGTTCGGCGATGTTTTCAATTACACATTTATCGTTTGTGTGATTTGTTACTAAAAATCCTAGAAGAAGTTTCTCAACTATTTTTGTTATTTCTTTAATTGGTAGTTCTTTTCCCGTGATTATTATTTTACTATAGTTGTTTCTGTAAATATGAGTTAGCCAATAATGGATGTATTGAGTGTCTGTTTTATCAAAGTTTATTGTGCTTGTTTTTTCTGATGTTTTATCTTTTCTAATTATTAGATCTCCATTTGATTCGGTAATTGAGATTGTATCTTCTTTAGTTAATCCTTTCTTATCTATCCATTTCTTTGGTAGGTAGACTGTGAATCCTCCCAGTCCTTGAGGGATTAATTTTCTTTCCATAACTAGATGTTTTTCTTTATTTATATATAAATGTTCTCTTATTAATATTAATAATATTAGTTAATTCCATAAGATGTTTCTAATTTACTCCTTAATAGTGAGAAAATTCTCACTAATTAACAAAACAAAGAGAGGATGAGAAATTGTTTGAAAACTTTGGTTTTTTGATAATTTTTCTAAATATAAAAAATGAAAACACAAATGCCTATTAAAAAAGAACAAGTAGAACAATTAATCGGTGGCGTAGTTGCTGGTTACAATGGATTAGTTAATATGTCTGGTTTAGAACAAGACAAATCTGCAGAAACAGATATTTTTGTTGGAGTCTCAACTGTTGGTTTAAGAAATCAATCTGAATTAGGAAAAATTGTAAACAATATGTTTTCTTTTGGACTAAAAGATGTATTTCAAGCAAACGATTTTTTCAAAAGACAAATTGAAGGAGCTGGAGTCCCAAGTGAAGAACAATTAACTGCATTACTAAACACATACAAAACTGATGTTAATAATACTCGAGAAAAAGTAAATAATTACTTAAATGCAATCGAACAAAGAGCAGAAATTAAAGTTGAAGCTTTCAAAGATAAAGTAGAACTTCTAAATTTATCATTACAAACAAAAAAAGTTCAAACAGTTGCTGATGCATTAGAATCAATTGCAGAGCTAGCTGGTTGGAATGCAGAAGTGAATACTAAATCAGTATATGATGCAGGAAAAGCAATTGGTGTTCTAGCACAATATAATTCTGATTTTGGATTTAATCAAGCAAATAAAATTGTAGTAGATATTGCAAGTGCATTAAATCAATCTCACGTAAGAAATGCGATTGGATATAATCCTTTTAGTGGTAAACTAATTCCTGGATTTGTTAAATCTGCACCTGATCAAACCTACAAAGGAAACCTAGATGTTGAATTAATTGCAACAGAAATGGTAAGAAAAAGCTAGAGCAATCTAGTTTTCTTTTTCTTAATTTTTTTAGAGGAACGAAAATGAAAAGGGCGAATTTAGTTAAAACTTTAGGACTTGCAACAGCTTTAGCTTTTGGAGGCTTAGCAAACGCACAAGTAGATACTACAAAAACTAACTATGTTAACAATATAGAAGCAAACGTTTTATCAACACCAGATATGAGTAGATTTAGAGCTGTTCTTGAAACTAAAGATTTTACAATAAAAGGATTTGAAAAAACAACTTCTGACACCACTATTTATGGTGGTCATGTAAAAGTTAATATTCCTAAAACTAAAACGTCGCTTTGGTATAGACATGATGAAGGATTAAACGCTTTTACTCTTTCAACAGAAATAAAAAAACAATCTATTTTTCCATTTTATTTACAATTTGATGATAAAACAAACGAGTACCTTGGAACAATGTCTTTATTGATGGGAAATATTCCTGTTAATAATAAAAATAATATTGATTACGGTGCTTGTTGGGTTGTTCCATGTGATGGAAAAAACTTGGTTGGTGGAAAACAACAACTTGCTGGTTACGCTTTGTTAGAAAGACCAAATTCCACTACAGGAATAATAAAAGAATATGATCAAACATATCATTTAATTCATGGTTTTGATACTCCTGATTTAGGTGCATTACTTGATGGTAAAGTGGACTTTGAAACAGGAGATTGGAACGCTACTGCTGTTATTGCAGAAAATCCTGGTTTAATAACAAGCAAGAAAGGACCGCATGAATTTGCAGTATTTTATGGGCTTGGTTATTTTGAAGAACATGTTCCTTATTTTTCATCAACAGGAACAAAAAGTAAACGAGGTTCATCTGCAAAAATATCTATTGGTGAATTGGCTGATAATCTGATGTTAAACTTAGAAGCAGGTTACAATACTGGGAAAGTTGGATTTAGTGCTGGAGCACATTACAAAGAAGGTGCTAATTTAGCAGTCAAACCATATGCTGCTATTGCTTACAAAGGAGAAAATACTTTTTCAGAATTAAAATTCTCAAAAGATGATAACAACAATTCAACGCTTAGTCTTTACTTTGCAATAGATTTGAAATAAAGGCGAGTAGATATGAAATCAAAAAAGGATGCAAAAAAAGATTTATCTTTTTTGGATAAATCAAAACAATTTTATCATAAAGCGCTTAATACTAAACAATATCAAAAACGTGTTGAATTTGAGAACTTAAAAGAGCAAGCTTTAGCTAAATTAAGTTATTATAGGAATATTTATCGTATTAATGATATTTTTGATTATTACAAAGATCAAGTTGTGGACCATGTTGAAAAATCAGTGACTCAAAATGATTCTGATCAGTTATCTGTTGATAAGTCTGTTATTCATTCTCGGCAAAAAATACAGCGATTAAGACAAATTGTTACAAATGCTTATCGTGATAATCCAGATGGTTTAAAACGGTACTTTAATTATGATTTGCCTGTTTTTGCAGGACTTGCTTCTTCTGCTTATTTTCAATTAACTGGAGATATTTCTCCTTGTCTTAGTTTGGTTTATGGTGGTTTAGGTAGTGTTGTTAATGATTCTCCAGAAAATCTTAAAATTGGAAGATGCCAATTTCATTATTCAACTATAGGAAAACATGCTTTTGGAAAAGCTTCACTTGATGACTTGGCTTTAATGGGTTCAGAAGTTTTTAATTATGCTGATAAAGAATTATCTTTCAAAGATCGTGCTACTCGTTCTGTTTTTGATATTTTTGTTACAAAATCAACTGTTGATAAAAATGAAAAATAAATTGATAAAAACATTTGGATTAGCTGCATTGGTTACTCTTGCTTCTTGCCAATCATATTCTCCAAATAATGTGAGAGATATGCCTTTGGATGATTCAACGTTTGTTGATTTTCAATATTATTCTAATGGACAATCTTATCTTGTTGTAAAAGAACCGATTAAAGTTAAACGCTATGTGTTTAGAGATGATTTTCCCAAGAATGTTGCTTTTCAAGGTTTAGAGATATTTGTAAAAGATTCTGTTGGTAATTTTAATCTTATTGAGGATGTTCAATTAAAACATATTTCATTTAAAGAACGACGTGAATTAGAATCAACAATATATAATTTATGTGAAAAAATAAGTGAATATAATTATGATGTTTTGAAATCTAATTTTAGATGATTATTTTTTTAATGGTTGATATTTGCCTGTTGGAACTATTTTAACTGTGTAGTTTGCTTGAAGAGAGTCCGATAGTGCTTTTGTTTTTTCTGTTAAAAAATGCTCTGGCATTCCAAGATACGAATTCCATAAATCAACAAATTTAACAACATCTTTAGGAACTAATCTTTCACCGTCTTTAGTTGTAAACTCTTTATATTTTTGATAGTTATAAGCATCAGTTTCACCATTTTTCATATGTTCTTCTATCTCTGATTTTACTTTATCAAAAAGTTTTTTACCGCCAAATGTATATATCATCATATCTTCGGTATCAACATAATCTTTTCCTCCTTTGGCTGCATAGAGTGCCTGAGGTATTACTCTTGAAACTAATGTTCTTGCATCATGTGGGTCATCCAATCTATATTCGTCGAAGTTTGTTAATGATCTATAATTATCCTAATTTTCTTGTAGTCCTTCACTAAACATTGCGCCTCCTCCAAGTGAAGTTGCTGCTTTAATGTATGCTATGGAAAGATTAAGAATGTGAAAATTATTTCTTGCATTTAATCTATATTTGTCTGTTCTATTTGCCATGTCCATTGCCATTCCAATAGTGCATGTTTCTTCAGGAATGAATGGTTCTCTATCAAATTTTATGGTATCTTGTTTTTCAGCTTGATTTCCTAGTTCTATTAATTCCATTACTGGGATTGCTTCAGGGTATGTTAGATCTTTAGGTTCATAAGTTCTATTTAGATAAAAACCGAATAATAAACCTGCACCAATAACTGTTGTGAATGCTAATGGTCCAATTGATTTTCTAGCAACTTTTTTAAGATATTTTGAACCAATTTGGTTTTGTTTAATTTCTTCTAATGCTTCTAGAATTTCTTTTCCATTTTGGTAACGGAAACTTCTTTTTCCTCTAATTTTATTGATGTTTTTTTCTTCATACTTGTATTGTTCTGGTCTTATCATATCAAAAATTGTATTTCTAATTTTTTTAGGAAGTTTCTTTACTTTTCTTTTATAATATTTTTTTAGTTCTTTTTCTTCTACTGTGGACATAAACTTTTCATACAAGTTTACTTTTTCAAGTAAATTTTTCCCTTCTTTTGTTACTGTATCAAATAATTCTTTGTTCAAATCTTCGCCAGTAAACATATAATATGCGACAGCACCAAAACTATAAACATCATTTACTTTATCCGCTCTAAAATATTCTTTGAATGTTTCTGGAGCTCGGTATAAGAAGTCGCCTGTTGCTTGTTTTTTATCCATGCTCCAAGATCCTTTAGAAGCGGTTCCAAAATCATTTAATTTAGGAATTTTTTTACTTGTATATTTAGAATCTGTGTATCTAAAGTGTTCTGGTTTGCCATCTCCCCAAATTTTATTTTTTGATGTGTGCATTGAGTTTATTCCTTTTGCAAATCCTATTAAATCTTCTAAATTTTCATCAAACGTTCTATACTCAAAATTAATATCTTCAATGCTACTTGGTAGAAATTCTTCAACCATTGCTAATTCGCCATTTTTTAGAACTTCTTTGTAGGCGAAAGCTAATCCTTCAAGGGAGTTTGGGTTTCCATCAAGAAGTTCTTTTTTCATTAATTCTATTTTATCTTTAGAATCGGCGTCACGAAACATTTTTGTGAATTCTGTTTCGTTAATGATTTTGATAACACGAGGAATTTTAAGTTCACCTATGCTTTCATATACAAGAGGTGCTTCTTTCCAAGATGCTGCTCCTAGTTTAGAAACATATTCAAACTTATCGGGGATTAATTCTTTAACATTAATTTCTTTTCTAGACCATAAGTGTTTTACAACAGGATCGTCTTTGTGTTCTTCAAGAACTGGATTGGATGGTCTTTGTCTAATTTCTTTTTCAGCAAGAATTAGTGTGTCGTCTAAAGTCACTTTTTCATCACCTCGTTTAGTGCGTACTCAAGTGCGTGTGATTTATTTCGAAACTTACCACTACGTATTCCTTCTCTAATTAGGATGATTGTTTTTTCATCCACGGTAATACTTAGTCGGTGTTTCATTTTGTCACCTATAAGTAGTATTATTAAGTATTACTCATATTTAAATGTTTCGTTACTTTATCACTCAAAAGTGGTAATTTTATAAATTCACAATGTTTAAAAGGCATTTAGAAGGCTTAAAACTGATGAAAAGAACAATTTTACTTAGTTTAATGGTTATTGTGGCTTTAACACTCTCTGCTTGTGGTGTTGATAGTGCAGATGGTTCTGCTAACTATTCGCCAGAAGAAAAGGCTTCTATAAGTTCTTTTGCTCAGTGTTTGACTGATGCAGGGGCTGCAATGTATGGTGCAGAATGGTGTAGTCATTGTAAAGCTCAAAAAGCATTGTTTGGAGATTCTTTTGAAGATGTTTTATATTATGAGTGTACTGTTGAAGTTGATGCTTGTAATGCTGCAGGAATTGAAGGTTATCCAACATGGGTTGTTGATGGAAAAAAATATCCTGGGGAACAAAGTTTTCAAACACTTGGAGTTTTAACTGGATGTGAAGTTCCAACCATTTAATTTTTTTATTTTTTTATGAGAACTTTTTTAAACAAATCAATATTATCTATTTTGGGTTGTTTCTTTTTCAAGGTTGCGTGTATTTGATTCTATAGTAAACTATGGTTAATTTAAAGAAAACAGTATTGTTGCCTTTAGCAGCATTAACATTAGCTTTTGCTAAAGCAGATGTAGCTAAAATAGATAGTCTGAAATCTCCTTCTTCTTTGGAGCAGACAGTAGATTTTACAAAACGACATAAATTTATTCGATTCAGTGATAATAATTTTGAAGGTGGTTTTGAACTTTCACCATTTCAAGATTTTGGAGTGAATATTAGTTTTCCTATACTTGATATTGGTGAATTAAGTTCCTTGTATTTTGATGTATCTCTTAGTACGCCTTTTAATTCTCTAAGGCCATATTTTAGTCACGGTGTTACTGCAAGACTTGAAGATTTTGGAATTCAAGCAGGTCTTAATTATGTTGCAGATTCTAATGGTGCTCCTTTGCCACCAAATAAACTTAGTTATGATCCTGCACCGTATATTGGAATAAAACGTTTTTTCCCTGAAGAAGATGCTTCATTCTTTTTTAGGTGGAATATGTCTAGAAATTCGTACGATCCTGCTTTCACAACTGGAATTTCGTTTGCGATTAATAGAAAACGAAGTTAGTTTTTCTTTTATTTTTTTTTAAGTATTTTTAGAATTAGTCTGGGTGTTTTTTCTGGGTTATACTATGTTTATAATATAACATATATTTATATTTTTCGTTTTTATTTGTCATCACATAGGGGTAAAAAAACAAATCTTTAAATATGATGGTTGGGTAATAGACTATACTGGCTGTTTTAATTGAGGGTTGTTTTCTTGGATCAGCAAATTTAACAGTCAAAGTCTGGGAGGTGTATGGGTTAATGAAAGAGGAGTCTCTATCGTTGGGAGAATTTCTAAAAATAACTTGGTATTGGATTCCAAACAAAATTCGCTTTTTATTCAATTTATTAATAAGAATAATTAGTGTTACCGGAGGATTTATCTCTGCGTATTTTTTAGGAAAGGCAATTGATAGTCTGGTTGCTGGAACAAATTTTAATTCTTTTATTTGGTTTGTTTTAATAATTGCAGGGATAGAATTAACAACAGTTTTTACTAGGTTTTACAGTAAATTTTACATACAATATACTGGAGCACAAATGGCTCAACGCTTAAGACGTGAAGGCTTTAAGAAATTGATGAGACTAAATATGTCTTGGCATGAATCTCAACAAACAGGTAAAAAACTATCTCAAATAGAAAAAGGAGCGAGTGCAACTTCAGAACTTATGCGAATGTTTTCAAATGAAATAATCCAATTAATAGTAAGTGGAGCAGTGGTTTTATTTGTGTTCTTTAAAATTAATTTACTTTATTTAATTGTTATTTTAACATTTGCAATAGTTATTTTCTTATCAGAAAGATTTTTTGTGAAAAAAGTTTATGCTGCATCAAAAAGATATCATATCTACGAAGAAAAAGTTGGTGGTTTACTCTTTGAAGCAGGGAATAATTTATTATCAATAAAAGCTCTTGGCTATGAAGACAAAATATTAAGACTAATAAAAAATAAAGAAAAAAACTCTCTGCTGAATTGGACTAAAAGGAAAGTAGAGGGGCAGAAAAAATCCGTGACTGTTTTAGTTCTAACCGTGCTTGGTTACGCTGCTTTTTTTACTTTACTTGGAAGGGATGCAATATCTGGAGCAATAAGTGTTGGTAGTGTGGTTGTTTTTTTAGGATATTACACTAGATTCTCATCGGCGATGACGAATTATGCAAGTGTATCTTTAGGATTTGTGGCGTTAAAAGTGAGATTTGAGCGACTTAATGTTCTAATAAACGAACCAGAAGAAAACGAAGATTTGCACGGTAAAAAACATTTATCAAAAAATTGGAAAAAAATTATTTTTGAAAATGTTGATTTTGCATACAAAGACAAAAAAGTCTTAAAAAAATTCAGTTTACAAATAAATAGAAATGAGAAAATAGGAATTGTGGGTTTGAGTGGGAGCGGAAAATCAACAATAGCTAAACTTCTACTAAAATTATATGAGCCTCAATCTGGAAGAGTTTGTTTCGATGATAGGAATGTTAAAGAGATTAATAAAAAATCTTTACGAGAAGGGCTTTCTGTTGTTCTCCAAGATCAAGAATTGTTTAGCACGACACTACAAGAAAATATAACTATGGCAGGGGTTGGAAGTGATACTTCTCGTCTTAATCAGGCTATTCATGTTAGTTATTTAAAGCCTGTTATTGATGAATTGCCTTTTGGGATTAAAACTCAAATCGGAGAAAAAGGTTTTAAACTAAGTGGTGGGCAAAGACAAAGATTGGGAATTGCAAGAGCCGTATATAGAAATACGCCTGTGATTATTCTAGATGAGGCCACGTCTAGTTTAGATAGTGCAAGTGAGTATCACATACAGAAATCTTTTGACGATTTGGGAAATACTACCTTGATAGTTATTGCACATAGATTAGCAACTCTAAAAGGAATGGACAGGATAGTATACTTGGAACATGGTGTGATAAAAGAAGAGGGTTCTTTTAGAAGTTTAATTGCAAAAAAGGGAAAATTCTATGAGCTTTACCAAAAGCAAAGACTCAAAGAAGTTTAATTTTATTTTTTTTATTTTCCATGAACTCCAATGCCTTTGTAAATACAATTAGGGATGTTGTCATGAAACATGTTTCTACCATCAACAAAAACTTTAACTTTTGAGAAATCTATATTCTTAAAAGCATCATGGTTAGTTGCAAGTAAAATAGTGTCTGTTTTATTTTGTAATTCTTTAAGAGAATCAACATCGCTTTTAATGTAAGGATCAAACGTTATTACTTTTGCTCCTTTTTTTTCAAGAAATTTTTTAATTACTAAAGAAGGGCTTTCACGAAGATCTCCAACATTGGCTTTATATGATAGGCCAAGAAGACCGACAATTGTTCCATTAAGTGCTCTTTTATCTTCGTTTAATGCATCTTGGAGTAGATTGACTGTGTGTCCTGGCATGCTTTCATTTATTGTTCTTGCATTCCTTAAAAACTTATGATCAAAACCTTTACTCTTAGCTTTTTCAATTAGATAATATGGATCTACAGGAATGCAATGTCCTCCAACCCCGCAACCAGGATAATGTGGCATGAATGCAAAGGGTTTAGTTGAAGCTCCTCTAATTACCTCAACAACATCAATATCTAAAACCTCAAAACTTTTTGCAATTTCATTAATGAATGCGATGTTTATATCTCTAAAACTGTTTTCTAATATTTTAGTAGCTTCAGCAGCTCTGATGTTTGACATCTTAACAACTTCTCCACTAATAATATTTGTATAAAACTCGTATGCTTTTTCTAATCCTTCTGTTGTAAATGCTCCAACGACTCTAGGAATATTTCCAACATTCCACTTTGGATCTCCTGGGTTGATACGTTCAGGACAATGGGCTAAGAAATAATCTTTTCCAACTATAAATCCTTCTTTATCAAAAATTGGTTTAACAATTTCTTCCATAACTCCGGGATTAATTGTTGATTCAACAACAACAAGTGGTTTGTTATTTTTGATATTCTCTTTAACTAAACTAACTGCTGAAATAACAGGTCTTAAATCAGGCATTTTAGTTTCATCAACAGGAGTTGGAACACAAATAATTATAACATTGCTAGTTTGTAATGGCGTTGAATCCGTATTTGATGATTCAAAAACATCTTTGAAATTGCCTCCTTCAACAGGGTCAATTCCTTTAGAAATTTTATCTATTTTTACAGGGTCCTTATCAAACCCGAAAACATCAAATCCTTTTTGTTTACAAAGAACTGCTAATGGAAAACCTACATAACCTAAACCTACTATACTTATTTTTGTCATTTATATTTACACCACATAACTATGTATTTTGTTTTTTGAATTTTGATTTATAAGGTTTATTGATTTTAAATCTGCTTTTTTAATCTATTTTACTTTCAAATATTTTAAAAAGGCTTATGATTAATTTATTTAAAATGATTGATGTAGGAAAAAAAGCGCCTTCTTTTTCACTTTCTGATAAAGATGGTAAAAAAATTAGTTTGAAAGATGTGGATGCTAGTTATACTGTTGTTTATTTTTATCCAAAAGATAACGCTCCTGGTTGCACTATTGAGGCTCACGGGTTTGAGAAATTAAAAACAAAATTCAAAAACGCAAATGCTGTTGTTGTTGGAATTTCGGGTGGGGATGAAAAAAGCAAAACTAAGTTTTGCGAGAAACAAAACCTTTCCATTCTTCTTTTGTCTGATTCTGATTTTGCAGTTTCAACAAAATACGGTGTTTATGGTGAGAAAAAGTTTATGGGTAAAACATATATGGGAATAAATCGAGTTACATTTTTACTTGATAAGGATAAAAAGGTGATTAAAAGATATGATTCTGTTAAACCATTAACTCACCCTCAAAACGTGTTGGATGATATAACTAGCTTCTAACGGTAACCATTAAAGGAAACCTTTAAATACTACTTTTTCTTTACTCTTTCTATATGGATCCTGTTCAAAAGCAAATAATTACTCTTCTAAAAACTAAAAAAGAAGATATTACAATAAATCAAATAGCTGATGAACTAGGTATTGAACGACACACGGCTTCTCGTCATCTTGAATCATTAAAAGGTCTTGGAATCTGTACATTTAGATCCATCGGAAAATCGAAAGTCTGGAAATTAGCACCAAGTGCTTTTCTTAGTATAATGAGTGAAGAAAGTCCATTACGAGATGAACTTGATATGTTCTTATCTTTAGTTGATAATAAAATAACTGTTCAAACACAAAATCATGATATTATTTGGGCAAATAAAGGAAAAATAAACAAAAAATGTTATGAACTTCATGGAAAAAAAGAACATGAGTGTGATTGTTGTCCGGTTGAAAAAACATTTGCAACAGGAAAAACACAAAAATCAACCTGTCAACATAATGATATTGTAACAAAGCCTATCAAAGACAAAGACGGCAAAACAATTGCTGTAATAAACATACTCAAAAATAAGGACTAACTTTATTTTTGGTGTCGACAAAAAGTCGGAATAAATATTTTTTTGTCGCAAACTAACATCCTAAAAGAAAAATGAATGAAATAAAAGAATTATCCACTGAACTGTATGAAAAAAGCGACATCGTTGGAACTAAATTTGAAACTATTAAAGGATTAAATGAAGATGTTGTTAGACAAATTAGTGAATATAAAAAAGAGCCTGAGTGGATGCTTAATTTAAGATTACAATCATTAAAAATATTTCAAGAACTTGAAATGCCAAAATGGGGTCCTGATATTAGCGACCTTAATCTAAGCAAAATAACTTATTTCAATGATCCTGAAAGTGTAAGTTCTAAATCTTGGGATGATGTTCCTGAAAATATAAAACGAACATTTGATGCACTTGGAATTCCTGAAGCAGAGAAAAAAGCATTAGCAGGAGTTGGAGCACAATTTGATAGTTCTACAGTATATCATAATTTGGCAAAAGAATTAGAAGAAAAAGGAGTTATATTCAAAGATATGGATGAAGCTGTCAAAGATCATCCGCAGCTTATTCAAAAATATTTTATGAAACAATGTATATCGCCAAGTTTACATAAATTCGCGGCGTTACATGGAGCTGTTTGGAGTGGAGGAACTTTTATTTATGTTCCAAAAAATGTGGATGTGGGTCAACCACTGCAAGCTTATTTTAGAATGAATAAAATTGCGTTTGGACAATTTGAACATACTTTGATAATTCTAGAAGAAGGAGCAAAATTACATTATATAGAAGGATGTAGTGCTCCAAAATATGATGAGAACTCGCTTCATGCTGGAGGGGTTGAAATATTTGTTCACAAAAATGCAAACATGAGATACAGTAGCGTTGAAAACTGGTCAAAAAACACTTACAATCTAAACACTAAACGAGCGCTTGTTTATGAAGATGCTAATATGGAGTGGGTTAGTGGGAACATGGGGAGTAAAAAAACAATGCTTTACCCTGCAACAATACTTATTGGAAAAGGAAGCAGTTCAACTCACATAGGAGTTGCTTATGCAAGTAAAGATCAAGAACAAGATACTGGTGCTAAAGTATATCATATGGCTTCAAACACTACAAGCATAATCAAAAATAAAAGTATTTCACGAGAAGGCGGGATTACCAATTATAGGGGGATTGTAAAGGTTGCAAGAAATGCAGAAAACTGTAGTAGTGCTGTTGACTGTGATGCGCTGATGCTTGATAATAAAAGTCAAAGTAATACTTTTCCAACAATGGATATTAACAACAAAAACGTTACAATTGCTCATGAAGCAAGAGTGGGAAAAATAAGTGATGATCAAATATTTTATTTACAATCAAGAGGAATTCCTGAAGAGCAAGCTATGCAAATGATTGTAAATGGTTTTATGGAACCTCTTGTGAAAGAATTACCTCTTGAATATGCAAGTGAGATGAATAAATTAATAGAACTTGATATGGAAGGATCTCTTGGTTAAAATGGTTGAAACAAAAGTAAAGAGAGGATTGGGAATTGTAACTGATTTAGATTTGAAAAGTCCAATTTCCAATGGATTAAATAAAATCTCCATTGAAGGAGCATATCAAGAAATCTCTTTTGATGATAATTTAGCTTGTGTGCGAGATGCAAGAGCGGGAACAAATAATCATTTTGATGAAATTCATTTTGACAATTGTGAAACCAAAATATTGGAGATAAAAGGAAACACTATTATACGGCAAGAAATAGAGTCCCCCACACAACTAATTCTTTGCATAGATCAAACTGCTAATATTAATATTGATTTGAGAGGAAAATCAAATTCATTTCTATCTTCTGGAATATTTATACATGTTCATAAAGATGTACATGCGAATATTTTAATTAAATCAGAACTAAAGGGAAATCAAAATTATTTAAGATTAATTCAAATACAAGAAGAGAATTCAAATATTAATTTTGCGTTGCAGTATTATTCTGAAAATCAATCTTTGTTATTTTTCAAAACTGATTTAGTTGGTGAAAATTCTGCTTTGGATAAAAGAGTATTCATAAAAGGAACTAATTCTGTTCTGGATAGTGACATTAAAATTATTCATAACGCTTCAAGAACCAAATCTAATATGGTTGTTAATGGAACGCTTGAAAAGTCTAGAATAATAAATGAAAATTCTATTAATATAACTAAAGATGCTGATACTTGTGAAGGTTATGAACATAGTAAATTCATAATTTTAGATTCTGAATCGGACGCTATTAGTATTCCTAATCTTGAAATATCCAATAACAACGTTAGTTGTTCTCATGGAAGTACAATAAGTAGTGTTGGAGAAGAGGAATTATTTTATTTACAATCAAGAGGGCTAAATAAGAAAGACTCTGTTTCCTTAATAACTCAGGGACTTGAGTCATCTGTGGTTGATCATGTTTTAATTGGAAGTGGAATTGATGAATAAAAAAGATTTTCAAGTTTTTGAAAAAAATGATGTTGTGTATTTGGATAGCGCGGCAACAACTCAAAGACCAAAAGTAGTTGTTGAGGCATTGGTTGATGCATATGTGAATAGAAATGCCAATGCACATCGTGCAGGATATGAATTATCTATAAAAGCAACTGAAGGGATGGAAGAAGCAAGAGAAAAATTTGCTAAATTTGTTGGCGCAAGAAAAGAAGAAATAATTTTTGCAAAAAACACTACTGAAATATTAAATAATTTAGCAAGAAGTATTCCTATAAACTTGGAAGATGATGTTTTAGTAACTGATATGGAGCATCATAGTAATTTTGTTCCTTGGCAACAAGAGGCAAAACAAGTTGGTGCTACGTTTAGATCAGTTCCATTAAATCCTAAAACTTATGAATTAGATTTTAATATAGATTTAATCAAATCAAATACTAAAGTTTTTTCATTTACAGGGATGTCAAATGTTAGTGGATACATGCCAAACATAAAAGAAATTGTTAGACAAATTAGAGAAAAAAATCCCAATACAATAATTATTTTAGATGCTTGCCAATTAGCACCTCATAAGATAGTTGATGTAAAAGAATTAGATGTTGACTTCATGGCTTTTTCCGTACATAAACTCTACGGCCCTTTTGGTGTTGGTGTTATGTATGGTAAATATGAATTATTAGAAAAACTAGAACCTTTTCTTTATGGAGGAAGTATGATTGGAAAAGTAAGTCTTGAAGTTACGACTTGGGCAGATATTCCTCATAGATTTGAAGCTGGAACAATGGACTCAAGTAGTATTATGACTTGCGTAGCTGCAATAGATTATCTAAATAAATTGTCTATTGAAAAAATAGAAGAAAACGAAACAAAACTTTTAGAATTAGCAAAACAAAAACTAAACGAAATAGAAGGTGTTCATATAATAGGTCATCAAGATGAAAACAATTATGGTCCATTATTGAGTTTTTATGTGGATGGTGTCGATGCTGATGATATTGCAACCATGCTTGGAAGCAAAGGTATATGTGTAAGGTCTGGAAAACACTGTGCTGAACCATTTCTAAATGCAATTGGTGTCCAAGGAACAGTTAGATTAAGTTTTGGAATATATAATGATGAATCTGATGTAGAGAAATTTATTAGTGCTTTAAATGCAGCATTGAAATTATTAAGGTGAATAAAATGACATTACTAAGAGTAGAAAACTTAAGTGCATTTATTGAAGATAAAAAAATACTTGATAAAATAAATTTATCTTTAGAAGAAGGTGAAGTTTTAGTTATAATGGGTCCAAATGGAAGCGGAAAATCAACCCTTGCACAAAGTTTAATGGGAAGTCCTATTTATGAGCAAGAGGGAAATATTATTTTAGATGGTTTCTCACTGAATGAATTAAGTGCTGATGAACGTTCTAAGAAAGGGTTATTTTTGTCATTTCAACATCCGGCTTCAATTGAAGGAGTAACTATAAGTAATTTTTTACGCCAAGCAATAAATACTAGACTTGAAACTCCAATAAGATTAAGTGAATACAAAAGAGAATTAAATAAAAATATGGATGTATTAAAATTAGATTCTTCTTTTTCTCAGAGATATTTGAATGTTGGTCACTCAGGGGGAGAAAAGAAAAAACTTGAAACATTACAATTACTGATGTTAAAACCCAAAGTTGCAATATTAGATGAAACTGATTCAGGTTTAGATGTGGATGCTCTAAAAATTGTGACTTCAGGAATAAATACAATAAAAAAAGAACACCCAAAGATGGGTATTATAGTAATAACTCATTACAACAAAATCTTAGAATATTTAAAACCCAATAGGGTAATTGTTCTAAAAAAAGGGACTGTGGTTAAAGAAGGAGAATTAGAGCTGATAAAACAAATAGAGGAAAATGGTTATGAGCAATTTACTTAGTATTAATGTGGATATGGGTTAGAAATAAAAAATATATGAGGTAAATAAAATGTATGAACAAACAAAATTAAATTATGATTATGCGGACTTAGAACCGTATGTTGATAAAGAAACGATGCATGTGCATTATGACAAACATCATGCAGCTTACACCGCAAAATTAAATGCTGCTATAGAAAAATATCCGGCATTATTTGAAAAAACTGCAGAAGAAATTTTGTCAAATGTTTCTTTGATTCCCGAAGATATTAGATCTGCTGTTATAAATAACGGCGGAGGTTATGTTAACCATAATCTTTTCTTTTCAATAATGGGCAAAGACAAAAAAATGAGCGTTGAGTTTGAAAATGTTTTAACTGATGCTTTTGGTAGTGTTGAAAAATTCAAAGAAGAATTTGAAAATGCAGCTCTTACGCAATTTGGTAGTGGTTGGGCTTGGCTGGTGATAACAGCGGATAGCGATCAGGGAACGGGCAAACAATTAGCTATCAGAAAGACTAGTAATCAAGATACTCCTTTATCAAATGGAGAAAAACCAATTTTATGTATTGATGTATGGGAACACTCTTACTACTTAAAATACCAAAACAAAAGACCGGATTATGTTAAAGCATTTTGGAATGTTGTAAACTGGGAAGAAGTAGAAAGATTATACAAAGAAGCTTAGGTTTCTTTTCTTTTATTTTTTTGTTTAAATATTCTTTCGATGATTATAAATATTTGATTGATTTCAAATTTATTTATGAAACAACAATCTTTTATCGCAAAGACCCCAAAACACGAGTTAGAGGTGGAAGTTCTTTCTAAACTCGTTTCAAGAGATGTTTTTGATGTTAAAAAAGAACAGTTTAGAAAAATGTGCGAAGATGGTTGTAGTAATTATGGTAAAAAATACTCTTGTCCTCCGTTTTCTCCTTCTTTTGAAAAATTTCAAAATAGTTTTGAGAACTTTTTAGTTGTAATGTATTCTATTAATTTGAATCAGTTGGCCAATTTTGATTATTCTGATTATCAAAAATTACAGATAGGAAATGCGGTTATTAAACCGAGACTTGAAAAATACATGCGAAGTTTAGAAAATAAAACCAATACTCAATTTTTTAGTACGGGTGCATGTCGTCTTTGTAAACCTTGTAAAGGTAAACTTGGAGAACCTTGTGCAAAACCAAACGATAAACGATATAGTTTAGAAGCTTCTGGTGTTGATTGTAATAAGCTTGCAATGGATGTTTTTGATAGGCCACTTCTTTGGTATAAAAATAAAACTGCACCTGAATACACTTCGGTGATTGCAGCTATTCCTGTGAGCGAGACTTTTTCTTTTTGAATTCTTTTTCCTTTTCTTTTAATGATTCTAATGTGATTGGTTTTTGTTTTATGTAAGTATTTTCGAAAAGAATTTTCATAATCTGGATAAATTCTTGATCTCTAATTAGCATTGTTGTGTTTTGTTCAATTAGTGTAATCATTACTTCGAAATCGGTTATTGCTAAAGCCACTGTTTTTGATTCAAATTCGCGCATTTCGTTTTGTCCGTGTTCAACAAATTTTTTTAGATTTGGTATTGTTTTTTCATTTACGCGATTAAGACTTTTGTAATCAATTCCTTTTTCTTTGTTTTTTTTGATGTTGCTTAATGTTTTTGCCCAAATTGTTGAATGTGGTTTTATATTGTATATGAATTTTTCTCCACTTTTCATCTGATGTGCTATTTTATCAAAATTGGCTTTACCTTTTGCAATGATGATTGGTTCTTCTTCTTGTTGTTTGTAAATTTGTTGAAGGTGCTTGACATCTGATTCTAGTTGCTTTAGCTTTTCTTGTTTTTGTTGTATTAATTTATTCAAATGTTCGGGCTCGGTTGGAGCGAACTTTTTGGTTTTTTCAGGAATAACTTTTACTAACCCTTTAGCTTCAAGCCTGTCTAAAACTTCGTAAATTTTACCATATGAAACGTTGGATTCTCTACTTACTGTGCTAGCTGTTATTGCTCCATGTTCGACTAACGTTTGATAAATTCGTTGTTCGGCAGGTGTTAATCCTAGTTCTGATAAGTCCATATTGTTCTTATTTTAGTATTTGTGGTTTAAATACATTTGTATTTACAACCTCTTAGGAGGGGGTGATATTTTATATATTAATTTCACCTAACAGTAGTAACAAAAGGCAAACAGATTGCTTTTTGGAGGTGAATTGAAATGAATAAATTAAACATACAAAAAACAAGTTTTTACAACAAAGACACTCGGCCAAAATTTGAAGGAGCTTATGGAAATCCTATTTCAAAAGAATCTTTAGATACACTGCTTGGTGGAATAAAGACGATTTGTATTAGTGATGTTGATGGAACTTATATTAATACTAATGGAGCTGTAAGAGGGGCTCAAGCTATGGCTCTTGCAAAAATTGCAAATACTAGTTATGAAGAAGCATACGCAAATCTAGAAGAACATGGTTTGAAAGGTGCTGTTGAACAGTATATGTCTTTAAATGATTTTTTTACGGGTCCATACAAAACATTTGATCCTTTTGAAGCTGTCAAGTCTGGTCAAATGAGTGTTTTTGAAGATGCACTTAGATTTACAAGAAGTGGTGTTCCAACAATTGCTATTTCTAACTCTAGTGAACAAGCAACAAAAAATAAATTGAAAGCGCTTGGAATTGACGATGAATTTGTTGGTATTCATGCTGCATTTCTAAAAAATGAAGCTAAACCAAATATTTACTTGGCTGAAAAAGCAATAAAAGAACTAGATGATATGGGTTGGTATAATACAAATCAACAGATTATTCATGTTGGTGATCAAGAATATGATTTGCAATTTGGACATAACATAAAACAGATTCATCCAAATGCTGTTAGTGTTTTGATTACTCGTCCTGGTAATAGTTACAAAGGAAATACGAAAGCCGATTATGTAATTTCATCATTTGATGATTTGAATACTCTTTGAGGTGATTGAAATGACAAAGCAATTACTTCAAGATATGAAAGAACTTTATGGTTTAACTGTTAAAGAGATATTTAGATTTGGAAAAAGTGTTAATGCTACTTACAAATTAATAACCAAAGATGGTGAATATTTCTTAAAGGAACTTTATTTCTTTAAGGGGACTAAAAAAGAACACTTCTTTGCCCAAGTGGATATAGTTTTGCACATGAAAAAGAAAGGACTTAATGTTTTAACTCCTTTGCAAACAAAGACGGGAGGATATGTTGGAGAAATAAATAATCGTTATTACCTGCTTTATCCTTACCACGAAATTGATGCTCCTTTGAATAATGATGATAGACTAAACTTTGCAGCAAATACTTTAGCTGATTTTCACGAAGCGATGAAAGACTTCGAAACAAAATATGAAGTTCAAGAAAAATCCATTGAAAAAGATGTGGATACTATAACTTTGTTAACTGAAGAACCAAAAACATTCCATAGTGAACCTCTTGTTGATTCAGCAAAAAAAACCAAACATCCTTTGAAAAAAGAATTCATAAAAGAACTACCTTTCTTAAAAAATGTCGCAATAAGAATAATGCGCCATCTTTGGGGAATGCCCTTTACTGAAAAATCTTTATTACATTATGATTTTGGACCTCACAACATATTTTACTCAAAGGGAAATTTTTTAGCTGTTTCTGACTTTGATTTTTCTCACTTTGGTTTTGTTGAAGTGGATGTTGCAAAAGCTGCGAAGTTTTGGTCTGAAAAAGAAGATGGAACTATTGATCTTAGAAAGTTTAGAAGATTTATTTATGTTTATTCCAAACAGAGAAACATGAAAATAGATTGGGGTGTTTATTATGGCTTAGCATTATTTATTGTGATGAGAAGACTTGTTTATGCTACAAACTATACTTTCACAAGAAAAGATTTAAAATTTTTATATGACAAGGATATAAAAACACTTCACTTTTTGATGGAAAATAAATTTTAATTTTTTTGTTTTTTTTCTTTTAATTTAGAAAAACATATTATACTTCCAATGAAAAATATACTTGAACAGCCAATAACATATTGTATTGGAAACACATCCATTAAAGCTCCTGCAATAATTACTATGACTGTGTTAATGCCTGTGTATATCATGCTTTCAATAGATGTTGTTGTGGCTCGAATTTTGGAAGGAATTAACTTTTGAAAGTAATGTTCAAGAATTGGTCTTTTAAGACCTCTAAACATTTCTGGAACTACAAATAAACTTGCAGCGATTATGAATCTTCCTTCTTTTATGAACAAGGTTCCTAATAGCAAAATTAATTGCATAGATGTCAAAAACATAAGTGCTTTTTTTTCATCTTTTATTTTGGACGCTAATAATGGGATAAATATCATTACTGCTGCTAGGGCCGATATAAAATAACCAATGGACTCAACTGGAAAACCTACCGTATCCACCATTAACGGAGTCCAACCATCTTCCGCCATTAAAGCAATCGATGCAAAAATACCCGCTCCAATAACTAACATTAAATTTCTTGTTTTTTTAATATGTTTAAATCCTTTTTTTGTTGTTTGCCAATTATTTTTTAATGCTTTTTTTACAGTTGTTTTTGCAGGTTTAAATTTCTCTGGGATTCTTGCAAAGATTACTGCTCCTAGAATGTGGCTTGCTCCAATAATGTACCAAAGAAGATCCATAGATAAATTCTTTACAATATAACTTCCTATTAATGGCGCTATTACAAAACCTGCGTATAAAATGCTTTGATATTTGATGAAATATGTTTGTTCTAATTTTTTTTTTTTTTGTTAAATTTTAAATTGTCCATAACCCATGCTACTTCTGCTCCACTAACAAGAGTTGTTCCAAGACCAAGAATTGACCATAGTACTAATGTAGTTAAAAATGAATTACTTAAAGGTATTAGTCCAAATGATATGCCGACAATAATCATTCCTACAACAACTGACCATTTACGACTGTATTCATCAGCAAAAGCACCTGTTGGAATTTCAAGAACAAATGTGCTAACACCAAATATTGCAAACATTATGGATATTTGAAGAAATGATAGTCCTGTATCTAAAAAATATATGACTGCATAAGGCATTGCGACGGCAAAAGCACCTATAACAAAATTGACCAAATAAAACAGGCCTAATTCTTCAAGTTCGTTTTCTTTAAATAATTTCAATGTCTTAATCCTCTGGTTTTAGTTTTATAATGCTTTCTAAAAAAGAAGCGAAGAGAAACTCTTCGCTAAAATAAAAATTCCTTGGATGGTTGTGATTAACCATTACGTTTAAGCTGTCCTTTTTTCTTAGCAATTTTTTCTGCTCTTGAGAAAATAAACATTCCAAGTGGAATGAATATTACACCCATTAAAGCTAGCGGTACTAAGTGGCTAAGTCCAAGACTGCTAATGCTTGCTCCTTCAATTAGTGCTTTACGCATTCCTTCAAGAGCATACGTTGCTGGACTTATTTTGGAGATTGCTTGCATCCATCCAGGCAAGATACTTATTTCGTAGTAAATACCTGAAACAAGCATCATTAATGCACTGAATATTTGCAATGCTTGAGATCCTCTTTCTGGACTCATAAGTGGTGCAATTGAAGCAATCATTCCAAGACCGATGAATGAAAATGCACTCACAATCAAAATAACAAATGCTGCTAAGATATTTGCATTTGAGATATTAATTGCGAAAAGCATAATCACAAAAGCTAGGACAATTGCTGTTCTTGCAATACCGTAAATCACTGCGAAAGTGGAATTTCCAAGCAAATGCACGATACGTTTTACTGGCGCCATGAAAGTATACTCAATAGTGCCTTCCCAACGTTCATAACCAATTTGATTACCAACTTCGTTGAAGATACTTGATAGGTATACCCACATAACTGAACCAATCAAAAGGAATAACAATAAACTGTCAAACTTTTGACCTGTAGGATCCATGCTCGTCGCTAAAAAACCTATTGCTAATGCACTAACAGTGTGGTATATTAGGAAAACAATTTCCCATTCCCAATATCTTTTAGTTAGGTTTGAGTTTCGAACGATGAATGCACGCAGTTGACGCAGTACATTATATTTCTTGCAAGTCTCATTTTCATGAACTCTCATTTTAGTTTACCTTTTGTAGCAATCTAGTTTCTTTCTACCTGTATGATTGCACTATTAGTCAAAACTTGAAATTTTACAAAACAAAATTTGTTGCGAAGAGTTGTTATTTTCTTTGAAAATAATTTTATTTGCTTTTTGAGATTATGCGAATATTTTTTCGCATTCAAAAAACAAATCTTTTTCTTCAAGGCAACTAATTTGTTTGTTTTGTATTTTCTCACTCAAGATGTTTGCCAGTTAATTTAACAAACACATCTTCCAGAGAGGGGAGGATTTTGACTAAACCGATAAAACCAATGTCATTATTATCAAGCGCACCAATTATTTCACTTGCAACGCTATCAATACGTTTAGTTTTGAAAGTTAATCGGTTGTTCTTCTTTTCATCAACTTCTAGTTTGATTTCATTAACCTTAATCATTTTTTCAAGTAATGATTTTGACTTTTCAGGTTCTGTTGTTTGCAGTTCAAAGAGGTTGTTATCTGAATATTTTTGTTTTAATTCTTTAACACTACCTTGAGCAATAACAGCTCCGTCATTCATAATAACTAAATCATCGCAAAGTTTTTCAATTTCATCCATATCATGGCTAGTGATGATTATAGTTATGTCACGTTCTTTCATTACTTTTTTCACAAACCGAAGTACATCAATCTTGGATACTGGATCAAGACCTGTTGTTGGTTCGTCAAGCAAAATGATTTTTGGTTTGGCTAAAAATCCTCTAGCTATTGCAATCTTTTGTTGTTGACCTCGAGAAAGTTTTTCAACAGGAGAATCTTCAATAAAAGTATTTGGAGTTGATGTCGAAGAACAACCATCTAGAGTAAAAGATTTCATTGGCAGAGTTAGCGTGGATGCTTCATTTTTTATGAAATTAACACCACTTGAAAATCTCGACTATGCTGCAGGTCTTTACGGACTTGACAAAGAGAAAGCAAAAACAGAAGCAGAAAAAATATTAAAAGAACTTGGTTTTCCACAAAGTAAACAACCTGTATCTGGAAGGATTAAAGTTGTCATCATACGAATTAACGTTGATTTACCACAACCATTAGGTCCTAATATTCCAAAAACACTTTTATTTTTTACAGTAAATGAAATATTTTTTACTGAATGGAATAACTTAGCTTTCTTTAAACCAAGACGCTGTGCTAATCCGTTTGTGTTTGCGTCAGTGAAATATTTGTTGACGTCTTTAACGACCAATGCATACTCTTCATACTTGTCTACATTCATTTTGTTTGTATTACGTGTTGATGTTTTGGACGGCAAGGTCACAAGCACACGATTTGTCGTTGAATTTTACCAACCGATAAAGAACTGCACACAAAATTATTGTTCTTTATTTTTTTAGAAATAAATTGTAGAGTAATTTCTACAACTTATATCATAATGATTCGTCTAGGTTAAACACCTAAACTTAGAATAAAGCATAGGCGTATCTAGAAACGATATCAAGGCCACTGATTCTTGTTATTTGTTTCATAGTTTCACCATAAATTTGATTATGTGTATTTAGCTTGATACTTTTTATTTATAAAAATTAGTGTTCTAGAGAATATAGTTATTACTTGACGGTGACATATATTTATTATAGTTATCTTTAAAAAAACCCTTTCTTAACAAACTGTATGCTTCCAAAAAAATTACAAGAAATAATTGACGATTTTTCAATATTAGATACTCAAGAAGAGAAATATGAAGCTTTAATTGAATTTGGCCAAGAGTTAGGTTCTTTTTCTGATGATCTAAAAACAGAGAAAAATATGATTGCGGGCTGTATGTCTGAAGTCTATATTGATGTTGAGGTTGAAAATAATGTGGTTCATTTGAAAGGATGGGCTAGTTCAGTTCTCGTAAAAGGTTTGATTTCTATTTTAGTGATTGGTCTTGATGGTTTGAGTGTTGATGAGGTGCTCTCTTTAACGCCAGAATTCATAAAAGAGACGGGAATAACGTCTAGTTTAACAACTTCTAGGGCGAATACTCCTTTAAATGTTCTAACAACAATTCAAAGCAGAGTAAAACGTCAAATTAAATCTAATTAGTTCTTATTTATCTTTAAATTGTTTTTTTGACCTATTTTTTCTTTAGGCACCAGTTAAAATATTGTTTAAATCAGTCTAAACTGTCTTTAGACTGGTTAGAAATTGCCTTTTATAACTATAAATTGTTTCTAAAATCAGAATTAAAAAAATAAAAAATTGAGAAGAAAGATTTACTCTTCTTCTTCAGCAAATTTCTTAATTTCGTCTATATTTGACATAATTAGTTTTGCTTTCATTTTTCCAAAAGAAAAAGGCCACTTCCCTTCAGGGTCGTTATCATTGATTAATTTAATCATTTTGTTTCCTTTAAATTCGCCGAATTCTACTGCCATAATAAATCACACCTAAATTTTTGTGTATGTAATCAAGGGCCTTTTGTATCATATATAAAGTTTATTGTTAGTCAAAATTCATATGCTTTCCAAAACAACAAGGGTTTGTGTTTTGTCCACTCCTTCAATATTACGAAGTTTGTTGATGATAAATTCATTTAGTTCTTGAACGCTTTTTGTTCGAACTTTTATTACGATGTCGGTGCCTCCAGTAACTATATCTACACTTTGTGCACCTATTTTTTTGATCGATTTAGCCACTTCTGATTGAGAAATTTTATTTTTACTTGTTGTGTTATAATTGACTTCGATAAGTATTATTGCAAGAATTGGTTTGTTAATTTTTTCATAATCTAGTTTTATTGTATATTGTTTGATAATCCCTTCGGATTCCATTCGTTTTATGCGATTGTGGACTGTGGTAATTGGGATTGTTGTTTTTTTAGCAATTTGACTGTTGCTTAGTTTAGCGTTGTTTTCTAGCATTTCAAGAATTTTCCAATCTTTGTCATCCATAATGGTGGAATAATATTCCATATTTTATAAATTTTGTGGTGTTTTTAGATTATTTTTCCAATTTTTATCGGATAAATTTATATTACTCGTTCGAAAATTGGATTGTTACCTTATGTGGTGATACAATATGTGCGGAATAATAAGTATATTTGACATTGTCGAAGATGTAGAAACTCTTCGAAAGCGAACCCTAAAAATGGCTAGAACTATATGTCATAAAGGGCCTGATTGGAGTGGTGTTTATGTCGATGAAGGTTGCGTGATGGCGCATGAACGTTTAGCTATTGTGGATCCTGAAAGTGGTTCACAACCATTGCATGATATAAAAAATCAACGAGTGCTGGCTGTAAACGGGGAAATATACGATCATAAAGAATTGCGAAAAAAATTAACTAAGAAGCATGACTTTCAAACTAAATCTGATTGTGAAGTATTACTGTATTTGTATGATGAATTAGGTGTTTCGTTTTTAGATCATATTGATGGAATATTTGCATTCTCTCTTTATGATAAAAAAACAGGAGAAGTTTTTGTAGCAAGAGATCATATAGGAATAATACCTCTCTACATTGGATGGGATATTCATGGCCAAACATACGTTGCAAGTGAACTAAAAGCACTTGATGGTGTTTGCGAAATAATAAAGGAATTTCCTCCAGGACATTATTATTTATCGAGCGAAAAAGAATTTGTTAGATGGTATAAACGTGATTGGATGGAAAAAATACCTGAAGAAAAAGTTGACTTAACAAAACTAAAAACTGAAATGGAAGAAGCAGTAAAACGTCAATTAATGTCTGATGTTCCTTTTGGATTGTTGATATCTGGAGGTTTAGATTCTTCAGTGATTGCAGCAATTGCACAAAAATATAGTGATGAAAAACTTCATTCATTTAGCATTGGTTTAGAAGGATCTCCTGATTTATTTTATGCAAAAAAAGTAGCTGACTATTTAGGAACAAAACATCACTCTATAACCTATACAATAGAAGAAGGTTTTGATGCTATAAGAGATGTTATTCGCCACATAGAAACGTTTGATGTAACAACAATTAGGGCTTCAACACCAATGTATTTGCTTGCAAGAAAAATACGTTCTTATGGTATTAAGATGGTGCTAAGTGGTGAAGGTGCTGATGAGGTATTTGGGGGATATTTGTATTTTCATATGGCTCCTTCAAAAAAAGAGTTTCACGAAGAAACTGTTAGGAAATTGTTGGCTTTATCAAAATATGATTGCTTAAGAGCAAACAAATCTTTAGCGGCATGGGGAATAGAAGGAAGAGTTCCTTTTTTGGACAAATATTTTTTAGACTATGCAATGTCGATTGATCCTGAAGATAAAATGTGTTCAAAAATGAAAAAAGAAAAATGGATTGTTCGAGAAGCACTAAAAAGTTATTTGCCTGAAGAAATTATTTGGCGACAAAAAGAACAATTCAGTGATGGGGTTGGGTATGGTTGGATAGATTATCTAAAAGATTATGCTGAAAAAACAGTGAGTGATGAAATGCTAAAAAAAGCAAAATTCAAATTCCCTGTGAAAACACCTCTTTCAAAAGAAGAATATGTTTACAGAACAATATTTGAAGAAACATTTGCAAGTCCTTCTGCGGTTGAGACTGTTCCTGTTGGTCCGAGTGTTGCCTGTTCAACACCAACAGCAATTGCTTGGTCAAAACAGTTTGAAAAGGCAGACCCTTCAGGACGAGCAGTTCGAATGGTTCATGAACACGCTGTAAAATAGTTTTTATTTTTTTTATTTTTCTTATTCTATTTGTTGTAGCTTTTAAAACTACATTCATTAAAAT
>JAFGOT010000025.1 GCA_016926395.1 Candidatus Woesearchaeota archaeon
ATCCTTATGCATACCACATAACTACTAAAAACGAAGTACTAGAAAAAAAATCAGATGATGGGGAGCCAAGCTCAACTGCAGGCCTGCCTTTCAAAAATATTATTGAGAAGAATAACCTTACTAATTGTTTAATCGTCGTAGCTAGGATTTTTGGGGGCGTTAAACTTGGAACTGCGGGGTTAAGAAACGCATTCAAAGAATCAGCAACAAAAGCATTAGAGAATTCTAAAGAATAACTTTAAAAATAAACAACAACATAAAGGCAATCATGTGGAACACAAGTAAATTTGAAGTAATAATCTATCTTGTTTTAGGTTTTTATATTGCTACACCTTCCTCAATAAATGTATTCTATAAATTAATTAATTATTTTAGCAAAGGAGCAAGTCAAACAACTCTAGAGCTTTTTGTGTTCCTTAAATTATTTGTAAGTATCATCGGAGCAATAATAGTTGTAGCAGCAGCTATGGATATTTACAATAAAATAAAAGGCAATGAGTTTGCTTGATTGGGCTTTCTTATTTAGTTAATAGTATTATAACACCACTAACAATAGTCAATAAGTGTATCACCGTTGTAAAAATTCCAAGTCTTATTCCTAAAAATGGAAAAACACCAATAACTATTAAAAATACTCCAATCCATTTGTGAATATCTATTTTTTTAGCCATGAATCGCTGTAAAGAAACAAAGTTTATAAATAATTGCATCTAAATTACGATTAAGAGGTCAAATTAACAGCCAAACGAGTTGAAACGGTTGTTATAAGCTAGAGTTGAAACAATGAAGAACGTGTTATCTGATAAATACAAAGAAGTTCTTTGCACAATTGCTGATGAACTAAACAAAAGACATGTTAATTGGACTTTAGTAGGTAGTTCTAATCTTCGTCTTCAAGGCATTGAAGCTAAAGAATCAGATATTGACATTGCAACAGACAAAGAAGGTGCAGACATCTTCGAAGAAATATTTGTTGACTATATGATTGACCCAGTTATTTATTCTACTGAAGAAAATAAGTTTAGATCACATTTTGGAAGATTTAAAATTAATAATATTCTTGTTGAGATAATGGGAGAATTGGAAGTTTATGATATCCAACACGAAAAATGGATTGTAGCAATCCAAAGCAACAAAGTAATTACAAAAAATTTAGGTAACAGCATAATTTTCGCTAACTCCCTTGATCACGAATTAGAATTATATCGCGCTAGAGGAAGAATAGATAATGCTCAATTAATAATTAAAAATTTTGTTGAGAAATTTAGATAAATAAATTAACAATCAATTTTTTCAATAGGGAGTTCAATTGTGAATTTTGCACCATTGCCCCGTTCATTGTTTTCAACAGAAATAGAACCACCATGTTCTTCAACAAATTCTTTAACTAAGTAAAGACCTTTTCCATGATGTTCTCCTTCATTAGCTCGTCTTGATTTTCTATAACCAAAAATATCTGCAGGATCAGGAAATATATTAGTATCAATGCCAGTTCCATTATCTTGAACAATTAAAGTGTATCGAACATCTTTAACTGAGCCATTTAAACTTAGAAATTTTTCTCTATCATCCACGCCATCAAAGGCATGATCGACAGCATTGTTTAGTAAATAAGAAACCACACCACCTACATAATCTTCTTTAAAGGATGCAGGTTGCAATTTATCTTCAACATTAATTCTCTGAGAGGTAAATCGTGCCATAATATCTTTAAGTAAAAGTTTTGTATCAACATCAATTCTATAACAGTCTCTAACAGGTGCAAAAAATTTATTTGCAGAATAGATTATTTGTTTTAAACCAGAATCAATATGTGGAGAATAATCTAAAATAGGAGTGGTTATTGGGCCGCCTGTTTTAAACATCGTTTCTAAAAAAGGAAAATAATTATCTAAATTATCAACAGAAGTCAAATATAATTGTGCTCCTTCTTCTGGCGTTAGAACAGTAAATGCGTGCTCAGTATTAACTGGCAGTCTTGTAATAAATGAATTCATCAAAGAAAGACCATTTTTGTAATTTAATACAACGTCGTCTAATCCTCGAATAATATTTTGTTGTTCTTTTGATATTGGCTCTTCTTTGTCAGATAGAATAAGATTGCTAAATCCAAAAACGTAGTTAGTAGGAGTCATTAAATCATGCCCCATTTGATTTGCAAGCCTGGATAACCTAGCAATGTCGCCTATTGCTTCTGCTCTCCACATTTCAAGAGTATTTGTCAAATCGTCCAGTGTAAAATCTACAGGCATATCTAGAAAGACCACTTATCTATTTATAAACATTTTGTTTTTATCGTCACTGTTAAGTGATAAATTAAGTTATTTATGAAACTGAGCCATTCTTAATCTCTTTATCAGCCTTTAAAACGCCGTTTTCGGCTTTTAATTCTTTATCATTGAGCATCAAAATCCCTTCTTTTAACTCAAATTTGTAAGTTAAAAAGTCATCAAAAGTTAATTCATCAGCTGGAAGCCCAATTTCACCATCAACATGCACTCGAGAACCAGGATTCGCTTCAGGAGCAGTTATTACGCCCACCACGCCTTTTTCATCTTCAGCAGCTAAAAGCATACCATAACTCATTTCCCCTCTTAATTTAGCAGGTTTTAAGTTTCTAACAACAATTATGTGTTTTCCTTCCAGTTCGTCAGCTGCATAGTAAGGAACAAGACCTGAAACAATTTGTAAAGGCTCTTCTTCACCAACATCCACTTTTTCTATGTAAAGCTTATCGGCTTTTGGATGATTCTCCACTTGTAGTATTCTACCAACCTGTAAAAATAGTTTTTCTGTTCCCATAGTATCATCTTTTTTGTTTAACTCACGTTCACTTTGTGGTTTTGAATATTTTTCTTTTAGAAGAGCAATTTGTTCATCTTCAACTTTTTCAAATAATATTTTCGCATCCCCTATTTTATGATTCTTTAGACTTAATAATCCAGCATCATCAAATTGTTTTTCTTCAATATTAAGTTGAGAAAATATCTCTTTTGAAATTGTAGGCATGTAAGGAAGTGATAAAATCGCCAAGTCTTTTACTACATTAACTAAAATAGAAAGATCATTTTTTGCTAAATCAGGATTTTCATTTCTTGTTTTCCAAGGCTCGCTTTGTTGAAAAAACACGTTTGCTTCTTTACTTATTTTCATAAGTTGCATAAGACCTTCTCGAAGTTTAATTTTTGACAATAATTGTTTATAAGTTTCAATTCCTTCTTTGTGTTTTAATAAGAAACTTTTTGCATCAGAGTTAAGTTTAGTTTCATCAACTTCAATTATTTCACCATCAAAAAATCTATTTGTAAACGTTATCGTTCTATTAACTAGATTTCCAAGATTAGCAACAAGTTCATTATTTAATCTTTCTTGAAGACCAGCCCAAGTAAATTGTGTATCTGCTCCTTCAGGACGATTATACATCAACATATATCTAAAAACATCAGCAGGAATCCCACTCTCTTGTGCATTATCTCCAAACACACCAACTCCTCGACTCTTAGAAAATTTTGTATGTTCATAATTTAGATATTCTGTAACATTTAAAGTAGTCACCAAATTATAATCGCAAGTTTTGTAATCTGCAGGTTTTGAACTTGCAGCCATTAAAGTTGCAGGAAAGATTATTGAATGAAAAGGAGTATTATCTTTACCCATAAATTGAACTAAAGGAACATCTTTATTTTGCCACCATTCTTTCCAACCATCACCTAATAATTGTTCAGTAATTGAAATATATCCTATTGGCGCATCGAACCAAACATAAAACACTTTGTCAACATACCGTCCACCAAACACAGATTCCGGAATAGATATACCCCAGTTTAAATCTCTAGTTATCGCACGGGGTTTTAATCCCTCTTTAAACCAAGAATTAGTTGTTCGCACAGCATTTTCTGTCCAGCCACCTTTAACTGATTGAACTTTAACCCAATCTTCAAGAGCTTCTTGTAGTTCATTTAATTTTAAAAATAAATGTTTTGTTTTTCTAAATTCTGGACTAGTTCCATCCAATTTACATTTTGGATTTTTTAGTTCTTCAGGATTTAGAAGTTTACCACAGTGGTCACATTGATCTCCACCAGCATCTTCATAACCACAATGAGGACAAGTTCCTCTAACAAATCTATCAGCTAAAAAAGTATCACATGTAGCACAAAACGGTTGCACCACTTCTTTCTCTCCAATATAACCATTAGAATGAACTTTATTAAATAATTCTTGAGTAATTTTTTTATGATTTTCTTCACTAGTTCTTCCAAATACATCAAATGAAATATTTATCCACTTGTAAATTTCTTTATGAACATCATAATATTTATCACAAAGTTGTTTAGGAGTCACACCTTCTTCTCTTGCTTTTGTTTCTGTTGCTGTTCCGTGTTCATCACTTCCACAAACATAAAGAACTTCCATACCCATCGCTCTACAAAATCTCGCATAAACATCAGCAGATAATACTGCTCCAACTAAGTTTCCTAAGTGTGGAATATTATTTACATACGGTAGAGCACTTGTTATGAGTATTTTTTTAGATTCCATAATACAATTGTAAGCTAATACTTCCTTTTAAAGCTTTTTGTGAAATATAGAATAAATACGTCTTTAAAACAATAAAAAAAAGACCATTTATAATCAATTAGTAAAAGAAAAGAATTCTAAAAGAGTATTTTCGTAAACAAGAGATAAAAAAACACTCAATAAGTCAAAAGAGAACCATATAGAGCTTCTAAACTATATTTTTCAAAACTCTTAAAAACTCACCTCTTAGATTTAAAGTTCAAGGGCGAGTAATTATGACAAACAACACACGAGAACTTCTTGAACACGAGAAGTATCTTTTAACAAGACAAAAACAAATTAACAAGCTCAGTAAAAATATTTCAGGTAACGTTCATATAAAAAGACTTCCAACATTACAACAATACAATCTTGATCCTAACAAAAGAATTCTTTTCATCGCCGCAAACCACTGGAGTTTAGCAGATTTTATTTTATCAACCAATGAATTTCTAAAATATAATATAGAAGTTCCATTCACTCTTGGAGGAACCAACCTTTACAAATCATTTATTACAAAAGAATTTTTAGGAATTTCCTTACTCCCTGATCTTGTTAAAGGAGGGATGATACCAGTTCACCGTGGTCAAAAAACAAAAATAGCAAAATCAAATTTCAAAGAACTTTACAATACTCTTGATGACATCATAAATAAACAAGGAAACATAAAAGTTTATGATAAACAAGGACGAAATAAAACAGGATTTATAAGACCATTTCAGGCAAACATAATAAAATATATTCTTGGTCAAATAAAAAATTCAAATGATGAATGGGATTTAATTATAGAAACTAGTAACTATGATGAAATTCCTGAGATTGAAACTTTAGAAAAAACAATTCGCCTAAACAAAGAAAAACCACCAGGATATGGAATGAAAGTTTTGAAAACAGACATTCAAAGTTTAAGATATCATTCTAAAAATGGAGCAGCAGAAAATGAAGTTCATCTAATTTATGATAACCCTATCTCAATAAAAGAAATATTAAAATCGAACAAAAACAATTCTCAGTTCGCGTCTCAGGAAATAATTAGTTTAGTTAATGAAAAACAAAAAAATATTATTATCACACCAACATCATTAATTTCTTCAATGTTAATGTTTTACAGTCCAAATGTTGAATCTGGCGAAATGGTTACTCCAAAAAAAGCAAACAGATTCTTTTTTGAATTTTTTAACAACATAACAGATAAAAACCAATATAGCTTGTTTATTCAAGAAAGAATAAACGATCCTAATAGGCGGTATGAAATTATCGATAGAGGTATTTTTTGTTTAAATAAAGGAAAAGAAGGTCGCTTTGCAACACAATTAGGACAAGGTTTCGATATGGTAAAACCACAATATAGTAAAAATAAAAATATGGAATCAGATAGAAATCAAGTAGTAGAATATTATGCTAATCAAATTCCCCACATTACAGAGAATATTTTTAACACAGAAATATTTACTGAGTTTGATTTCGAGCTTGAGAAAATAAATAAACGAGAAGAAAGCAAATAATTAATACGGTTTTATTTCTTGTCGATACTTTTCTAACACGTCAAGAAGTTCATCTTTGGTTGTACAAAGAGGTATTTTTTTAGCATCAAAAGTTTTTTCAAAATTATCAATTTCGTAAACATCTAAAAGGTCAGTTTTTGATAAATAACAAATAATTGGTTTTCCTGATGTTTTTAATTGTTTGAAAAGTTTCTGCTGATCTTTTAGAGAATAACCACTACTTTCTGTTAAGTCAAAAACATACAACACCAAATCACTAACATATCTTATTGCTAAATACGCTTGTTTTTCTACAGGGTTCATTTGTTCAGGACGATTTAATGTTCCAGGAGTATCAATGAATTGTATTTTTGTTCCTCGTGTTTTTCTATAACCTAAATTCAGTTTTTTTGTGGTAAAAGCATAACTATTAATTTCAGGAGTAGCACTAGTTATTTTAGTAAGTAATGTTGATTTTCCAACATTTGGAAATCCTGCAATACAAACAGTAAACAAATCGTCTTTAATACTAGGAAATTCACGTAAAGCTTGACGTGCGTGATGTAAAAACTCAAAATCTTTTTTTACTTGTTTGAACAAAGAACCAATACGACCATAATATTGCTTTGTTAAACCATCAATAGCGTTTGCATCAGCTGACCTTTTTATTTTTTGATTAAATTCTCGACTGAATTTCTTTATCTGATCTTTTAACCAATTAAGACCACCTAGACTTTTTTTTAATTGTTTGTAGTTTAATGAATGTTTTAGAAGTTGAGTGTAAAATTCACTCAAATTATCAAAGTTAGGATACTTAGCAATTATAGTGTCTAATTTTACAGTTAAGTAATCATTAACAGTAGTTACTTTAATTAAAGCTAAAGATTTAGTTCTATTAAGTGCTGATTTTTCATGGTCTGCAAGAGTGTGATTTCTAGCATTAGTTCTAGCCTTCTTAAAAGCTGCATCCAAATATAAATCCGCTTTCTCTATTGGAGGTAAATCACTAAATCCCATATTAGTTCTTGAAAATGAAGCATCATTTATAAACCCATCCTCTTTTTCACCAAACAAAGAAATGACAACAAGCAAAGAAATCATCGAATATTTTAAAATAATTGATGTTCAAAAAAAAGAAAATCAGGAGCACATTAGAGATACCGACAAAGGTATTTTTGGAGTTAGCAATCTTGAAATTATGGATGATTTTTTCAACAAAATAAGAATATCAAAAGAAGATGTATTTGTAGATTTAGGAAGTGGAGATGGACGAGTTAATATTTTAGCAAGCATTTATTCTAAATCTATTGGAATTGAATTTGACAAAGAATTAGTTCAAGAAAGCATTAAACATAACGACATCCTTAAAACAGCAGCCATTTTTTTAGAACAAGACTATGAATCATATGATTTTTCTAAAACAACTATTTTATTTTCATTTGCAGATCACTTCTTTAACGAAAAATTTATTGCCAAACTAAGTAAAGAATTCAAAGGAACACTATATATTTATCAAGGAATTTTCACTCCAGAAAAAATAACTAAAGGTAAAACAATTTGGATTAATCAAACACCCATTTATTCATATTTATTCTAGAATTACTTTCGAAGTTTAGAAGCCCTTTTGTAATATCTCTTAGCTTTCTTCAATTTAGATGATTCAAAAGCATGTTGTCCTTTTTTATGAAGATTTATTGCTCGAGTGTTTTTATCCTGCCAAGGAGCACCGCCCATGTAATGTTCAAAGAATACAAACATTAAAACAAACACCAACACTACAAAGGATAGAATTCCTATTTTTGTTCCAGTTCCAATAACAGCACCTGTAGGAGTGGTGTTTTGTTTAGGTTGAGATTTATTTTCTATCACAAACGTTTTTACTAACATTTTTTTTTGTTCATAATCGGCAATTGATTCATAATCCACATCTTTGCTAACACTCAATACAGAAATGGTGTAAGTATTATCAAGAGCATAAAGCGTTTTCAATGTCAAGTTCAAAGATTCCAAACAATCACATTTCCATCTATGTTTCGTTTCCGTTGCAGAAAACAGTTCACAACCAGCTAATTCATATGCTCCTTGATATATTTCTCCAAAACCCGTTACGTCAACATAAAATGTGTACTCACTACAATTTTGAAAAGAAGTTAAATTATGTTGTTCTACAGCTAAAGCTACACTCATCAATCCTATAAATAAAAGAACCCTCAACAATAACTTTAAACTATTTTTCATCTCAGTGCATCACGGTTTGGTTTGATAATCTATAACACGAGTATCTAAACTAGTGTTACTCCTGTAAAGAGAAGTATTTAAATCTTTTTAAGTGAAAGAGGTTCGCACCATATTATTTATAAAGGAATATTCATTTTGGCTTTTTCCGGTGAAAAAATGACTGTTGAACAATATAAACAAACTATGGACATTTACTTCAATGGAATTAACCCAATAAACCCAAACAACACAATAACTGCAAACATTCAAAATAAAGAGATTAATGAATTTTACAGAGTCACAAAAAACCCAGTTATTACTCAAACCAAAGAAGAAGGGGATTTGGAAATTAAGTTACCAAGTGAAGTATTTTTTGGATGAGGTTAACAAACCTCTCCAACTTTATATTTTCGACCAAAATATTTTCTAATTTCTTCTATTATTAAGATTAGCATTCCACCTAAAACCATCCAAGGAATTAGTTCGAATGGAAATTTTGAAGTCCCAAAGAAATGACCAACTACAGGCACATACATCATCAATATTAAAGTTCCAAAACCAACTAATTCTCCAATTAAAAATAAATTATTTTTCCAAAATGATTTCTTTAAAGCACTAACACGTAAAGTTCGACAACTAATATTATTGAATACTTGAGTTACTAATATGCTTGCAAAGAAAGTTGTGACTGCCATCAAGTATAATGGGTCGGTTACAGATAGTGAAGTTCCAAACCACCAACCACCTTCTTTTAGTACGGTAAAAAATAACACATAGCCTATCAACGATTGTAAAGGACCAACCACACCATAAGATCGCAGTAACATTTTCGGAGTTAGTAATTTAGCTTTTGGATTTCTAGGTTTTTGCTTCATAACATCACTTTCAGGATCTTCTATTCCTAAAGAAATTCCTGGAAGCATATCCGTTATCAAATCAATAGATAAGATTATCAGTACTGGAAGAGCTAAAGGCCAATCAAACAACACAAAAAATAAGAAAGGAAGTATCTCAGGAATATTACTTGTTAAAATATATAATATGAATTTTTTTATATTGTCAAATACAGTTCTTCCACTTTTTATTGCTTCAACTATTGTTGCGAAATTATCATCTAACAATACAATATTAGCAGCATCTTTAGCAACATCTGTTCCACTTTTACCCATTGCCACTCCAACATCTGCAGCCTTTAAAGCAGGAGCATCGTTAACACCATCGCCAGTTACAGCCACTATTTCTCCCATTTCTTGAAGTGCTTTTACAACTCGAAGTTTATCAGCAGGCAAGGCTTGAGAAAATACCATATTCCCATGTTTTATTACTTTCTTTAATTCCCTATCATCCATTTTAGAAAGCATTTCACTAGTTATTATTACGGGCTTCTTCCCATCAATTATTCCTACTTGCTTAGCAATTGCTGCAACTGTTGTTCCTTGATCACCCGATATAACAAATATTCTTATTCCAGCACTAGTACATTGTTGCACAGCATCAGCAACTTCTTTTCTAGGAGGATCTTGTAAAGCCACAAGTCCTAAGAATATATATTTTCCATTTGTTAGGATTTCTTCATCATCTTTATTAGTTGGGCTATACGCTATTGCTAGAACTCGCATTCCTTTTTTAGACAATTCTAAATTCTCTTTTAGAATTTCTTTTATTTGAGCTTCAGTTAACTTAACCTTTGAATTTCCTTTAACAGAATAAAAACATTTTTTCAAAACAACTTCAGGAGAACCTTTAATATAAGCATTATGATGGTATTCTGTTTTATCACTAGTTATCATATATTTTGTTTCAGAATCAAATGGAATTTCACACATTCGTTTTACATTTTGGTAAGAATCAACTGTTTTTTGAGACAAAGCCAATTCTTTTAATGCAACATCAGTTGGATCGCCAAGAACAGTAGTTTCTTCAATTACAGAATTATTACAAAGATACATCGCATCAATCAAGAAACCAAATCCCTTGTGTTGAGCTGCATGTAAGTATAAATTTTCTTCTGCATTATAGAATGTTTTATGAAATTTGTCAAAGTCATATGAGACTCCTTCAAAATATAATTTTTTTGCAGAAAGTTTATTTTCAGTGAGCGTTCCTGTTTTATCAGTACAAATCACAGTCACACTCCCAATAGTTTCAATTGACTCCATATCTTTTACTAAAGCGTTTTTCTTTGCCATTCTTTGAGCTGCAAGAGAAAGAGTTAAAGTAACAGTTGGAAGTAAACCCTCAGGAACATTAGCCACAATTATTCCAATTCCAAACACAATACTGTGCCAAAAATTATGACCTATAAATACCCCAATAATAAAAAATGAAATACCTAAAAAAATTGCGATGCTCGAAATAACTTTTACAAATTCATTCAATTCTTTTTTTATTTTTGATTCTTTAACAGTAACAGTATCTGTTAAATGAGCTATTTTTCCTATTTCCGTTTCATCACCAGTCCTCACAACAATTGCTTTTCCAGTTCCTGATCGCACAAGCGTTCCTGAGAACAACATGTTTCTTGATTCTAACTCTTTTTCACTCGTGCAATCAACAGATCTTAATTGAGGTTCTGATTCTCCTGTAAGCATCGAGTGATCAACTTTTAGGTGATGAGCTTCAATTAATCTAGCATCAGCAGGAATTTTGTCGCCCTCATTTAGCAATATTATATCTCCTGGAACTAAATATTTAGCTTCAATTTCAATTTCTTTCCCATCACGCATGACATCTATTTTAGGAGGTAGTAAGTTCTTGAAACTATTCATTGCTTGTTCTGCTCGATAATCTTGTATAAATGTAAATAAAGCATTTAGAACAGTAACACCAATTAATGCATAACCAATTAAGTGACCTTCATCTCCAGATACAAAAAAGTCTCCAATAAAAGACAAAAGAGCACCAACCAATAATAATATTGAAAAGAAATTTTTAAATTGTAATAAGAATTTAATCAACAAAGGCGTTTTTTTCTTCTCTGTGATTTCATTATAACCGTAAGAATGAATTAATTTTTCTGCTCTAGATGTGGCAAGACCAGTTTCTCTAGTTTCTAAATAATCATAAAGTTCTTCGATAGATTTCTTATGTGCATCAACTACCACTCCCATAGAACAAATAATACTAAAACCAATTTATAAAAGATTCACAACACTATACAGGGACGACTTAAACAAATAAAAATTAAGCAATAGAATATTTTGTTATTCATAATAAAATAACTAAAACTATAGCAGCAATAATTGGGATAACAATATTATCATCCATAAAATCAGTTCTATAAAGCGCTTCAATCCCTTCAAAAAACATAGAAACTAAACCAGCAATTAGTGCAGGCCAAAAAGGAACAAAAATACTGGCAACCAAACCCCCAAGTATTGCTCCCAAAGCATGACCTTCTAAATATTTTTTACTAAAAGGATGTTTAAACCTGCCAAAATTTTTGCTAATCAATGGAGATACGCTGTCTGCAATTCCTAAAATTAATATTGCAGCACCAGCTATGTGATCTGGAAAAAATAAAGTAACAATTAAAGAACCTAGCAAGAAAGCGACAAATCCCCCCCCTCTAAGTCCCGCCTCTTCTTCAGGTCGTTCAGTCAACTTTAAAATATCTTCAAATAAAGGTATTGAAAATCCTTCATCTAAAGCCCACGCGGCCATAAGAGAAAGAGCAAACAAAATAAGTATAACAAATTCTCCAAATAACCCAAAGCCAACACTTAAACCTAAAATTAAACCTAAAGTAATATGTAGTAATTGTCTTTTTAGTTCCCTAGAAAATGTTTCATTCGAAAAGATCTTCATCAATATCTAAACCATCCTTTTCAACTATTTTTTGAATATGTCTTTGCCTGTGTTCTTCTTGCAATCTTAATTGTTCAATAGTCAAATCAATCATAGCAGGTTCAATTCTCAAAATATCTTTTACAGTTAGAAATCCAACTAATTCCCCATCAGAAATTACAGGAAGTTGTTTAATATTATTTTCATTCATTAATTCCATAGCGTCACTTACATCATCAGTTGGATTTACAGAAATTATTGTTTTAGACATTATATCTTCAACTTTAAGATCCGAGCAACACTTTCCATCCGCAACAGCTTTATAGACAATATCATCCAGAGTAAAAATACCCTCTAATTTTTTGTCATTCAATACTAAAAGACTCCCAATAGAGTGTCTTCTCATTAAATCAGCCGCCTCTACAACATTCTTACCCGATGCAATTACAACAGGTCGTCTTGTCATAACTTCTGAAACCTGAATAAAATTTCTAACATCTCCCATTTTTAACCCTTAAATAACATTTAGCAGAGTTTAATTTATAAGAATTTCTATTGTTTATAAGGAATCAAAACATATACTGTTTTACAACTGATTTGTTTGGCCATTCATGCTCAGGATATATCTCGTTAAAAAAGCGCATAGCCAATTTATAAGGCATTCTATGACTGTCAAATCGATGAATTAGTTGATTATAAGATAATAAGAATTTATCTTTAAAATTATCAGGAGAGGGCTTTGGACTCTGTTCAATAAATCTAAAAAGATTGGTTAAACTCCTAATAGTCACATCTTCATATCGTTCTAAAAACTCACGCATTAATTCATTTTTTTGCTTTAGAGTATAATAACCAAAAACATCTGTGCATTCAATAGCTTCTTCAACATTACTACAATTAACAGTCGTTCCATTCTTTTTCTCAGAGAAACCATTCAATTTAGGATGAGAATGACCATTTGTTTTTTTAGGAATTTCATACACTGGCTCAATTATCTTATTTGATTCATTGGTTTCTTCAATCTTTTTTAACTCGTTTTGTTTAAAATCAATAGCATTTTGTTCTACAACTTTACTGATATCCTCTTGTGATGAGAAGGTAGAATGTTTAGTCAATACAGCTGATTTTGAAATTGTGTTTCTAGCAGTTAGACGTCTAGTTTCAGCTAAAAAATCCATAATTTCAGCAGATCTCTCAGGATTCGCAAAATACAACTCATAAAGTTTATTACGGTTAATACCTATCTTGCCAGAAAGATAATCATCAAATAAAACATTCTCTAAAGACTCGACTTCATTAACCACCATAGAGTGAACTTTTGTAAGATGTAGTTTATAATGATTTATAGTCCAGAAAATTGAAATTTAAAAAGGAGGTAAGAAAATAAAAAAACCAGAACACAGACCACGTTAATTATTAGCGAAGACAAACAAGCCCGCTGAAAACCAGAACACAGACCACGTTAATTATTAGCGAAGCTAATAATTAACTAACACTTCCACGTCTTCTCCAAAAATGTCCTTCAAGTCGTCGAATAACGCTCCTTTTATAAACACTTTTGGAGGGATTTCAACAGCCATTATTGCCGATTCTAATTCTTCTAAGGATATTTTGGTTTTATCAATAAGAGTCCCTAGTTTAGTTATTTTTGCTCGAGTTATTTTTTTATCAACATCATCTAAGTCATGTATTACAAATGCATGATCTCCAAGCAAAATAACGTCTCCAAACTTATTATCCCCATACTTAACACGAACTTTTGTTTTCTCTAACTCTTGTCCTCGTTTTCTTTGTATGTGATCAACAAGTAATTTAATTAATTCTCTAGATTCTCGCAAGATTAATCCAGCTTCTTGTTTATTTAGCTTATCAGAATCAAATTTCTTTTTAGCATCAACTAGTTCTTTGATTAATCTTTTTGTATGTTCAGGCACAAGACCTTTTTTTACAATATGAGTAGAAAATAAACCTTCAACATCTTTTTCATCAACAGAATCTAAACCTTCAAGACGAAGTGCATCTCGCAAAATTGTAATCATTTGCTCATAAGTATGAACTACTTCTTCACCTTGTTTTTTTACATCAATTTCTTCAAAGAGTTTTTGTATACGTTTTAGATATTCATCAGATTCTCTGACAATTTCATCAACCTCTTTTCCAGTCACGTGTTTTCTATTTCCATGTTCAAATTCTTTTCTAATGTGAAGAACTTTCTCCAAAGTCTTAACATAGTTTGGTTCTAGAAGTTTTTCTTTTTTAATTAATATATTTCTCATCGCATCAGGAGTTTCTTTTGGTGTTGTTGGAGGAATCCCACACATCATCAAAGCTGCCTGAGAAGGAGTAAGTAATGCCCAAAATAAGTCTTCCATCACAATATCTCTAAGTTTAGCGTGAATTCGATCCATAAATTGATTTCCTGATTGCATAAACATCTCAATTGCTTCTGGACTTGGTTTAATTCGTCCCATTCGAAGTAGTTGTTTCCAAGGCATAAAAACTCCTCTGTCATAAAATGGAACACCAGAACGAAGTAGAGTAAAGATTACAGGATTTGCATCTTTTATGTTCTCCCAGAAATCAGTTAGAATGTAAACTTGAACATTTAGCTTGTTATGGATACCAGTCATTTGTCCAGCTTCAGCACCCATTCCAATAATAATAGAACGTAGCTTATCTAGAAGCTCAACTCGAGTCATTTTTTTAACGTCAGTATCATCAATTACAATAAATACATCAATATCGCTTTCAGGAGTGGCTTTTCCTTGTGTTAAACTTCCCGAAAGAACATAAGATACAATATACTTCTCGAATTTGTTTAGAACCATCTGTTTATGAACTTCTGAGATTTTAACAGCTGCCATCATCCCTTTATCATAAACTGTAGCTCCCATTGCAATCATTTGCAAAGTATCGTGTTTTGAGTCATAACATTGTTGCCATAATTCGCTTAGAAGAAGTGCTTGGACTTTTAGATTTTTATCAGATGCTGCTGCCTGCTCATCCACTGCTTTTTGAACTTTTTCTAGAAGTTCATGTTTAGGAAGTTTGTTTGAATCTTCATCATCAATCAAAACAAGCGCATTTATTTGGTCTTTATTTTCTTCGTTCTTTTCTGGCGGAAGAAGAGTTATTCCCATAACATAAGCATCAAGTCTTGCCAATATTTTTGTTTTAAATTTTTCTAAACTTTTTCTAATAGTAATTAATTGTTCTTTTTGATCAGCAGGTATTTGCTCTATTACTTTATCTAATTCTGTTTGTTCTTTAGAATTATCTTTTTTTATAGGTGCAGATTTTCCAGGAACATATTGATCTACTTTAATATCGGTTGATTTTGAAACTTTTGATTGTTTAACTGCTTTTTTTGCTGGCATCTTAGCTACTTTTGTAGTTGCTTTCTTTGTCGCTTTCTTTGCAACGCTTTTTGTTTTTGTTTGTTTTTTACCTGGCATTTTTTGTGCACCCCTAAATATAATCTTTATAGATTATTAAATATTAAGTATTTATCATCGAAATTTATCCGACATATGGTTTTATGAAATATTCTTTTCCTTTTTGATAATCTTCTAATTCTTTATAATTAGCCAGTTCTGGCCAATTGCTTGGAATAGGTTGTTCCAACATATAAATTCTAAGTGGTTGATTATTATATACCTCTGCAGGCGTTATTGTAAAGTTCGTTTTAACTCCACCAACCAACCATGTTGTAAAGTTTTGTTCAGGAAGATTAAAATCGCTTGTATCCATCAGAATTCCAGTTATTAAACCACCCATTAAGCTTTGCTCTTCGCCCATTGCCGCTTGATAGTCATCGTAATTCATCTCATTTATGGTAAATCCTGTTTTATCAATCAAAGAACCATCAAGAGTGTAAGTTCCTGGAACCATTTTCAAAATAAATTCTTGATTAGGTTCTGTATATATTACATGATTTATGTGTTGTTCGTTCAGTAAAGATATAAGCATGTCTTTTGTTGATTCGTTATAAAAACCATTATTATAGTTTCTTATTATCTCATCAAATTCTTGGCTGTAAATGTTGTAGTAATCAGTTCCTTCTCCTTCTATTGAGATAAATCCTGGTAGAGGAACAATACTATCATATGGTGATGTCGGTATTCTTTCCACATTTACAAATGCGGTTTGATTTGCAGAAATATTCTCAGCAGCCCGGACATATAATTCTAAAGCGTTGGTACCCGCATTTTGTATGTCTTTGATTGCCTGATCAGATCTTTTTTGCACTATGATCACTTTATCATGTTCAGGCCATAGTTCAACACTAAAATCCATATTAGTTCCGTTTAATTTATTGTTATAAGGAATTGATTCTCCTAAATAACCCACTTTATCATATTTAATGAAACCACCTAATTCACAATAAGGCATCGTTGTTGTTAATGAAGCTTCTTCACCATCATAATCGGTTGTTCCAAGAGCATATTCATCTCCGCAGACATAACTAATCATAACATCAGTTAGTGGTTCTTGCGTCCACTTATCGTAAGTTTTTATAGTAATATTTTGAGGTAGTCGTTGCTCAAAGTCTGCCAATCCAATTGCTTCTCTTGTTGGTTCTAAATTTATAGTTGTAAAGTTTTGATAAGCAGGAATGTTATTTCTAATATTTACTTCAACTGCAAATTGGAAATCATAACCTAAATAGTCGTTAGCATAAGGATCACTAATTTTTATTACAAGAGGATAAGATATGAAATAATTAAATCTATAATCTTGTATTGCTAGTTGAGTCATTTTCGCAAGTAATGAATTATCAGTATCTAACATATTTCTTGGTTTTATTACAGTAGCACCATCATCTATTTGGAAGAATATCTCATCATAGTTATATTGGTGATGAACTTCGTAAGGATAAACCTCATCACTTATTTTTGGATTAAACGAAGAATATATTCCTCTTGAAACATAATTGTCAGTATTGCTTGTTGCTCCTGGTTCTTGTATGTAAACAAAGTTGTCAACATTAGGAAAAGTAATCAAATTCATAAAAGGAAGCAAGTCATATTTTAGAGTCTCTTTTACATCAAAGCTAACCCATGGAATAAAACTTTTGAATTGAAAATCAACTTCAGAAGTTGGAGGTAATAAATCAGAATCTAAACCAGAATAAATATTTACTAAATTCATTGTTTGTCTTTCATAATAATTTGTTGATCTTTCAAACCGTATAATATCTTGAGCTAAAGCATACATATTTGCCAAGTCAACATCTATTTCTTCTAAGTATAAATCATAAGTAACAGTATTATCAGTTGTTAAAGAAGTTATTATTAAAGGATAATTTAACAAGAAATCAGTTCTTCCTTCATTAAAAATAACTTGAACTTTAGGTTCTCCATTTTTCTTAACATCATAAGCAGATTCTATTGCAGAAAATTCATCAATACAAGAATCAATATTATCAACAACATAATTCTCTAATTGTTCTTGAATGCTGTTTGGTCCAGTTGGTTGTCCATAACATTCTCCAGGTTTACATAGAGGAGGAATATTTATTTCTTCACAACCATTTGGATTATCACAATCATCTAAGTATCTCCAATAAGGAATAGTATTTGGCCCATCAAGAAGTGCTTCTCCCCTATAAGGCGGATAAGATATTTCAGGCGGATTTAACATCCCTCCTTGTTTTCCTATTTTGTCAAGCGCTTCTAAAGCAACATCTTCTAAACAAGATTTAACGATAGTCACGGCAGGTCGTGCTTCAAGTGAAACATCAGGAATATCTATTGCAGGTTTATCTTGTGATAATTTATTTAAGATTACAAAATATAATACTGCAGATAACAATAATAAAGCTCCAACTATAGCAAATAAAGTCACCTGCGCTTTTTTGTTAAATTTTATTTTTTTCATTTTAAATCGTGTTCATCGGTGCGTTTCCCGGATTTGTTGTTACCATTTTTTCAACTTGCGTTAAGTAATCTGCAGGAACAGGCGAACCTGTATCGAAGTCGGAATTTCCATGTTCAGCATTAACTATCGGTCTACAATATTCTGTTTTCTTTCCAATTTCATCTGGTGGGAAAGGATACTCAAAAATCACACACATTTCATCAAAGTTAGACTCACTTAGGAATGCAAATGTATCTCCCGCTACTCTTGAATAAGGAACTTTAAGCCAAGTCACATTAAATAATTTATCCGATAAAGTATTTCCATCTTTAAAGAAAACATTAAAGTTAATGGTTTCATCACCTGTAAATACATCCGGTGCTCTAACATTTCCTAAATTATAAGTTGCAGTATAAAGATAATGTGACTCATTCATTTTTACTTTTTCTGCTGCTTGTGTTAAAACTGGAACACAAAAACTATTTTCACATTGTATTGCTGCTCCTTTTTGAGATTCTTGATCTTTTGGTTTTATGAAATTTGCACTACAAATTTTATTTTTATAATTATCACTATTAAGCCAAGTATCAGACCAATCACTCACTTTTCCTAAAGTAGTGTCATGACCAAAAGAAGTAAGACTTGCCCAGTTAAGATAACCATTTTGAAGAGCAATAGCAACACCTGTGTCAACTAATTGATATATGTTTTTTTTCTTTGCTTCTAATTGTTGTCGTTTAGCTTCTTGTAATGCTTTAACATTAACAGTCTTCCCATCACCATCAACTGTGATTGAAGCAATATATTCTTTTCCTTGTTCATATGCAACCGCTATATTGTGGAAGTTGTTTGCATGTTCATCTCTACATTTTTGAGTTTTACAATCAGCTATCGCATCATACTCTTCAATCATTTTTGCATCAAGTTTGTCAAGATATGATTGTTGTTGTGCAAGATAATCTTCACCAACACTTTGATATTTTTCAAGTGCAGCTTCTTGTTTTAGATATTCAGGATAAGTAACATCTAAACCTTTTTCCAGTTTCATCAGTTCAAATTCTAGTTCTGCCTTTTTCTCAGGGTCATCTTTTGCTAATTCTATTTCTACCGATAATCTAGAGTGTTCTTTTAGGAAAGCATCATCTTTTATTTTATCAGGGAATCTTTCGTATAAATCATCAAGATACTCAGGCGTAGAAGCTTTCAGTTCATTTTCATTTAATACATGTATAGAGTTTTTGTTTTCTTCTATAGTTACTTTATTATTTAATTCCTCAAGTGAAGTTTCTGTTTGTTTTAAGTCCTGAGTGACTTTTTCTAATTCAGTTTTCTTATTTTGATAATCTATTTTTGCTTTATTCAACTCATTACCTAATTTAGTTACTTGAGCATCTAAACTTTCAATTTCAGGTTTTAATTTGTTTAACTTATTTATATTCTCCATTGATTTTTTGAATTCTTCAGCAAAATTAGCACCAGGATCAACTTCAGTTGTACTAGAACCCGTGTTACAAATTAGTTTACCATTCTCATCCATGAAAAATTTTCGTTCAGGCAAAGTGTTATCTTGAGTCGCAGTATTTTGAGAAAACTGAGCACATATCAATGCACTATTATCAGAGGATTTTTGTATTTCTGTTTCTAAAAGCCCCAATTCTTCTCGTTTAGAATTTAAGTCATAACTTTTTGTTGTATAATCTTTTTGGATAGATAAATAATTATTATTTAAAGCATCATACTCGCCTTGAAGTTTTTTCTGTAATTCTAATTGTTCAGTTTGAGTTTTAGTAAAAGACTTTTGTTGATTTTGCAATTTAATTAATTCATCTTCAGGGTTTCCAGGAATTGTTGGAGTGTTCGTTGAACTAGTACCTGATTTTATATCACCTTCTTTATCTGGTTCATCTTTAGATTTTTCATCAGAAGAAGGAAACAACTCAGGATGTAATTTTTGCATAGTGTTATTAATATCTGACATTCGTCTCTCATTTATCTTATCGATTTCAGGTTGTGTTAAGCCATCAATTTCTTGCGGATTAATATATTGATATCCTTCTGTTGTTTTATCAGAATCAGCATACATCATATCAAGCGTGCTTGGAGGAATACTTATTCCAAGCCATTGTTGCAGATAACTTGGTCCTTTAACGTCACATTCTTCTGGATAAATAGAACTACAATAAGCTAACTGACATGCATCTTCCTCAGTATCATAAGTAAATGTTTTTTTAGATTGTGTTGTTTGACGCGCGAAATTCATTTGATTTGCAAGAACTTCAGGTATGGTGCAAAGTGTAAGTTTTGTCATATCTTTTGTATCAACTTTATCTTTTGCAAATGAGTCACCAATGTATTCATCAGTTATTGTAGCATATCCTTTACAAAAAGTATTTTGTGTTAATGATTTTAATGTATTAGGTATTAAATTCTGGATGTAAGAGTTAGTGTTATCCATAACATTTTTGACTTGTCGAATACCACCTATTTCAAATACCTCACCAACAACTCGTTCACAAATAAATTGTGCTTTTGCTTGATCACATACAGAAATATCAGTTCCATATGCTGCTTGTGTTTTCATACAAGTTATTGTGTGACAATTCATCTGTCTATATTGATTTAAGTGATATACAATTGCAGGCAAACATCTTGCAGTTACGGCACTGATTAAACTTTCTTTTACATCTGGAACATTTATATCTCCAAAAATTTGTTCAACAGCATCATCTCCCATTCCTGAAAAGAATTGCGTAGATTTTGAATCATCACTAGTTGCGTTAAATAAGTTAAGTGCTTTTTTACCGCCTGAAATATTAAATCCAGTTTTATCATCTTGTGCATCAATACTACATGTTGCAAGCTCACATGATTGAGTTAATATTTCATTAATGTTAAGAGAAGTTGGGAAATTTTCTTCTGCGAATGTGCTTCGAGCCGCATCAGTATTAGCTCCACCCCATTTATTTGCATTATCTCTTAAAGTGTTAGCAGGAGTTGCTATTGAAGTTCCAACTTGTGAAAGTGCGGGAGCTAAAGCACCCCATTTAGAATCTCCAAACATTGCGCCAAGAAGTTGAGTGTTAGCAAATGAAAAACCAAGTCCATTCATGGTTCTTTTTGCATTGCAAATATCTTGAAGAGTTGCATAAATACTATTCATCACACCAACTATATCATTAAATGTTTTTGTGCTTTCTTGAACTTCTGCTATTTTATCTGCATATTTTTGTCCAGGTGCTTGATCACCAAGACGAGAATTTTTAAATTTTAAAGGCATTGTTAACATAAAGTTTGTTGGTTCTTTGTATACTTTATCATCATCAATTCTTACAACAGCACTTACATTACAGACAATTTTTAAATCATCATTAATATCATTTGGATCAACCATTAGTCTAAAGTTTACTTTGTTTTGCTCTCCCATATCTGCTAATGGATTAGCTATCGCAAACTTAACAAAACTTACAGCAGGAGTTTCAAGTAAAACCCCATCACCATAAACCTTGCAAGAATATTTATTTATATCACTAATTGTTGAATATAATATTTCTACATTACCAGGCACTGCATGATTTTTTTGAGGAGTGTATTCGACAAATAAAGGATAAGCAATATTATTATCATAAGCTAATTGTAATGCAACTCTGTTAAAACCATTAGTTGCAGGACTTGTTGCAGTTATATCTCTTAAGAATTTTGGCGTTCCCTCTCCATCTTCTGGCTGAACTAATTCATCAACTCTAAATTCAAAATTGTGTGTTGATTCTCGCCCAACACCATCAGTAAATGTAAAAGGAATATTAAATTCTCCTCCTTTAATGTTTGCAACTGTAAATTTACAAGTATAAGATAGACCGCCTGGATTAACATCACAATCAACCGATTGATATGTACCACCTAATTTAGTTAAGTTAGAAGTAGCAGTAACGCCTGACGCATCTTCACTAACAACAGCAGTTATTACAACAGTGTCGCCTGATTTTGGTCTATCAAATAAAACACCACCACTATGACTTATGTTAAATCGCACAGAAACGTCTTCGCCTTCAATAACTCGTTGTCCCGGAGCATATTCATCACAAATAAAAGTTTTTGTCAAAGCACCTTCGATTGGATTCCCCGCATCATCACTACTTGGAACTCCTTGTGCAGTCACAATTTTTGCTTGGATTCTATCTCCACCACTGCAACTAGTTTCAGTAAATAGACCTTCGCAGTTTGATCCATCACAACTAGTTACCCTATATGAATTACTATTTCCAACTACAAAGAATATTTTTTCTTGATAAAATGTTGCAGTTGAATCAGTTAAAGAGATTAGAATTTTTGTTGGTTTAGTATTTGGTAAAAAACAGGTTTCGCCATCACAGTATTCTGTTTTAAACGATTTTAATTGTGGATTTGTTTTATCAATAGAAAATGTTTTTTCTTGAATTATATTTACAGGATCATTATCAGTTAATACAGTGAAGTTTATTGAAACATCTTCTGTTTGGGGGATATAAACTACTTTGTTTGCTCTGCAATTATAATATGATTGGTTTGCCACAGGTTTTGTTGTGCAAACAAATACTTTATTTTGATAGGATAAGAATTTAGTCGGGTTTGGATTAACTTGAGTTAAGTCTCCTTTCAAACCAACAAAAGATTCATTAGTGCTAATATTAACAACAATATCCACTACTTGTGCATGTTGGGGCAGAATATGAGTTACAGGATTATCACCCACCATAAACTCCATCGATTCGATTGTATAATCTGCCAGAACAAAACCAGAGAGAACAATCAAGAAAATCGTTAAAATTACTGATAGGAATAACTTATTCACTTCTTCACACCCAAAATTCCTCTTTTTATATAAAGAGATAATAGAAATTGTAAAGAAGTTCATTTATAAATATTTCTTTTTAAAAGAAGAAGCCCAGACAGAAGAAATACGTCCAAAACAAAAGAAAAAAAGAAAATAAAGGAAAAAAAGATTTATTGTTTTCCTGATTTCACATCAAGAACATCAGTGATTACACCATCATGAAATCGTTTTCTTGAAGGAGTTGTTGCATTAACTAAGTCTTCACCAAGATAATACTCAGTCAACTCATAATCAGACCATTCACGTGAAAAAGGTTTATGAACAGCAACATCCAATTTCAGAGTATCACCTTCATTCCAAGATAAGTCACCCATATAAAGCAAACTATAATGTTCACCCGTACTTGGTTGATAGACTTTTAATACATCTAAATGTCGAGTTGACTTTTCCCATCGTCCGTAAGGACCATAAGTTACTTTCTCATCAACACCTAAAGATTCGGATTGTTCATCCTCAACAACAACATTTATTTCATATTTTTGAATCTTAGGACCATAAGTCTGAGCATCTGCTCCTTGATAAGCTCCAAACGTTAGCGCTAAAGGTAGCATTACCTTTGCGGCAGGTTTAGCAACTTTTGAGATAATTTTTTCGAGAGTTTTATTCATTTTTGCACCTCTATACATATAAGGGGGGTTTTAAAGTATATAAATGTTTCGTTACTAAGCAGTAGCAATAACGCTTTTTCTGAAATCCGTTATTCAGTCACTCGACAGTGTAAAACCTGAAAACCTCGAATTTGAGGGTTTTAGGCTCTGTACTGCCAGAACTGCCAAGAGGCCAGAAAGACCGACTTTGCATTGGAGGTTGCCTGCCAAGGGGCGGAATGAGACCGAAAAAAACAAGGAGGTAAGAACCATGAAAGACATGGAAACGGTCGAAAAATACCGCCAAGGCGAAGCTGATAAGTGGGCAAAGAAAGACCAAGACATACGCCTTCAGGTCTGTTTTAAGAAGGCAATAGATGTCGAGATACACCTCATAAAAGGTGCACAGGCACTATCGGAAGCCGAGATAACGGCAAGAATTCTGCAACGAAC
>JAFGOT010000026.1 GCA_016926395.1 Candidatus Woesearchaeota archaeon
ATGAAAACGCCTAGAAGTAAAAACTTATCTAGAACTAATTTCATGATTTCAAATTCTTCACTTTTTGTTAAATGTTTTTTTGGTTTATTTGTTGCCATCATAACTCACCTAAGATTGAACTTTTACAAACGCAGAATCTGAAACTGCTTCTTCCATAACACTAGTAGTTGGATTAGGACACATTATAGAAATTGTACAACCATAAGTTCCACTTTTACCAGATGGAGTGATAATTGAACCAAGTTTTTTGGATTCACCAGAAGGAACTTTTAATTCAATTGCTTCTTGAGCTAAAGAAATATCTGCTGAAGAACAACTAATATTTAACTTAGCATTGACATCACAACCCGTAAAATCTGCATTGTAGAAGCCAACAACTAATTGATTTTCTTTGTTGTTTTTTAACTCAATATTGTTGATGTTGGTAATTGGTTTTTCTGCAGTCGCGGGTTCAGTTAAATCCATTTCTTGTAAAGAACTCATAAGTTTATCTTTACCAGAACCAAGTACGCCTCGAATTAAACCTAAACCTAATCCAAGAACTGCCATTGCCATAACTAAGATAACAATCGCGTTGATAGAAAGCTGCATAGAAGCTGTTCGACTTCTTTTTTTATAAGGACCGAATAATTTAGTCATTTTAGTACACTCACCTCACACAATAATTTCCAGAAAAACCGCAGAATAACGGTCTGAAATATAAGTGCAATACAAAAAAATCGGGTTTTTCATTTATATATCTTTCTATAAATCAAGATTTTAAAGTCAGAAAAGCCCATTCCTTAAAAGAAGCAAATTTTGGGTTTAAAGGCAAAAATAAATCAAGATCATTAAAAATAGAGGTATCTTTATAGGAAAAATAACAATAAGTCTTTCTTGAAATAAAATAATTTTTTAGTAAAAGATACATTTCCTCAAAACAAGCCTCAAGTTCATCTCTCAAACGACCATCAACTTCTTCAAAATAACAAATATCCTTGATTTTAACACCATATTTAGAAGGATTTTTGTTCATATCACCAGAAATATAGAACCTAAAGGCATAAACTAAATCAATGAAAGGTAGAGCAATATCGATATTTGAAAATGAATCCGATAAAGATTTCGCGCTTTGAAAAGGAATCCCATAGATTAAATTTATTTTAGTGATAATTCCTGCATCATGAACATTTTTTAAGGTACTTACAATATCAGAAATTTTAAATCCTTTATCCATCAAATCAAGATCTTTTTGAGAGAAGCTTTCAACACCAAATGTCAAGGAAACACAACCAGATAGTTTTAGCTTTTCAGCCAAAGAGGGAGATATTTTTTCTGGACGAGCAGAATCAGACCAACGAATTTTCAATTCAGAAAAAACATCCAAATAAGGAACAATAAAACTTTCAGAAACATTAACAGTATTATTTAAAAAATAAAAATTATTTGAATTAGTTTGAGATTTTAATAAATCAAGATCTTTTTTTACATCAGCAGGTTTTTTTGCAAAAAAATCTTGAGATAAACAAAAACGACAAAAAGAACAGTTGTGAGGACAACCATCCATAAAACGATAAGGAATAAGAATTTCTCCAGATGGATGAATTGATCTATAACTATCAATATTAAAATTAGAAAAATCAGGGCAAAGCAAAGGAGTTTTTTTTGAAGATTGAATATCTGAAAAAGTAACAACATTATTTTTTCTAAAATAAATTGAAGGAACAGAAGTTAAGTTGGAACCTGAAGACAACGCAAATAAAAGAGGAGCAACATCACCCATAGAACCAGTTGCAACAACATCTATAAAAGAATACTTTTCTAATAAAACACCCTTAGAAAATTTAATGTTATCATTAAAAAAAGTACCTCCAAATACAATTTTAACATCAGGATTAAGCTCTTTTAACAATTTTGCAAGTAACAAAGATGAATTAATATCACAAGAATAAGGAACAGAAAACAAAGCCACATTAGGAACTTGTTTTATATAAGAATTAAATAGAACTTTGATTGAATCAAAATAAGTGAAAATTAATTTTTCAGGCGTTGAATTTGGAGAGCCACCTGCTAAATAATCCTTAAAAAAGCTTTTTTTTAAAGCAGAATAATTAAAAATACCTTTTTTTCTGGCAAGATAAAGCTCAACGTTCAAATCCAAAACAGAAACATCAGGGCTGATAGATTTAGCAACAGAATTTAATTCTCCAAGAAATAAAGGAAGTAAAGGAACTTCAACGTTATTGCGCAAAGATGAGAAGCCCGCCCCTACAATTAACAAATCCATAATTAAAAAATAAATAAAACTCTTTTAAAAACATAATGGGTAAAAAGCGTAAAAAATGTCAATTTTTGCAAAAAACAATAAGCTTTAAAAAGAGACTTAACTGCCATAAATATTGAAAATGGTATTTGAGTCATATAAACAAACAACTAATTATACAGGAGCTTCAAGCGCTCTAATGACCATAATTCACAACTTTGACGAAAAGTACGAACTTAACGAAGACAACGAACTTGAAATTTGGTTAAAAAGTGCAATATTACCAACAAGAGCATCATCGGTTTTTGGATTGGCATTATTTGCAAAAGAAAAAGGGCTTCAACCAAAAATAATAATTGAAGATGCAAGCTACACATATCCTGATTACAGATTTAAAAGATACACAAAAAAACAAATAGAACTGGCTGGCAAAATTGCAGACAGATATAAACACAAATGTGATGAGCAAGGAATAATAATTGTTGAACGAGATTTTGATGTTAATTATATCGATAGTATGCTTGCAAAAGAAAAACTCCTATTAGTACGACTTAATGCAGGAAGATTGCGAGGAACAAAAAGTACTTCTAAATACATAGTAATATACAAAAAAAGCAAAACAGATCCAGACAAATATTTTGTTATGGATCCAAGACGACGAAGAAAAAAAGTGACTCGAGAAATGCTTGAAGAAGCACTTGAAGAATTGAAGACTAAGAAAAAGCGTGAAAAGTGTATGATTATATTTTAGACTATGAAAGCTGAAACATTGAAAATAAATGACAAAGTTCAACTATCAGGAATGTTTATCTACAATGAAAAAGATGAACTTTTACTTCTTCATAAAATAAAACATGACCACTATGAAACTCCCGGTGGTAAAGTTGATCTGACAGATTGCAAAGATTCAAACAATCCAACAGAACTGGATTTACGAAATGCCGCAATAAGAGAAGTGTTTGAAGAACTGGGACAAGGATTTATTTTCGAAGAACCAGAATTTGTTAAAGGAATAGATTTCATAAAACCAGATGGTGAAATTGCAACAGCTAACAAATTCAAAACAAAAATCCTGTTTGGAAAACCAATAATAAACGAACCAGTTTTTGATGAAATTAAATGGTTTAGTAAAAAAGACCTAAGAAAAGAAGATTCAAAAATAAGTCCTGATTTGAAGCTATTTCTAAAAGAAAATTTAATTTAAAACAAAATAAAAAAATCTAAAGCAAGCTTCTATAGTCAGCTATAACTACGCCTTGCACCTCATCAGGACTTGAAACGGCATAAAGTTTCCCCTTACTATGATCAACAATTGTAGTTGCCATTTTCTCGCCAAGTTTATCTAAAGCAATTCCCACAACGGAAATAGTAATATCTTGAGCAATAGCTTTTCCTATTTCGTCAAGAACAGCTCCTTCGGGATTATTAGAAGTTGTATGAAGACCATCAGTAATAAGAACAATGTGTTTTATTCCGGTTTCATTTTCAAGTAAACGAACACCTTGACGAACAGCTAAAGCAATATCTGTTTCTTGACCAGGAGTGCTAAGAGCAAGAGGTTTCACAAAGGACATGAAGTCTTTAGTTAATCCGACACTTTTTTCAATATCACTTCCAAAAATAACAAGACCAACTTTGTTATTATCACGGATAGCACGATGACCTAAAGCAACACCTGAACGTTTTGCAAGACGAAGCTTCTCACCTTTCATACTACCACTTGTATCAAGAGCATAAACAATATTTACTTTTTGACGAGCTTCCCTATCAAAAGATTTTAAATCATCAACAATTAATTCTTTGTGACCTCGACGAATAGCTTTAGCTACTGATTGACGCACAGCAATATCTCTGTAAGGATCATGTTTTTTGAAATCACGAATCGTACTTCTTTCACCAGTTTGATCACGAGCTTTATGAACAGGCTCGCCTAATTGAGAGTAACCAGTATTTGTATGTTCAAATTCTTCTCTAATTAAAAATAATGCTGCAGTATTAAGTGCATCAGGAGAAAACTTACCACTAGCACCAATCATCCCTTTATTCTTAAGTTCGTCAGCTTTATCTTTTAACTTTTTTTGAAGTTCACGTTGAAACTCAGGAATTTTAGCATTTTTATCAATAAAACGAGGATCATAACCAGAAAGTTCTCTGATTAAAGTTTCACCATAAAGTTTTTTTGCATTCTTATAATCTTTAACAAGTTCTTTAAACATAACATCAGGCAAGAAAGAACCAATATTTTGATTGAAAGCTTCTTCAACAACAACGCCATCATCAATATTATCAGTATCGACCTCCATAACAGAATTAGCTAGACGATCCTTATCATCCATGCTATTAGCAAGATGACCATCAACTTCTTCGCCTTCTTCGCCCTTCTCAATAGACATGTCAGCCCTGTCTTGAGAAAGTAATTCTTCTTCTAAACCTTCGCCAGGGTTACCGATTTGAGGTTTGTTAGGGAGAATCTCCGTCATCAAGAGAGACGGACTGCTCATCACAAAACTTACTGAATTCATCCTTAACATATTTCAAAGGATTCTTCACATAAGCAACACTAGGTTTAAGTTTTATACGATGACCAATAACAATAGGAAGAGCTTCATAGATATCAATACCTCGAACAGTGTCTTTCCCATTAAGAATAGCAAGAGCCTGAGCTTGTTCATACAAACCAATAGAGGCACGAACACTAGGGATTTTTTCAAGGTCAGGATTTCGTCTTAAGTCACGAACAAAAGTAATCATTTGAGAAAATAAAACAGTTGGAAAATCACAAATTTCTTTTCCTCGTTTTCTAACAATAACTTCTTCATCTTTTTGAAGAGTTGGATAATGAACATAAATCAAATCAAATCTATCAAGAAGAACATCACTAAGAGGTTCGGTGTTAGTATCCTCAGGATTCATCGTACCAACAAATACAAAGTCAACAGGGATGTCAACATCAAAATTACCAATAGTAACTCGACCTTCTTCAAGAACTTGCAGAAGAGCATTCTGTAATCTTTGAGAACAACGATTTAACTCATCAAAAAATAATATACCATTATTAGCCTTAAAAATTTTACCAGGAGTAAAAGCTTGAGCAGAAAGAGGACCAAATTCCATCGCTTTAATAGGATCAATATCACCAATTAAATCTTCAACAGTAAGGTCGGGACTTCCTTGTACACGAACAAAAAGTTCATCACCAGTAAACTCTCTTGTTTTAACATTAGGATCTTGAGCAGGACAAATACAATCAGGAGTCGTATGAAATTTATCATCAGTTAGAACTTGCGGTTTGATAAAAGAAGCAATATCTTTTACAAGAGTGGTTTTACCCATACCAGGACCACCAACAAGAACAATATGACGATGCAACATAAGTGCAGAAACAACTTGTTTTTTGATATCAGCCAACCCTACAATAGAGGGGAAAGGATTTTCGGATAGATTTGTGAATTCCATTAACTCAAGTCAGAAGATGAATTTATTTATAAACGTAACCGGAAAGTATTAAAAGCAAAGACATCATGCAACCAATTATGCGACCAAGAAAAATCTTGATTACAGGCGAAGCTGGTCGCGGTAAAACAACATTAGCAAATGAACTTTCTAAGAAACTTAACATAAAACAATTCTCAACAGATGACTTTTTGTGGAAGAAAAAATATAGCGAACAAAACAGTAGAAATGAAGCATGTAAACTCATAAATAAAAAAGTTTATTCGCAAAAACAATGGATTGTTGAAGGAACTTCAAAAGATATTATAGCAAAAGGGTTAGAGGATTCCGATATAATAGTGTACATGAAACATAAAACATTAGTTGGTCAATATTATTGGTTAATAAAAAGACACTTTACTCGAGACTATGAAACAAAAAAAGAATTAGTAGAAATGTTAATTCATGTTACGAGAAAAAGATATAACATAGGTGCTTATTATAAGAACCCACAAACAAAAGATGTTGTTAAAAAATATCAAAATAAAATAATAACAATCAAATCTTTAAAAGAAAAAAATAAATTTCTAAAAACTATAAATTAGCTCGTTCTAAAACTAATACAACAATAAAGCCTAAAGCGAAGAAAATCCCAGTTAACAAATAATTTGGAATTCCTGAAAGCAAAACTTTTCTAATAGGAATCACAAGTGAACCAACAATCAAACCAATAAGAAAGTAAAGCGTGGCAGAGTGATATTTTTTTAGAAGGTAAGCGATGAGTTTTGAAACAAGAACGGCACCAACAAGCATCCCAATCCCAAAACCACCAATTGAAATTAAATTACTAAAAGGATCAGAAACTACAGACAACATAAACTCATACACGCCAAGCAACAATAAAATAAGAGAACCAGAAATACCAGGGAAGAACAGAGCACTTACGCCAAAAAAACCAGCTAAAACAAGATACCAAAAAGGCGGATTTGTCAGATTATGAGGGACAATAAACAAAAAAGACACGCCCAAAATAATTCCTAAAAGGGTAAAAACAATAGTTGTAGAAAGTTTATGATCTTTAATTTGATGATAAATAAAGAAACCCGAAGCAACAATTAAACCAATAAAAAAAGAGATAGTATAAGCATAATGAACTTCCAAAAGTTTCAAAATACCAGTAGCTCCAACAAACAACATCGTTAAAGAACCAGAAACAACTGTTAATACAAAAGGTAAGTCTAAACTTTTTACATAAGACCTTGACAGTCGTTTCTCTTTTGAGGATTTGTTAAACTTAAAACAAGCAATAGATTTCTTAACAGAAAAAGACCCTATTGCACTAATTAATCTCTCATAAACTCCAAGAATTAAAGCCATAGTTCCTCCTGAAACACCAGGAATAAGAGAACAAACACCCATTGCAAGTCCTTTTAGATAATTAAGAAAACCTTTCATTTAGAAATAAAACAATTTCTTTTAGAATATAAAACTTTGTAGAAAAAAATAATTAGCTAAAGCTTAATGGAATCAGTAACAACAAATTCTAACAACAAAATCAATCTTTAAAGAATAAGAGTTAAGAAAAATAAAGAAAAGAAAAGAAAAATAAAAGGTCTAAAGACCCTTATTTAGCCATTACGTCAATGTTTTTCAAATCAGTAACAACAACTTCTAGTTCAGAACCTTCGAAGTCATAATCGCTGTAGTCAGCTACAACGTATGATGCTCCTCGAGTGTCTTGAGCAGACCAACCAGCAACTAACATTGCTTGTTCGTCGTCGAACCATTTAATCATTGCTTTACCATCAGTGAAAGTTTGAGCAATTTCTTCATCAGTTGGGAAACCTAGAAGTTCTTTAGCTACACTGTTAACGTATGGACCACCAACAACAATCATTGGTTTACTTCCTAGAGTTGCTTCAGAGTCTAGCATACCTAGTCCTACTTCGATTGGATTAACCATGTAAGCAGAGCCAGTTGCAGCAGCAGCTACACTAGAGCCTTTTGATTTAACAACTAAAGTTGCATATTCTCTTTCGCTTGGAACGGAAATTATGAAACTTGCGCCACTACCAAATTGACTATCAGGATCAGCTAATTTGATACCGTAATCAGTTTGGTAATCCCATTCTTTAGTACCTAGAGAAGTTCCACCATATTTGATGTCTTCTGCATCAGAATCATCTTGAGTACCGAAGTAGTCAAATGCGTCGTCACCAGCGTTGTAGATTTCAACTGTTAATGCTTCGTCTCCTGGAGCTACAATAGTGAAAGTGTTGTTACCAGCACCATCAAGATCTGCGGAAGGAGTTACTCTAACGAGTTCAGCATCGATTAAAATATCGAATGAACTAATAACAACTTTGATTTCATCGCCAGCATCTTCGTACCAAATACCACTTAAAGTGTTATCAGTACTATTGTAAGCTACGTATACAGTTTCAGCAGTTTCAGTTCCAACAGTGAAGATGTCACTATCAGCTTCGAATTTAACAACTTTGTAAGTTCCTTCATCGTTAGGTGCGCTTTCGCCATCATCTAAGAAGTAACTGTCATCTAAGGAGATTTTTACATCTTCATAGTTAGCTGCTAAACTTGCAAATTGTAGAGCTGCGTAGTCGTTTGGAAGAACAACTTCATCACCTAAGAATAGAGGTGCTTTTTCTTCAGCTGGAGTGTTGATGTCTAGAGTGTCGTAGTCTTTGTTTAATCTTAGACCAACGTATCTGTTACCAGATTCGTTACCAACAGCCCATACCCAATCAGCTTCAGCGTCGTCATCAGGTTGACCGAACATTTCAGCAGGTTGACCATCAGTTGCAGTTTCTTCTAAGTCTGCACCTAATTTTAAGTTTGCAATGTTGTCGGATGCTCCTTCAATGTAGAATAGAGAATCAACTTCAACTTGGAAATCATCTGCTTCGTCGAATGATTGGGAATTACCATCATCATTGATAACTTTAGTTTGACCATCAACATCAACAATAACAGAAGTTGAACCAACTCGCACTAATTTAACAGTGTGACCTGCAACGTTTACTTCATCACCTTCAATCATGGATTTTTCAACTGATGAAATAACAGTGAAAGAACCAGAACCAATACCTTCAGAGAAGTCAAAGTTGTATGCTTCAACATTTTGTCCTAAGAATTTGAATTCAGCAGTATGAGTTGCGTCTGCGTTTAAAACTTCAGCATCTTCGAAATAAACTCTGTATTCAATTCCGTTTTTAGCAACAGTAACATAATCTTTACCAGCCGCATCTTCGTTTTGAGCAGGGTTAATCATTGTTTGATTAGCGAAGAAAACAATTTCATCGTGGTAATCAACAGTGTCGCCATCAACATCAAAGTCAGAATCAACGAAACCATCTAGGTGGTTTTCTTTTAATTCAACATCAGCATTAGGCCATGTGTTGTTTAAGTAAAGGTTATCATAATCTTTACCGCCTTCAACTACAACTGAGTTGTCGCCAACAGAAACTGCTCTTTTAGCTTCAGCTTGTAAACTAGCTGCAATATCAATTGCTCCTAGAACATCTGATGTAGCTGCGTTTGCACCAACTACAATTGCGCCGTTAAAAACGCCGTTATCATCTACAAAAGGTGCTGGATATTTACTTAGATCAGCAAGTGCACCAACCATGGTAGTTGCTAATAAAGCCACACTAACACCAAGTGCGAATACTTTTTTTATACTTTTTTTCACCTAAAACACCTCCGAGTGTTTATACACAAGGATTTTAATTTTTTTTATCAATCTCGTGAAATCCGATTTTTCCCGTGCGTGCATAGAGTTTGCAACAGAACCACGCAATCTTGCTTGATTCCTCTTAAGCCTCCACACACACAGTTTTAGTGGAAAACCGAGTATGATGAAGAGAAAGTAACAAGATTGGTTTATAAAGTTTTCCCCCTATATTTATAGTAAAAAGAGGGTAAATACAATACAGCGTCTATAAACCACGACAACCCTCAAATGGGCTTGTTACCACAACATAGTTACACACAAATTATCGCTTAATAAAACAAAGTTAAAAACAGAGACAAAACGCCCGTCTTAACAAGGTAAATCGGTAAAAAAACAATAAAAACCAAATCAACTGGACTTAAAGAGGGTCACAAGCACCAAAAAGGATTTAATTCGACCTTGACTAACGAAAGAAAGGTCAAAAACCCAATCTAAAAAAGTCAAACTTATTTATAAACATAGCTACTTAAGAGAGTTGAAAAAAATATTGAAAAAATGCAAAAAATGTTAAAAAATGCAAAAAAGTAGAGTTTTGTTAAAAATAACAAACAAATCGAAAACAACAAAATAAACAGAAATTAAACATAAGAAATTAAGAAAACACAAATTAAAGATGAAAGAAATAAAAGAGAATTTTAACACCAACTAAATTAAAATTTAGAATCAAATCAATAAAAACATCTCGATTGAATAAAAGAATGCGAAGCACAGGCAATGACATTAACATGTCAAGCCTTTAGCCTCGATTTAACAAAGTTAAATGCGAAGCACAGGAATTCAATAATTAAAGATTATTGTTCCTTGCTTCTTGTTAAGAAACTGCGAAGCACAGGATTCGAACCTGCGTAGGCACTAAGCCAACGGGGCCTAAACCCGTTCCGTTTGACCACTCCGGCAACCTCGCATAAGAATTGCAACAACTAGAATAAAAACACCATTTATAAAACTTACTTTTAAACAATTAAGAAGAATGCTTTTTTAGAATAATCTTCTTTTTAGGTTGATCAAAAGTTATTTTAAACTCATCAAAAAAACCTTGACGACCTATTAAAATATCTATATCAAAAGAGTCAAGAATAACCATCACAGGAATATGAAATGAATAATGTTCATGAGAATTGGAAACCTTCACAAACATAGTGCTTCTAACACAATTGGCTTCACCACCAATACCAAATGTTGGTTCTTGTTCACCAGATAAATCTAAACCCAACAATTCAGCAAATTCCCTAGATATAACAGACAAATCTGCTCCCGAGTCAAGTAAAGCAACACAATCCAAAGAATTCTCAGAACCTTCCAAAGTTAAAGGAATAGAAGGAGAAACAGCATCAGTATTATTTCTTCGAGGAACAGATTTATATCTAAAATTTATTGCCATTTTAAAATATCAAAGTTTTCTCATCAGGAACTTTAGTTATTAAAGGTCTAGAGTTAGGAAGTTTAGCTTTAGCTTCAGAATAGACTGCTTTAACACTTTTACCATGAGATACTACTTTTTTATTAGAAATAGCAACCCACTGTCCTTTAAAAGAAGACAAATCCATAGATAAGAAAGCAGAGTATTTAGTTTTCATCGTTATGTAACCTAATGATAAACTCATTTAAATAAGTTGCTAAAGAAAAAACGCAAATCCTACGAAATTAAAAAAAATAAAGAAAAAGTTAATTCTTCTCAAGAGAGATTACAAAAGTCCTGCCCTTAACTTTTTCTTCAGAAGTAAATTCGAAAGAGCCCGAACTCAAGATAGAATCAGTTCCAACTTTATCACAAATAAGAGAACTATATTTTTCAATAATATCTCCAAGATCGCCTGTGACGCTAAGTTTTATGGAATCTTCTTTTTGCAAACCAGCAACTTTTCTTAAGTTTTGAATTCGTCTTGTTAATTCTCTAGCAAAACCTTCTGATTCTAATTCAGAGGTTACGGTCGTATCAAGATATACTTCCCCATTAGTAAAGGGCGCCATCACATAAGGTGAAGGAACAACTTTAGTTATTTTGAAAAGGTCTCTATGTAAAACCCATTTGTCAATAACCACACTATCAGATTGGTTAAGAGTTTTTGTAACTAAATCCATATTCTTCTTAACAGCAGGAATAACATCACCAGTCTCAGTTCCAAACTCACCACCAAGAAGCTTGTAATCAATTTCAAATTCTAATTTAACATCAAAGCTAGATACAAATTCAATTTCTTTAACATTAGTTTGAGATTTAACTAAATCAAGAATATTTTTTTGTAGAGATGTTATTTTTTCACTTAAAACTTTAACATTTGAAAGAGGCCATCTTACTCCCTGTTTAGCTTTTTCTCTTGCCGCTAAAATACCTTGAATAATCGTTTGTGCATCTTCAAATTCTCGTTCTAAATCTAAATTTCGATAGCCAACTTTCGGCCAAGAATCAAAATGAACAGACCAAGGAGAATCATCGGTCTTTAAGAAATTTTGATAAATATACTCTGTTACGTAAGGAGCAAAAGGCGCTAGAACTTTAACAGTAGCATCCAATACAAATCTAAATACATAAGCAAGTTCTTTATCAACATCATTAGTTCGTTCTCTAATTAGTTTGATATACGTTCTTGAAAAAGTATTATTAACAAAATCCATTAAAGTATTCATCGCATGATTATATTCATGAACGTCAAGATGACTTGTAACAACATCAATCATAGAATTAGTTTTTGAAATCATCCATTCATCTTCCAATTCAACAGCATCATGAACTTCAAAACCAGTTAGGTTAAAACGATCCATGTAATTTTGAACATAAAGAAATGAATTCCAAAGTGTTGTAAAAAATGGATTAATTTGTTCTTTGAAAATTGAAGGACCATATTTAATTGCATTACCAAGAGCATAAGAAGTCATTGCTAAACGAACACCATCAACCCCAACTTCTGCAAATGTCTCCAAAGGTTTAATCATATTACCTTTACTCTTAGACATTTTTTCTCCATTTTCATCACCAATCAAACCTGCAACAGCAACATTCTTGTAAGGAGACTTGTCAAACAAAATAGTGTTAATTACAAGCATAGTATAAAACCATCCTCGAGTTTGATCGATTGCTTCGGAGATGAAATCATAAGGAAATGATTGCTCAAACAAATCTTTGTTCTCAAAAGGATAATGAAATTGTGCGAAAGGAGCGCTACCACTGTCAAACCAACAATCAATAACTTCACTGGTTCTAGACATTTGACCACCACATTCAGAACATTTGTAATGAACTTTGTTAACAGTACCTAAGTGAAGGTCGTCAACTTGAACTCCAGATTTTTCCTTAAGCTCTGCAATACTTCCAATAACTTCTTGATGACCACAACCAGTCTGTTCGCCATCTTCAGAATCAGGCCCATTACAAATCCAAATAGGAAGTGGAGTTCCCCAAAATTTATTTCGCGATAAAGCCCAATCTCTAGCACCTTCAAGCCAATTACCAAACCGCCCTTGTTTAATGTTATTAGGGAACCAATTGATAGTTTCATTGTGCTCAAGAAGTTTATCTTTGATTGCACTAACCTTGATGAACCAAGTATCTTTCGCATAATAAATTAAAGGAGTGTTACATCTCCAACAAAAAGGATATGAATGAACATAAGGAGAGGTTGTAAATAATCGACCAGTAGAATCTAACATCTCAATTATTTTTGAATCAGCATCTTTTACAAACAATCCTTTGAAATCAGGAACTTCATCAGTAAACTCCCCATTATCATCAACAGGATTTACAAAATCAATATCATTATCCTTACAGACAACATTATCATCTTCACCATAAGCAGGAGCTTGATGAACAATACCTGTACCATCTTCAGTAGTTACATAATCAGCAGGAATAACTCTAAAAGAATTAGTTGCAACGTCTTTGAAATAATCAAACAAAGGAACATACTTTTGTCCAACTAAATCTTTACCAAGAACAGAACCTAAAATTTTTCGATCATCTTCTTCAAAATATTTTGAAACTAAATCTTCTGCTAGAACATAAATTTCTTTTTCCGATTCAACAAATTGATAGTTAACTTTTGGATGAACAGCTAATGCTAAGTTGCTTGGAAGAGTCCAAGGAGTAGTTGTCCAAGCTAAGAAAGTAACAGTTTTTTCTGATTTAATGTTAGCAAGTTTCTTAATTGATTCTTGATTAACAACAGGAAAAGTTACAACAACAGTAGTATCTTCCACATCTTTGTAACCTTGAGCAACTTCATGACTTGAAAGAGGAGTTCCACAACGTGAACAGTAAGGAACAATTTTATGTCCTAAATATAATAAATCTTTTTTATAAATTTCAGACAAAGCCCACCAGATACTTTCCATATAATCAGTATCTAAAGTTCTATAGGGTTTTTGAAGATCAACCCAGTAAGCGAGTTTTTCTGTTACATGTTCCCAATCTTTGATGAAAGTAAAAACATCATTTTTACATTCTTCGATGAAAGGTTCAACACCATATTTCAAAACATCTTTTTTATCTTCTAAACCAAGTTTTTTTTCAACTTGAACTTCAACAGGAAGACCATGACAATCCCATCCACCTTTACGTGAAACTTTGTAACCTTGCATGGTTTTAAAACGAGTAATAAGGTCTTTGTAAACTCTGGCTTCGACATGATGCAAACCAGGGGGCGCGTTCGCTGTTGGAGGACCTTCTAAAAAAGTGTATCTTTCTTTATCAGTTGTATTTTCGTCTTTAATAGCAATGTCAATTTCTTTTTTATGAGCTCTCCAGAATGTGAGAACGTCTTCTTCAATTGACTCAAAACTGTATTTTTTGCTAAATTCTTTTTTCTCCATTTTAATCACATTTGCATATAAAGACTATTGTAGAGACAAAAAACTAGGAGGAGATTTATAAATATTGCCTTGTAGGAAAGAAATTCCCCCATCAAGAAGAAGCGAGCTTTAAAATCAAAAATATGAAAAGCTCATTCGACATGAAAAAAGGTTCTGATTGAGAAAGTAAGCTAGATGCATTATCTAAAGGGAACCAAACTAAATCACCTTTTTCAGGACCCTTATCTCCAACATCTTTAATATCTGAATTGGATATATCAGCTAAAAAAACGAACCCATCTCGGGACACATCACTAGGAGATTTTTTATGAAAAAGAGAGAACATGGAAGTTGGCACCACATAACCTGTTTCTTCTTCCAATTCTCTTTGAGCACAGAGAACTGGTTCTTCGCCAGAATCGATCTTACCTCCAGGTAGCCAAAAAACATTTTTTTTATATTCTGGACGAAATTCTCGTAACAATAAAACAGAATCATCTCGTTTTAGCAAAACAGTAACAACATCAGGACGAATACATTTTTCAACAATATGTGAAACACCTAACTCATCCACTACATCTTCTTGTATAATTTTGAATTGTTTTCCGTTAAAAACTTCTCTAATCATTTTATCAATAAAGCATATGCTTGTTCTTCAATATATTTTAAAGTATCTAATTTTGTTGGATCATATCTTTGATAATAAGAATATCTTTCCAAAGCAATCAGTGCAAGATATAATAATTCTCTTTTGGAAACAAAAGGAATTGATTTTTCCTCGCAATCAGCAAAATAAATTTGTTCATAAATAAACAATTGACAAACATCCCATTCAGGACCAGCCGAACTGACACTTGTTTGAGGGTCAAGTAAATACAATAAACCATCTTTTATGAAAAAATTTTTCAGCAAATCGTTATGAGTCAAAACACCAGTTTCTCTATTAGCAATAGAATTAATCAAGATAGAATAATCTTTTATTTCAACGCCTCTGCGTTTGGCTTTATCAACTAAAGAAAATAAAAAATCCGATTCAGTATCAAACTCCAAAATCAAAGGTTTTACAGATTCAATCCCGCCAAAACCAGAAATGGAAAACTGTGCAAGTTTTGATATAATTGAAGTTATAGTATTATGAAAAAGTTCTTTATAATCAGAGTATGACAAATCAATAATAGGAGTTAGACCCTCAAGTAATTCCATTTCATAACCAACATAATGTTCCCCATCACATACAAAAGAATGAACACATAAAACATGCGAAGTTGGGATGTTCAATAATTCTAATTGTTCTAAAAACCAAGCCTCAATGAAGCCTTTCTTTTTTGGAATTTTAAAAATTGTTTTTTTGTCATCAAAGTCCATCTGATAAATCCAAGAATCTAGTTTTGAAATCAGTTGAATCTCTTTTGCATTTGGAAATAATAATAACAAAGATTTTCTGAAATCAAGTTCACTCATATATATGACCTCTCTCGAAGGCTTTTTAGAGAATTATAAAATCCCTCTTTATCATCAATTTTTTCTAAAGCACGATAATATGAATGCATAAATTCTCTTTGAAGTTTTAAATCAGGAGATAAATTTTTAACATACGAATCTATTTTTTTATGAAAATCAAGTTTACAATTTCTTTTGGCAGATTTCCATAAATCAACTAGTTCAGGATTAATTGAATTTAAATAATTAAAAGTATTTTCCCAAGAAATATAATACATCAGATATTTGACAGTCCATAATAAAATATTTTCTTCAATTGGATGAAATACAGGAGCATTAGAATTTAACCTAACAGGCCAATTCTCATGAGATAAATTCCTTAAAGTTTCAATAGGAACTAACTGCAAAGAATGAGCACATAAGAACGTATCAGCTACCGTTTTAAAATCTTTAGGATGATATGCATAGTCCTCAAATCGCATAATCATGCCAGCACCACCATGAACGTATGGCTTTGAGTGAACAAACCTAAGATCAGCTGAAAAACCTTTAGCAATATTGTGCCATAAAGATACTTGATTTCTTGAATCAACCATATAACCAGAAATTATTTTGTTATTTGGTGAAGATTTTAATAAATTCAAATTGGAGTTAAACAACGACTCAGGAAAACAAATTAACTCTTCCAACTCATCATCCCAAAAAGAAAAATAATTATTTTTTGAAGCATCAGATGAAATTTTATCAGTTAAAAATGTGTGACACATATCTAAACTTCCAGATAAAGAAGTAACAACATCTCTAGGACTTTCAATAATAAACATATTAACTTTATTAACTAAATCCCTGTTTTTATCTATAAAACTTAGAGCAACATCTAAAGTTGAATCAGTAGTGTTGTTTATGTGAAGAACCACCCTAAAGTTTATATTAACAGACTTCTCTATTTCATTGAACAAATATTCTAAAGCTTTGTAAATTTTATCATTAGCATTTCTGACTGGAAAAACAAGATTTATCACATCTTCTTCAACAAAATCAATACGAGAGATTTGCGAAACTAGCGAAGATATCCCATTAATATCAATTCTGGAAGGATATAAATAATCAAAATCAGACAAAGAAACATCTGAAGAAATTGAATAAGATTTACTTGAACAAAATTCAGAAAACAAATTATCAATTAAGTCATCATAAAAAAAGTTAACATAATCACTTCCTCTAGATTTAATTACTTCCGAAACTAAATCTGAACTTTTAGCATCAATAATAGCCTGTTGAACTAAGTCAATCATCTTTTCAGGAATGATCGAAGGAACGTTTCCTTTATCAGAAATAAAAATATAATCACCCAATTTATCTGCAGGAACTTTTGTTAAAGAAATCTGTCCTAAAAATTTATTATTATCTCCTGCTGAACCAAAATGAAAAATACATTTTCTGCCAATTGTTTGTTTAATCGTTTCCATGTCAAATGTTGAATCAACAAAAAAATCAACCACATCTAAAATAGCCAAACGAGTTTCATCGTTTAAATCAACAAAACCTTGTTTTGATAATGAACAAACTACAGAAATAGGACACTCATTAATTAAAATAGAATCCAAATGACCATCACGCAATCTAGTAGTGGATAAACCCGAATCAATCAACTCAGATTTAGAGTGAGGAAAAGGAGAAGATAATTTATTTACTGCAAAAAGCAAATCAGTAAAAGGTATATTAAAAGTAATACGCTTGCCATCATATAGATTTACTAAAGTATCTTTCTCTTCTAGAACATGCTCAAAATTTAAATCATCCTGTTGACTTGTAGAATATTTATGCTTTGTTATTTCTAGAACTATTTGATTTGAATTTTTTATGAAAAAATAATTAGCATAGACTCCAACATTAATAACATCATCTTTATTTAACGAAGAAATAAATGACAAAGGTCTTAAATCCATAATCCTACCTAGAAATCGAACATCAGTTTTTTCTTTAACCAAACTATTCACCCAATCGCTGTTTAACAAAAGTCTCAAAAAGAGAAAGAGTATTTTTGATTCTTTTTTCTAAAGGCTCATCAAAATTAGCAGAGTCTGAAATCAAAACATCTTGAACCATCAAAAATTTTGGAAAAACAAAAGCACCATGACCAAAAAGGAAATAGTTTGAAATGTTCTGTATTGCTAGAGAAGATTTTTCAGTTGCTAAAGTCTCACAAAGTAAAACTGGTTTTAATTTTAATGTTGAAACTAAATCAAAAAAGTCTTTAATCAGACCTGAAAAAAATTGACCGTAAATAGGAGTACAAATTATTACACCAGAAGCTGATTTTATTTTGTCATTAAAATCTTTGACAACATTAGTTTCTAAAGAAGAAAGTTTTGAACCACATCTAGGAACATCAATTAATCTCAAATCCAAATATTCACAAGAAGATAACTGTTTTGCAAGGTAATTGCAAAGAATATCAGTTTTAGAATTAGGATTTGCGCTTCCATTTATTATAAGGATAGACATAATAAAAAAAACAAAAATCATACTTTATATAACTTTCTCAAAAAATTATTCGTTTTGCTCAGATAAAAAAAGGTTCAATGAATCTAAACGCTCACATCGATCTTGAGAACCATAGCAATTAACTTGTATTCTTTCCCCTTTACCTTTATCAAATGCACAACCTCTTTGCCAACCACTTGCATAACTTTTCCAAGTTCTATATTTATCACAAATACCAAAAGGAATTCCTTTTTTTGTTTGAAGTAAATACATTAAGTGATGACTAGTGTTTGGATGTTCAATGTCAATATCCTGTAAAGTACATTTAGTTCTAGAAGAAGATTCAATAAGAGCTTCCAAAACACGATTATTTTCGTTCGGATTATCAGTAAATTTAGCTAAATCTCCAGGATAAAAATCATCAAATAACAAATTGGCATATGTTTTCATTACAAAGTAGGAATGAAAATATGTTTTTAAAAATTACTAAAAAAAACAACTTGAAAAAAATATAAAAAAATAAGGCAAAAATGCTCTGAAATCATAAACTAAGACCATTTATGTCTTAAATACTGAAGTGCATGACCCATCTGGTCGTCGGAATATTTTGCAAAAAAATCAGGAAAATTAAGAAACTCCAAGAGTTCTAATTCTCTTGTTTCGTTAATAGTTGGATTTCCAGTAAATAATCCCTTAAAAAGATAAAGGACCTTTTCTTTTCCACCAATATTAAAATACTGAGCATCGAACAAAGATAAAGACTCAACACTAATATTATCTAATTCTTCAACAATACACCGACGCGCAGCATTTTCTTTGGACTCCCCTTCTTCAATGGTTTCAGAAGGAAGACTCCAAACACCAGGCAAATTTTCTCGACTAGAAACACGTTTAGCAAATAGAACTTCACCATCGCCATTTTCCAAAATTAAAAGAGATGCTTGTTTCATCCTAATAACCTTTTAATTGCATCTTCAACGGAAATCTTTTCTTCATTTCGAGTAGCTAATTCTTTTAGAGAAATAACATTGTCACGAAGTTCATCTTCACCAATAACTGCAACGAAAGGAATTCCTTGTGAGTCGGCATATTGCATATTTTTTGAAGGACCACGATTCATCAAATCAATATCAACATTAATACCAGCAGAACGTATTTTTTGCGCAATATCCAATGATTCTTTTTTAGTTCCAAGAGGCACGATAAAAAGTTTTGTTCTGGTTTTTTGTTCTTGCGTTTTATTAAGTTTCTTTAGAACATCAACAACCCTATCAAGACCAAAACTAATTCCAACAGCAGGAAAAGAACGTGCATTCGCACTCAGCGATTCAGGGTTCTGGGATCCGGAAAGATAACTACCTATCAAATTGTCATATCTACCACCAGCACCAACTGCACCAATGCTTTTATTCTCATTTGCATAAACTTCAAACACGGTTCCAGTATAGTAACCTAGACCTCTTGCTAAAGTTGGAGTGAAAACAACATTTGAATTTGGAAAATAAGAAAGCAGTTCTTTTAGTTCAATTAAACCCTCATTTCCAGGAAGCATATTTTCAAAAATTAGAAGTTTATCATCATTACTTCCTTGAGTGTTTAGAAGATTAAGAATTTTTAGAACAACATCTTCGTTAAATCCTTTTTCTTTAGCATCATTAAGAACACCATCTTGTCCAAGCTTATCAAGTTTATCAATCGACATCATAACACTGGCAGCGTCTTTTTCAGAGACTCCTTCTTTAACCATTAAGTCAATGAAAAATTTCCGATTATTAACTTGTATTTGAACATCAACGCCAACACTTTTGTAAGCATCAATTGCAACGTTAATACAAGTAGCATCAGCTAACATGTCAGAACTTCCAACTATATCAACATCACATTGAGTAAATTCTCTGTAACGACCTTCTTTAATAGGTGCATCTCGATACACTTTTCCAATTTGATATCGTTTGAAAGGCATCTTTATCGTTCTATTCATTCCAACATATCTGGACAAAGGAACTGTTAAGTCAAATCTTAAGCCAAGATTCCGACCCCCATTATCAGTCAACCGATACGTTTCAGACATAGCATCGCTTTCTTCTCCTGCTGCAAACTTCGCAGACAGAACATCATATCGTTCTATGATTGGAGTATTAAGTGGAATAAAGCCATATCTAGCAAAAATCTTTTTGAAATTGTCAGTAATGTTTTCGCGAAGCATTTCTTCGCTTGGATTTATATCTCGCACTCCTCGTGCAGTTTCAAGTTCAACCATTATAATCATTCCTCATATTTGTTTATTTAATTGTTTTGTTATTTTAATGTAAAATAAAAGGCGAAACAAAAGTTTCTAGCTTTAGAAAGGTTAAGACTAGCAATGGAGAAACATTACAAGAAATATACTTACAAGTAGGTTAAATGTCGAATTACTCGTGATGAATATAACCAACTCGTTTCATAGTAATAAGTTATAGTTACGTTCGTATTTAAAAGTTTTTTTAAAAAATAGAAATATCCGTATAAATTTAGTTTATATCACTTAAGTAAAAATAATAGAAAAATCACCCATACATTATTTGGAGTGTCAGAAATTTACAAAACAATCTATTTGACTAAGGAGTAAAACTCACCTCTTTATCCAAAAGTCTTTTTAGACTTTTGGTTTTTTATTTACTACTCTTGAAAAAATTACAAAAGTTATTTAAACAAAAAATGTTTTTCTTAATGCTAACATGACATCAGAAGAAATGCCTCAAATGGATATTCTTGAAGGGGAAAAATGCCCAGTTTGCAGTGAAAACACATTGACACTAACAGAGATGGAAAGAGACATTCCTTTTTTTGGAATGGTTGCAATTTTTTCTATGGATTGTTCTAGTTGTAATTATCATAAAGCAGACGTTGAAGCTTTAGAAGAAAACGAACCTGCAAAATACACACTTGAAGTAAATAGTGAAGAGGATTTAAAGATTCGAATTATTAAATCCAGCATGGCTAAAGTTAAAATTGGGACTATTGGAACTATCGAACCAGGAGAAGCAGCTAATGGATATGTTACAAATGTTGAAGGCGTTCTTAACAGAATGAAAAGACAAATTGAACATTTAAAAGAAGTTGTTGACGATCCAGCAGATGCAAAGAAAGCAAAGAATGCACTTAAAAAAATAACTCGAGTTATCTGGGGACAAGAACCATTAAAATTAGTCATCGAAGATCCTACTGGAAATTCTGCAATCATTAGCGAAAGAGCAGTTAAGGAAAAAATGAAAGCTAAGAAAAATTAGTAGCTTTTTTATTTTTTTAATTCTAATAAATAATTAAGAAGTAGCCTTAATAGGTTTTTTTGCTTTGATAATTTTTTCTTGTTCTTTAACAAATTGTTCTTGTTCTTTTTCAAGTTCTTCAATTCGTGACTTTAAGAAATCTACTGTTCTAGAATTATCCTGTTGATTCATCAATTCACCACATTCAGGACATTTAAAATCATATTCAAAAGCTTCATCAAATCCAAGCCGAGCGTGCGCAAAACGACACATGTAAAAAAACCCACCATCTTCATTTGATAAACGTTCTTTGAGGCGATTAATTGTTTCTAAACGAAGTTTTTCCTCAAGGTGAGCGATTGCGTCTTGGTTGAAATCCCAATAACAAATATACCAACCCTTAATTTTGTCTTTCTTTCTTTTGAAAGTTACAATGTTTTGATCAAGAAGTTTGTAAAGTAAATTTCGAGTTTTGTGAATTTCCAAATCCAATTCTTCAGCGATGATAAACTCAGAAATGTTAGATTTACCAATCAGGTATTCAACAATACTTAGAGCATCAGGTTCAGGCACAAGCTGTTTTAGGACATTCTCAATTTTATCTTTATTTACCTTCATATTAATTGGACTCCACTAGGATAGAATTCATACCAGGACAAGTACGAATCAATTTCACCCCTATAAGTGATTTCTGGAAAAGGAAATATATAAATCTTTCGATTTATCACCACTATTGAGTGATTAATTTTTCCAAACCACAATTTTGGGATACAAAGAAGAAAAATGATTTAGGGGTTTATATATTTTTTGCATCAAAACAAGTCAAATAACAAGATAATCAAGTCACTAAACAATATTTTAAAGGTCAAATTTCGCCCTATTTAGAAAATAAACCAGATCAGAAGTAATTTTTGATTGAAAACAGACCGTTTTTAGCGACTTTGGATGCTTAAATGAAAGAGAACTACAATGAAGCAGATGTCTTGGTGCTAACCACAAATCCAATATCTCTTGAGAGGATAAAACACCCAAAAAATAATCATTTAATTTTTCAGGATAAAAACCATACTGTTTGTCTCCCACAATGGGAAAACCAGCAGTTGAGAGATGAACTCTAATTTGATGTTTTTTACCAGAAATAGGATTTAACTTAAGCAAAGAAAACTTTTTATCAAAAGAAGAAGAAACCAACTCATATTCCGTTTTAGTAAGTTTTCCAACACTAACAGGAAGAACAGAATCACGAATATTACCAAAAGAAGTTTCGACAAGAGGAGAAGAAAAAAAACCAAAAGAATTAGGAATTCCATGAACAATAGCAAAATATGTTTTTTTTACAAATTTAGATTTAAATTCATTAAAAAGAAATTGTGAAACATCTTTTGATTTAGCAAACACAATAAGACCTGAAGTCTCTCTATCTAAACGATGAACAGTAAATAAATTC
>JAFGOT010000027.1 GCA_016926395.1 Candidatus Woesearchaeota archaeon
ACTATTGCTGATATTACTTATTTTCATTTTGATGATATAATCTCAAACATTCAAACAAAATCAAATTCTAATATTTTAACTAATCGTAAAACAAGAGGAAAATTAAATGCGGCAATTTCTTGTAGTGCAAATTCTTTAAGATCTCTGCTTCAAAATTTTTCATTTGATCATCGTATGATGCCTGGTATTTATGCAGGTCTTCCTTGGTTTTTTCAAATATGGAGTCGTGATGAATTAATTTCTCTTGGTGGCCTGATTTCTTTAGCAAAAGAGCAACATGATCATGAATTATTCTCAAAAATAAAATCTATTCTTGAGCGTCATATAAAAAGTGTTCTTCCAAATGGTGACTTGGATAATCGTTTTCCACGAAGTGAACTTGGTAGTGTTGATGCTTTGGGTTGGCTTGGGAAAAGGATTCAAGATTTTTTGATTGCGTTAAAAGACGAAAAACTTCTTTATACTTTATTCTCTCCTGTTGAACTTGTTGGTTGGTCGCAGATGCTAAAAGAAGCTCTAGAAAAATCAAAAAAACACAGACTTGTTGATGGTCTTTTCAAAAACGATTTTAATGAAACATGGATGGATACATCATATCATGATGATGGTAGGGTTGGTTTTAGAATTGAAATTCAAGCTCTTTATTATTCTCTTTATGATTCAATAATTTTTATCGAAAAACTTGTTAAGTCTCCTTACACAAATGATTTTGTTAATGAGCAAAAACAATTTGTAAAGTTAATAAGAGAAAATTTCATTGATACAAATTTTGGCGGATATTTAATTGATGGGAAAAATTTTCAAGGTCACACTGATAGGTCTTATCGTCCAAATATTTTTTTAGCAGCATACTTGGCGCCAGATATATTGTCAAGAAAAGAATGGTTAACTGTTTTTGATGCTTATCTAAAAAAATTATATCTGCCATGGGGAGGTCTTAGCACGATAGGTCATGATAGTTCATTATATCAACCAACTTATACCGGTCAAGACAATAAAAGTTATCATCGAGGTGATTCTTGGTATTTCATAAATAATATTGCTGCAATTGTTCTTGATAAGTTTGGAAGAAAAAATTATGAAACTCAAGTTCGATCAATTGAACATGCTAGTGCTAAAGAGTGTGTTGATTTAGGTTTCTTAGGTCATTTTAGTGAAGTTAGTTCTAGTAGTTTTCAAGAAGCACAGGGTAGTTTATCTCAAGCTTGGAGTGCAAGTACTTTCTTAGAATTAACTCTTTATCGTTACAGTGAAAACGACTAGTTTTCACTGTTCAACATGTTAGTGTTGTCACAATGAAAACGACTAGTTTTCGCTGCTCAAAAATGTTTATTTTTGTTGTGGTGAAAATGATTAGTTTATTTTATCTATTATTTTTTCAGAAAAAAGAATTTGAAATAAAAAGTTCTGTTCCCTGATTTTTCAGGTCACAGTTACCTACTTAAAGGTTTATTTTTTTCTTACGACTCTTAATGCTTTACTTTTACATTTTCGACATTGTACTTTTCCAGCCAGAACTTTCATTTGTTGAGCTCTAAACTTTGTTTTACAATCTTTACATACGAAAATGTTTTTGTATAATCGTGCGTCTGCTTCTGCAAATTTTGCCATTTTTTATCTCCTTAGTAAATATGATTTATTTAGTCGTTTTTAATTGACTTCATTACTTTGTCCGCAAGGATTTCCCAGTAAACAACAGTAACTCCTTCAACTACTTGACCTTGTAATTCTTCTGGAATTAACATGTCGAATGTTTCAAAACTTTCTGAATCCATTACGTTTGCATGTGTTCCTTCTACTGATAATACTTGAGCGTTTTTCTTACCAATAACTGGAACTTCAACATTATCGTGACCTGGCATGACTAGATTTCTTTTTCTGCCATCAAGCATTCCTGCTGCCATTAGATTTACTTTTGCGTGTCCGTGTTTTCCTGGTCTTGATACACTAACGTCAGTTACCTGACAAGCAACACCTTCAATAATGATGTAACTGCCTTTTTTCATGTGACCAATACTTTCGAATTTTATTTCTCCAGCCATATTAAATACCTCGTTAGAGGCTCCACAAATTTTTGACTTTTGCTGCCTCGATAATTGTTATTTTGAATAATGATTTTATTCAATTACAAGAACTTTTTATTCTTGTTTAAGAACACTCGTGCCTCTTGCCTAAGTTTCTATAAACTCTAAGAATTAGAATGGCCTTTATAAATCTTACTCAGTGTTTAAGCCTTTATAGAGCCTATTGATTTATAAATAAAGACTGTTTTGTCCTATTATTATGTCCAATAATGATTTTCAAAGCATCCGAACCGAATTAATCAAGAAAACCAAGTCTCAACTAGCTGATTCTGTAACTGAAGATATAATTATTATGCAGACTCTTGCTACTATTGATGATTTATCATTATCTTTGAATAATGTGGCTACTCGTCTTCGAGAATGGGCTGCTTACACTGTTCCTGAATTGGAGCATTCTGTTTCTAATCATGAATCTTTTGCTAGGTTTTTAGTAACTAAATCTTATGATGAGATTCTTTCTGAGTTTGTTAAAGGACAAACCATGGGTGCTAGGTTATCTTCTGAAGATTATTCTGCTCTTGTTTCTTTTGCGACCAAAGTTCTTGAAATGTATGAGCTTAGAACTTCATTAACTGATTATCTTGAGTCTTCTTTACAAAAGTACACTCCTAATACTCTAGCTATCTGCGGTCCTACGATTGCTGCTAGGCTTTTATCAAGTGCAGGATCTTTAAGACGACTCGCTACTATTCCTGCTTCAACTATTCAACTTTACGGTGCTGAAAAGGCATTATTTAGACACCTAAGAAGCGGAGCTAAAAGTCCAAAATATGGTCACATTTTTAGTCACCCTCTTTTGCAAAATGCGGCTCGTAGTGAAGCTGGAAAGGTTGCGCGTGCCCTAGCTGACAAAATTGCAATGTGCGCTAAACTTGATTATTTTAAAGGGGATTTCCTAGGTGATAAATACTTGATTGCTCTTGAAGTCAAATTTGGGGGTAAAAAATGAAGCCAAGAAATAATTTTTCAAAGAAGCCTCAAAAGTCTTTTCAAAAAGACAAATCTAAATTTGATTCAAAACCGCAACGTTCTGAAAAGCAAAGTTCTCACGGGATGATGCCTCTTGGAAAATTTCCTAATGTTTTTTCCGAACGAAAGGGTCGTTTCACTAATTATTTTACTAAAACTGAAGATGGTAGATCTTTTTTTGATGAAAAAATTGTGAAAATTGATGGTCAAAAGTATAGAAATGTTAATCCTGAACGAAGTAAGTTATTTGCAGGTATTGCATCTGGTATTTCTCAGATTGGTTTCAAAGATGATAGTGTTGTTTTATATCTTGGCGCTAGTCATGGTTATACTGTTAGTTTTTTATCTGATATGATAATTAATGGCCAAATTTATGCAATGGATTTTGCTCCTCGAGTGGTTAGGGATTTAATTTTCTTATGCGAAGCAAAAACTAATATTGCTCCTTTTATGGCAGATGCTAACCAGACAGCAGCGTATAGTGAATTGCTTCCTGCTTCTGGTGTTGACGTTATTTTTATGGATATTGCTCAGAAAAATCAAGTTGAGATTTTTACTAAAAATTGTGATGCTTTCTTAAAGTCTGGCGGTTTTGGTCTTTTAGCACTTAAATCTAGAAGTGTTGATGTTACAAAAAAACCAAAAGATATTTTCAAAATTGTTAGATCAGAACTTGAAAAAAAGTATGTTGTTGTCGATTATCGAGAACTTGATCCTTTTGAAGAAGATCATGCTTTGTTTGTAATTAAGAAAAAGTAATTTATTTGGTATTGCGTTAAACGCAATCCCTGGCGCTCGCCTATTGCAAGAATGGCGAAGATGATGATGCTTTGTTTGTAATTAAGAAGAAATAATTTCTTGTTTTTTTCTTATTATTTGTTTATCCTTTCTTTTTAGAAAGCTTTTTAAATGATTTTCACTGAATTTCTTACTATTAGTGTTATTACTATAATAATTATAATTCCCTAAGGTGTGATTGGTGAGGTTCATGAATAATAAGATTCTAATTTTTGCATTGTTGACAGTTCTATTTATTGGCTTAAGCTCAAGTTTTGTATCTGCAGCCGCGGCTGCTGATTGTTCGACCAGTCAAGCTTCGGATGAAAGCTTAAGCACTTCTAATGCTGCGAGTACAGGTCTTAAATTTGGATTTTATGGTGGTGTTTCCAATTTTTGGGGGACTGCTCGTCCGAGTTATTATTTAGATAGAATAAAGGACGCAACTGTTACATCTTCTGATATTTCTCAAGTTTTTAATTATTATCCTTCTACTCTTTATGGTTATGCATACAATACTTTGACTGGTGGTGTTCATTATGATTATGATTGTGAAATGGGTTATAGGGCAGGAACTTATATCTATGGTTATCCTGGAAAATTGACTGTTAAATTATGGTCTGATGGAACTGAAGGCGGCCGTTTACAAAGTACTTTTGATAAGCCTCAAGCTTTTGTAGGTGTCCAAGTTTATGAATTATATGATGGCGCGGGTTATGATCCTATATGGGGTTTAATGGGTTCAGTATCTTCTAACAATCCTGTTTCTGTAGGTCAGTTGTTGGCAAACCCTATTAGTAGTAGTCCTTTACACCTTTCAGGTGTTGGCGATCAAGGTTCTGTTTATGAGTATTTATCTTTGCCTCCTGGAGTTTATTATATTGCAGTAGCTGGTGGTCATAATAATCGTAATGAAGATTGGAATGATGACTATGAAACAGAGATATCCTTGTCTGGTACTTATAAGTCCTTTTCTCATTTACTTGAAGATGAGACTGACATAAAAAATAATCTTCCTTTAACTTATTTTAAATCATATCCTTCACTTTGTGAATTAGCTGGTGGTGCTCACATAAAGAATACCGGTGTTTCAACATCTGATATAGTTAGTGGTGAAATTTATTGTTGTGGTGCTAGGAATGATGATGTTGGTAAATTTAATTATCAGTATCGTTGTGATTATGTTGATGGAGAATATGTTTGGACTAATCTTTGTGAGTTGGATTATGACTCTCTTACTGGTGATAGTAAAACAAGAGCAAGTTCTTGTTTGGTCTGTGAAGCTGATTCTATAGATGGCGAGAATTATGCTGGTTATTGTATTGGTGAGGGTTTTGATGTTTACTGTGATAATTCTCAAACCAAATCTTGTTCTAATTTTGATGATGATCGTTCAAAGTGTTTGTTAGCTGGTTGTGGAACTTTCGTTCCTGGTACTCAATGTGAGTGTAGTGGTGTAGATTGTTCTTCAGGTGAAGTTTTTGTTGAACCAATTGGTAGTGCACCTGGTTCTGCTGGTTGTTACACTGCTTCCGAAATGCAGGCTACTTTTGGTGTTTCCGATTATTGTGATTCCGTTTGTGCTCATACGGACGGTACTGATTATCCTTCGGTGGTTATTGATTATACTGATGGTGATTGTGGCGGTACTAGTTCTTATACTTGTAATTTTGCGAATGACAATACTTGTCTTGCATTAGATTGTCGTCTAAGAGATGACGCGGCTAATTATTATTATTCTATTCCTTCTGGTTGTTATGAAAATACCTATATACGAAATAACAAGCCAGAATGTTTTGCAGTTGGTTGTGGTTGGAAGTGTAGAACTTCTGATGGAAATTGTGATACTTCTATTGATTGTACTATTGGTAATCACTGCTCTGACGATCACGATCCTGATGAATTAGATTCAAGAACTTGTCATTCTGATGCTACAAAATGTATTGTGGGTTATTATGATGGTTACATTAACGGAGGTTCGGCTTTTAGTTCAAATGATCATGTTGAAGTTGGTGTCGGCACCTATGTTTGTGCTGAAGACGAAACGGGTGTTGGAGTTTACAAACAGTGTGGTATTTATTTAGAACCTTATTCTTATGGTTCATGTACTTCTACTTCTGCTGAATTTACTTGTACTGGCACTCCTGATCCTCAGGTTTGTAAATCTAGTACTCTTTATTGCTCTAATGAATGGATTGATGGTCCTAGAACTGCATCTTCTTGTACTAGTATTAATGGTAATTGTCATTACTCTGAGGGTCAGTGTTACGATTCTGATGGTGGTTCTGGTGGTGGTGCTTACGCAGGTATTTTCAATGATGTATCTATTCCTTTAGTTTCAGGTTTTACTTTTGAGACTTGTCCGGAGGCTGGCACTCAATCTGTTTGTGAAGCTATGGGCTGTTCTTGGTCGCCTGCTACTTGTACTGGCACATATACTAAATCATGTAGTGGAACTCCTCCTTGTGCTTCTTGGTGTTATGCTGATCCTTCATTTACTTCTTGTACTGGTCTATCTTATGCTCAATGTACTACTGGTTGTACCCGTTCTTGTAAAGTAACTGGTTTTGGCTCTGCTGTTAATAAATATACTAATTCTAATTTAGCTCTTAGAGAATCTGCTTGTGACTGTGCAGGTGATGTTTGGGAAACTTGTTATATTGATTCTGACGAAGATGGATTTCCTTCATCATCTCAAACTAATTTATGTGTTGGTTCTGATTATGTTGAAGGCGAGGCATTTGCTCCTTCTGCTGATCCTGATAATCTTTACTTTTGTGGATCATATACTGGTGTTTGGGATTGTGATGATAATGATGATTCAGTCTATCCTCTTCCTTATTATTTAGATAACGATGGTGATGGTTCTGGAGATTCTTCAATGGAAGATTTACTTTGTTCTCCTCCTTCTGGTTGGGTGGATGTTGGCGGGGATTGTGATGATGATGATCCTTGTTTGGTTCCTTGGAATATTTGGTACTATGACGGTGATGATGATGGTTTTTACAATTCAACTGTAGATTCTACTGATAGCTGTACTCCCTTAACTAATTATGTAACTAATAGAGCAGAATGTTCAAGTGAGGATTTCTATGTTTCTTCACTTTTACCAGATTGTGATGATTCAATATCTAGTTGTACTTCTAATTGTAATACTGGTTATAGGGATGCTGATGAGGATGGTTATCCTCTTCAAAATGATAATATAACGCCTGGTTGTTCAAGTTCTGGTTATATTCTTGAAAGATCTGATGGTGCTTGGGATTGTGATGATTCGCCTTCAACCGGTTCGGATATTTATCGTTTAGCTAATGTTTGTCCAGATAGTGATTCCGATGGAGTTTATGTTTGTGAATCTTGTGAAACTGATGTTTGTGTTGGTGATTTTGTTTCTGACAACTCTAACTATGTTGGTTTTGACGAGTTAACTTATTCTGATTGTAATGATATTAATTCAGAAGATGACTGCGATGATGGCAACATAACAATTTATCGTTTAGCAAACATGTGTCCTGATTTTGATGATGATACTCATTATGATTGTGATGCTTGTCAAACTGATGTTTGTGCTAATGATAATGTTCCTACATCTCATCCTGATTATATTGAATGGACGCAAACGCAATGTTTGGCTGCAGGAGAAACTGATTGTGATGATTCTCAAAGCGATAGGTGGAGAGTTTCAACTGTTCACAAAGATGATGATTATGATGGTTATTATGATTGTGCTAATCCTTTAGTTGATCAATGTATTGGTTGTGATGATCCTAATGATGGTTTTTGTAAAGATTCTTACATGCCTGTTGATTCTTATGGTGTTACTTACACTGATGATTATGCATCAACTTGTACTTATGACAACGCTATAAGTGATTGTAATGATAATGATGTTTTGCTTTATCATTTATGTTGTAATAATGCAAATAGTTATGAGTTCAAAAAATCAAGTCCAACTTATACTTTTGATTCTTCTAAAACTAACACTATTCTTTACAAAGTAAGAATGGATAATTATGATACTAGTTGGACAAATGGTGAACCTAGAATTGATGGTAACGATTGGCCTTTCAATAATGTTGATTGGTCATTAGCTACATACACTTCTGATGGTAAGACTTTATTTGACAAAAGCATTTACGGATGTGCGGCTTCTAGTACTGCTAGTGTTTATTATGATGTTGGTCCTGGAAACGTTGTTGTTGTTGAAAATAATGGTGGTGTGAATTTCATTTCTCATGATGGTTCTGCAAAGGACAGAGTAACTAAAGCAACAAACACTTATTGTGATTCTAAAGGTTGTCCTTGGGTTGATTGTGACAACAATGCTGCCTCTGCATCTCAATGTGGTTATCCTTTCTTATTGGAAGGTAAGTCGTTGAAGTCTGGCTGGAATACTTTGAGTGATAATGGTTTATATAATCCTGATGACTCTGCTGAACGAGGTTTTGGTGGTTATACTGATTATGATGGTACTGCTTATGATGTGCGTCAAACAAGAAATGAATCTTGTGGTGATGATATGATTGCAGGTAGTTCTGAGTATGCAACTATTGGTTTCTGTGAGGCAAGTACTGATTATAGAAGACTTTGTTGTGTAAGCCCTAACATGTATAACATGGATGGTATTTGTGTTGCTTACGATCAATGTCCTGATGTTATGGAATCTGCTCCTGTTTGGATTGATAGTTTGTCTCAAGCAGAATATGATTCTTACGTTGCAATTTTAGCTGTTTCTGGTGATGGTTACTGTTGTGATAATGAAGGTCCAAGTGTGGGAAAAGAATTATGTGTTGCTAGTGAAAAGGGTTGTTACATAAAAACAGCATCTCTAGCTGAAACTCCAATTCCTAAACCTGGTTATGTTCAAAATTGGAATGATTGTCCTGCTGGTTCTTGTGCTCTTGAACTTTGTAGCTCTGCGACCAATTATTCTCTTTGTGAAAAATCAACTACTTGTGAATCCGAAGTGTATAAGTTATACGTTCCTGGTATTACAAATCTAAAAGAGTGTCATCCAATTTCTGGTGGTTTATCTATTACTGCAGAGAAAGCTGCTTCTTATCCTTCGATGCAAGCTGGTTGTGATGAATCCAGTTGTGAACGAGTTACTGAAACTATTTGTACTCTTGACACGTCTAGTAATTCATGTTATGCTCTTTGTAATGATGATAAATCCGAATGCGAACTTGTTTGCGCTCAATCTGATTACACTTGTAGTAATGTTGAAACTTTAAGAAATTGTGAAGATCCATCTTGTGTTTATGATAATACTAATCCTGTAATTTCATATAGATACAATGTTGATACAACACAATCCTTATCTTGTGAATCTGACTACTTTACTGAATGTAATGAGTTTGGTTGTGCTCCTCCAAAATATTGTGGTGGAATTCCTCCAGATGGAACTTTAGAGTATTTTGCAAACTGCGGTGCATATCCTCCTCTTTATACACATAATGTTGTTTGCGATGAACACGTATCTTGTAGTAATCATGATTGTAATGAGTCTCAAGCATTAAACAGTGCTGACAATTTAGTTTGTCTTCCTGAAGTTACTGGTGCTTTAGATGTTGAGGGTAATAATTATCCAAAACTTGCAATGAATGATAACTTAGACACTCTTCAATGTTCTCCTGAGACGACAATAAAAGTTAAAGGTCAGCCTTTCTGTCCAGAAGGATTTGATTATGATGTGACTAACACCCGTTGTATTAAATCAACATATAATTGTGATTATGGTTATCGAGGAGCATTGGTTAATGGTTGTGATAATTTAACTAGAGAAAATGATCCTTACTTAATGTATACTTCTGGTTGTTTCCAAGATTCTTCAGGCTTAGATATTGATTCAGTAAATGATTTGAATGCCAAGGCTTGTTGTCTAGATTATAGCATCGTTTCTGGTAGTGACATTTATGATGTTTACACCATTGAATCTGGTGAAGAATACATAAGAATCTATTAAGGTTCTTTTTTTATTTTATTTTTTTATTCTTTAAGAGTTCCTAAACCCGTGTGAGTTTCATCTTTAGTTCTAGAAGTCATCGTTTTGTATATTATATTAACATTAGCAAAATCTCTAATCATATCATTAATTGTTATATCTGATGCTAATGCACCGTTCATGAAACTCTTATAGTTGCTTGTCTCTGACATATTTCCGAATCTACCAAGTAGTTCTCTCATTCCAATTGCATAATGAATGTCTGATGCGGGTTGTCCTTGAGGTACACAAGTAAATGTTATGTCTGCTGTCGAATTAAATCCTAAGTTATTCGAGAATCCTCCACTATGTGAATCTGTAATCCCTGCTTTGTCGGTTACTGACTCTGCATTGATTCCCATTTCATCTCTTACTGACTCCATGTATTCAGGATCGTTTAAATCAACTTGTGGTACTCCAATTGAAGCTCGCGGTGTATCAACAACGATTATATTATATGGTAAACCAGTGTGTGTTTGGATAAAGTTACCTAATTCTACTGGCCAGTCTGGATTATCAGAATTTGGAGTGTTATATACTCGCAGTTCATTCCAGTAAGACCAAGGCGCATTATATGTGCTTCCTTGTAATGATCTTAAGTCGTCTTTATTTATTGTTAGAACAGAATCATTAACTGGGTATGTCCAGCTTTTTTGAATCATGTTTGGATTATAGATTAAAACAGTGTCTTTGAAATTAGTTAGTTTGTCTTTAACTGGAACAGTTCCCATTTTTATGTTGTATGTTCCACCTACTGGGATGTTATCATGACTAAAATAATTATCAACATTAGCTCCTTGAACTACAAAGTCAATGTCGCCAGTTATTCCAACAGGGAATGGTCCTAATCTGTACTCTCCATTAACTGTTGTTGTAGAGTAAACTGTTCCATCGGTTTCTGTGAATATAACTTCTAGCTCTCCAGCATCCCCATTGTCGCTTGTTTTTCTTTCTCCTTTCAAAACGAATTCTTGTTCAAGAGATGTTAAAGTTGGTTCTGTAAATACTGTTTGATTTGCACTTAATGATTTAGTCCATGTAGCAGGATAAATAGGTATGTTACCCTCTATTGTTTTTGGTATTACTTTTAGAGTGTATGTTGTATTTCCTGTTTCATTTACTAAAACTGTATCTGTAATAATTTGCCCGTCTAAAACATTAAATATTGTATCTGCAACACCAAGAGTGTTATTCGTAAATATGAAATCTGCTGTTGTTCCACTTTGCATTAATGGATCATTAAATCTAGTTCTTATCACTCCTTTGTATTCAGTTGGAGGAACTTCTTCTTTTACTAATTCATAAACTAATTCATTTGCCACTCCTTCGTTTATTGATATTGGTATAGAATCGCTTTTTATGTATCCTGCTCTCTCCATTAATAATTTTAAATCCAGTGTGTGTCCGGGCATTGTTGTTTGTAGGTTTGTGATTGTATCTTGTAGACTGTTCCCACTCATTAACAACTGCCCATTAAGGAATGCTTTTACATCAACAGAATCAAGTGCAATTCCACTTGCGCTATCTTTTCCTACAACACCTAATTCGTATAAGTATGTTAGAAGTTGGTTTTCTGTTATTCTGTTTTCTATTGTTTCTGCTGTTAGGTTTGTTTCTAGTCTGTAATCTGAGTGTTCATCTAGGTTTGATTTTAGTATTATGTTTTTATTTGTGTTTACGTCTTGGAATGTTAGTGTGTCAAGAGAATTGTTTCCGGTGTTGCCAGATCCTATTAGTGTTGAATCGCTACTTAGTACTAGCCAATTAACGCCTGGTAAATTGTTTCCTTCTCCATCTTGAGAATTTATTACTAATTCGTATAAGTATGTTAGAAGTTGGTTTTCTGTTATTCTGTTTTCTATTGTTTCTGCTGTTAGGTTTGTTTCTAGTCTGTAGTCTGAATGTTCGTTTAGATTTGATTTTAGTATTATGTTTTTGTTTGCGTTTAAGTCTTGGAATAATAATGTGTCAAGAGAATTGCTTCCTGTATTTCCTTGTCCAATTAACACTGAATCGCTACTTAACACTAACCAATTAACGCCTGGTAAATTGTTTCCTTCTCCGTCTTGAGAATTAATAACTAAAGTATACTCTTTTGGTTGTGGATTATTTATTTCTGTGATTTGATATGTTTGATTGAAGTTTCCGTTTGTCAAATTTATTGAATCTAATTTATCTTCTAAATCTATTCCACTAAATCTTAAAAAATGTTTTAATGTATCTGGTGTTATTTCATTAAATGCATCAATACTTATGTTTTCAAAACTTACTTGTCCTTGTTCATTTGAAAATAATTTTAGTGTATCTGTACTATTTTCTTTCCACATTTCTGCTAGTACGTTGTTTAGAGGATTTCCTGTTTGTTCGCTTACTATTGTGGCGTAAAGGTTAGCGAAAAATTCTTGCTGTTTTGGAGTTAGATTGTGATAATTTTTTATGATGTCTCCTTGGCTTACTTTCCAAAGAGTATCTCTTGCCATTTCTAAATAATCGTTTGCAGGGATTTCAACTGCGAAATCAACACTATCTGGTATTAATTTATTTCCTTCTATTGGTTTGATTGCAATATCAGTTATTTGAGCATCTCCGTTATTGTCTGTGGTGATATTAAATGAATATTGTCCGTCTAAAGAATTAACATTCATGTTTGTATTTTTTTGTATGTTGCCATATTTGTCTTCTAGATTAAAGAACATGTTCGCAAAGAATTCTGGCCATTTTTGCATTTCAAAATCAAAGTAGTTGGTGTTTTCTAAATCTACTGACTTAACAATCTCAAGAGGTTGATATTCGTCAACTTCTTCTGCATCATCTAATCTGAATATGAAATTATTATTTTCTGCCATTCGAGCGCTTTTTTGTCCATTGTTGTTTTCTGATGATTTATCAAATTCAATTGTTTGCATTCCATAACTTGGAAGCATTCCTGGAATAATTTTTTTTGCTGGATGAACTCCATCACTGAATAGAAGAACTTGCTCTGGAACATTCGGTATGTTCATTGTTGCTTGAAATTCATTACTTCCCACTCTTTGAAATTGTGTTCCTGAAATAGTTTGTCCAGCCATATTGTATAAATGGCCATTTTCAATATTTTGGTTGGTTGTAACGTTGATTCGCATTTGACCTCCTTCATATGTGATGGTCATTTTATCGCCTGAGAATCCAGGAATGTCATTAATTCCTGTAACTATGTCTTTTAATTCGTAAAAGCCCGAAAAGTCTGTTAATGTGTCTTTTCGTTTAGTTGTGTCATTTTGAGAAATTGCTTCGACAATAATATTTTCAAGAGCTTGTCCTGAGTTTTTATCTGTGACGTACCCTTGTATATCCTGGCCGTTTGCAAATAATGGTGCCAAAGCTAATGATCCGATTGTGAGTGTTTTCCAGAATGCTTTTTTCAGGCCCATATTGTTATCTTTTAACCTATTTGTATTTATAAATGTTTCGATTTATATACTACTGTAAAGTGACAAATTTATTTGCTTTCGTATATTTTGTCGAAAATAACGTTTGATAAGCTGTCTAGAATGATTGGTGTTAGATATTTTTCAGTTAATTGTTTGGTTTGGTTTTTATTTTCTACTGTTGTGTATATTACTCTTCCTTGAGCCATTGCATTGTTATTCTCATCAAATTTTTTAGTGTATTTGTAATCAATAAAATTATTTTCTTGTTTGTATGGAATAACATCTCCACCTTTTATTTTTAAATCTTGATTTCTTTTAATTTTATTTGCCTTTAACATCATCAAATATATTGCTTTGTCTGATTCATGAATTAATGTTCCTTTGTTTACTCTTATATCGTAACTTTTCAATGCAAAGTCTATGATGACGACTATTTTGTTTTCATACGTATAAATTCCTGGATTGTTTAAATCTTCTAGTGTGATAATTTCTAAGTTTGTTTTATTATTTCTTTTTTCTTTTTCTTCTTTTTTGATGTTATATGCTTCTAACCGTTTTTTTGTTAATTCAAAGTATCCCTCTTGTATTGGGCTTTCTGTTAATTTTGCATATTCTTGGGATTGATTTACAAATTCGAAAATTTCTTCAAAATCTTTGTTGTCTTTTTCTATCATTTCCTCAAGTCTTTCTTCAAATTTATCTTGGCCTTTCCCAACTGTTTTTTTAAGATCTTCTTCACATTCTTTATCGATAATTAATGCTTTTGTTTTATTTTTATAACTTAGAACTAATTTTTCTTTACTCTGTTCTTTGCTTTGTGCGTATTTTAAAGCAGAATAAAGAAACAAATCTATTTGCTTTAGATTTTCTTCATCTAAATCTCTAATTTGTTTATTATATTCTTTTTTGAATGTTTTTTCTGATTTTAAAATTTCTGAGAAAACATCGTTTCTCTTTGTTTCTAATTTGTTTATCTCTTCTAGTTTTTTGTTAAAGAAAATCTTTCCATTATCCGACCATTCTTCATCTCGATCTTTTCTTACTAATTCTTTTGCTTTTTCAAAGTCTTGCATATCGATATATTTTTGATATTTTAAAGATGCTTCTGTCTCCAAAATTTTCCTATCGAGTCTAATTCTCTCAATTGACAAGTTCATTGTTTTAGCTTTTGCTTTTAGTTCATTAACTTGTTCTTGGCTAACTCTGTTTTCAGGAATTATTGGTTGAAATGCTTGTTTTGTAGTGCTACAGCTAACTGTTGCGGCTATTATTGCTGCTAAAGCTAACTTTTTCATAAAAAAGAGAAATGAAGATTATCTTAATAATCTTACGGCTTATACAAAAACTCATCAATCAAATCTTTTGCTTTCTCACGTCTTGCTTGGTGTCTTCCGTTTAGGAAGGCTCAAAAAATAAGTTTATTCTGGTTTATACAGAAAATCTTCTATTTGATTTTCTGCTTCTTTCCTTCTTTTTTGATGTTCAGCTAAGAACTCATTAATTTTGTCAATTAACATTGCTTTTACTTCGCCAGATAAGAGTTCGCCTTTTCGATATTTATCATACATCTCTTGTAGTTTTTCATCGTCATCTTCAAAGTATTGCATCCATTGACAAGCAACATCGATATCTGGATTTCCGCCTAGTTTTCTATGTTCTTCGACTGTATCTTGTCCGCCACTAAATGCATATTTGTTAATTTTTTTCTTAACTGTTTTTGGATCATCTGTTAGAAGAATATCTTTTCCTTCTCCACCTTTATCTGTCGATTGTTTTCCTTCTCCGCCTGTCATTGGCGTCATAAATTTAGCATGTAGTATTGCTGGTTTTTTATGTCCTAATTTTTCTATAACATCTCGACTAATTCTAAAGTGGGGATCTTGATCAACACCAAGTGGAATGAGACACGGTCTGTTTTCATTTCTTAGTACGTTTGGTAAGAATGCTGGAACTGTTTGCATTGCAGTATAGAAGATGCTTCCTATATTGTTGGAATCCGTGAATCCAAATGCGCCTTTAACTTGTGATGTTGTTATTTTTTTTGCTACTTTGATTGCTTCTGGATACATAATTCCTGCATGTTTTGTATCAATCAAAAAATGTGTTTTTTTTGGGTCAAAACCAAGTGCAATCACATCTAACATGTTCTCGTATGTCCAGTCTTGAATTTCTTCATAACTTTTATCTTGTTTGAATAAGAATTTTTCATCATCTGTGAACTGAAACCATAGGTCCACATCAAAAACATCTTGTAACCATTTGACAAATCTCCAAGTTCCAACATGACCTAAATGTATTGGTCCTGATGGTCCTCGACCTGTATATAAAAAGAATTTATTTCCTTTCTTGTATTCGTCAAGGCACCATTTCAGGTCTCTGTGTGCAAAGAATATTCCCCTACGTAATTGAGGGTGTAGTTCTCCTGCAAGTTCTTTGATTTGTTTAAGATCCTCTTCTGTGAGTTTCTTTATACCAAATTCTAAAACTAGTCTTTCATAATCGACTGCTCCTTCGACCTCGTATGGATTTACTGTACTCATATCCTTAAAAAAAGACTTTTTCTTTAAAAATCTGTTGTTCGAATAATATAAATAAAAGAAAATGGCTCTGATTTAGAGCTTTTTTATACGTAAAAGAAGTGAATTGCTTACGACGCTAACACTACTTAACGCCATCGCCCCACCTGCTATCATGGGATTTAATAGCCATCCTGTTAGCCCATATAACACTCCTGCTGCAATTGGTATTCCAAGAACGTTGTAAAATAGGGCCCAGAACATGTTTTGTCTGATTTTACTCATTGTCATCTTGCTAAGTTTTATTGCACGAACAACGTCCATTAAATCATCTTTCATCAAAACTATTTCTCCACTTTCCATTGCAACATCCGTTCCGCTTCCCATTGCGATTCCTATGTCTGCTTGAGCTAGTGCTGGAGCATCATTTATTCCATCTCCAACCATTGCGACAACGCCCATTTGTTGTAGTTTTTTTACTTCGTTAGCTTTGTCTTCCGGAAGAACTTCTGCAGTGTATCCATCAACACCTACTTGTTTTGCTATTGCCTTTGCTGTTCGTTCGTTATCTCCTGTTAGCATGTAAACTTTTATTTTCATACTTTGGAGTTGTTTTATTGCTTCTTTTGAACTTTCTTTCACAACATCTGCAACTGCAATATATCCCATGATGGTTTTTTTATAAGCCAGAATCATCACGGTTTTTCCTTCTTCTTCTAGATCGTGTATTTCTGGAATGTGGCCTTTAATATCAACTTTATTTTTTATCATAAGTTTTGTATTTCCAAACGAGTATTCTCTTTTGTTTACACTGCCTATAATTCCAAAACCTGATATTGCTTTAAAGTTAGTTACTTTTTCAATTGGTATTCTTTCTTTGTCTGTGTAACTTATTATTGCTTCTGCTAGAGGATGTTCACTTTTTTTCTCTAAGCTTGCGATTATGCTAAGAACGTTTTCAAGTTTATTCTTTTCAAACACTGTTATGTTTGTGACTGTTGGTTTTCCTTTTGTTATTGTTCCTGTTTTATCGAGAATTATGCTTTTTATTTTATGGCTTGTTTCAAGTGCTTCTCCGCCTTTAATTAAAATACCTTTTTTTGCTCCTTTACCTGTTCCTACCATTATTGCTGTTGGTGTTGCAAGACCAAGGGCACAAGGACATGCTATAACTAGCACTGCAATTCCTGCTTGCAAGGCAAAACTAAATTCTGCCTTCAATCCTAGTAGCCATACTAAAAATGTTCCTAATGCGATTAGCAAAACACTTGGAACAAAGTATGCTGAAACTGTATCTGCAAATCTTTGTATTGGTGCTTTATTTCCTTGAGCATCTTCAATTAATTTTATTATTTTTGATAGTGTTGTATTGCTTCCAACTTTTGTTGCTTTAAATGTGAAGTTTCCGTGTTTGTTAATTGTTGCTCCAATTACTGTGTTGCCTTTAATTTTTTCAACAGGAATACTCTCGCCAGTAACCATGCTTTCATCAACTGATGAGTTTCCGTGCAACACTATTCCATCAACTGGAACTTTTTCTCCTGGTTTTACAACAACATAATCGCCAACTTGAACGTCATCAACTTTGACTTTCATTTCAATTCCATCTCTAACAATTGTTGCGATTTTTGGTTTTAGTCCAACTAATTTTTTTATTGCGTCACTTGTTCTTCCTTTTGCTTTAGCCTCTAGTAATCTTCCAAAAATAACTATTGTTATTAGAACTGCGCTGGCTTCGAAATAAACATGCGCCATCCCCATTATTAATTGATATATGCTATAGAAATAAGCAGCACTTGTTCCCATAACAACAAGTGTATCCATATTTGCAGATTTTCCTTTTAGCGCTGCAAATGCGCTTTTATACATCGGCCATGCTACGTAGAATTGAACTGGCGTTGCAAGTAATCCCATTATTATTGCTTGATATGGAATTGGATTTTTCATAAAAAACATTCCTAGAATAAATACTGGGAGTGCAAATGTTAATCCTATAAAAAATTGTTTTCTAATTTGTTTGTATTCTTTTTTTCTTTTTTCTTCTTCTTTTTCAAAATCGCTTCCCTGTGATATTTTTGCTCCATATCCTTTTTTCTTAACGGCTTCTAAAACTTCTTTTAAGTCAACTTTTTTATCATCATAAACGATTGTTGCTTTATTGGTGCTAAGATTTACATTAGCTGATTCCATTCCATCCAATTTGTTTAAAGCTCTATTTACCATAGAACTACAACTAGCACAATGCATTCCAGTAATTTCAAGTGTTTCTTTTTTCATTTTATACTCCGCAAGTTCCACCTGCAGATCCACCACCACAGCCACATCCGCCTGAAGCTTGAGGTATTGCGGCAATCTCTTGTTGTATTTCTTTAGCACTCACACTTCCAAGATCTTCTTTTACGATAAATGTTCCTGGTATCATTCCCATCCAACAACTCCATGGAACAACCCCTTCTTTTGTTGGTGTAAATTCAATGGTTTGCATCCCTTTTTTTATGTCAAATTTGAGATTATATTCTGGTACTTGGATTGCATTATTGCATCCTGTAACTTCAAGTCCGTTTATTTTCCATTTTACTGGAACATCTTTTTGAAGAACAAATTTATCTGGTTCCCATCCATATCTTGTTACGTTCATTTCAATTACTTGATATTCTCCTTCCATTTTAACAATTTCATCACTTGCCATGCTGGTTGCTGTTACTTTGGCTGTCAATGTGTTTGTATCAAGACCTGATCCTGATAATGCCAAACCTCTATTAACCATTATTAATCCTAGTAATATAACAACAAATGCTGATGCTTTGAGAATTTTTGTTGTTGCTCTTCTTGAAACCAAACTCGTGATAAATCCAAATCCTAAAAGAACGGGTAATGTTCCAAGTCCAAATAAGAATAATATTTTTGCTCCTTCAATCATACTTCCTGTTCCTGCCGCCATTATATAGATTGCTTGAAGAGGTCCGCATGCTATCATCAAACCGTTTAATAAGCCAATCACTAACGGGCTTTTTGTATTCTTCTGTTCTTTTGCAACAAACTTTGTTACTCCTTTTGGTGTGTGTAATCCAAAACGTCGAAGTTTTGGAAAGACATTTAACATTTTAAGACCAAAAATTATTAAGAATAATCCGGCAAGAAGTCCTGCTATTCCTCTTATTTGTGGAGTGAATGCAATAAAAGAACCTAGCAGTCCAAACATTGCCCCGATTATCGTATATGATATTGTTTTTCCAAATCCGTACATAAAATGTGATTTGTGTGATTTCCTTCCTTCTTTCGCATCTTTTGCGCAATAACTAACAACAAACCCGCCACACATAGCAACACAATGAAATCCTGTTAGTAATCCCCCCACTAAAATTAAACCATAACTCATTCCTTGAGTTAGTTGTGGTAGTTGAATTCCTTCAACCATTTGAAATAAGAAATATGCAAGAACTCCAATTCCTATTGCTCCAACAATCCAACCAGTTATTTCTGTTGTTTTATTTTCTGTTTTATATTTTTTTGATGTTTTGGGTGCTGGACTATCATCTAGAATTAAACATTCATAACCTTTTTCTTCAATTTTAAAAAGTATTTCATCGATGTCTGTTTTTGAAGGATCATATGTCACTTCTCCTTCTTCAGTTTCATAACTAAAATTTACTTTTTCTACTCCCTCAACCTTTTCTGCTTGACGTTTAATTATTGTGGCGCAGGATTCACAAGTTGTTCCTTTTGCAATAAACTTTTCTGTTTTCATCTATTTAACCTCATATCCTTCTGAAGCTATTATCTCTTTTAGGTGATCAAGATCTGTTTGAGTTTCTTCAAATTCAATTTCCACTGAATTATTTTTCATCGTTGCTGTGCAGGTTTTTACTCCTTCTTCATCTTCAATGATATCTTTAATTAGCATTTCACAACTAGGGCAGTGCATTCCTTTAACTTCTAGATTTACTTTTTTCATGGTTTTCACCTTTCTGTCATTTTGAAAGCAAATCCTTTATTAATGCCTTTTCAGAATAAGTTGTGTTCTTTATTGTTCCTAATTGTCAAATTATTGTCCCAGAACGTTTAAAGACGTGTTTTTTATAGAAATTGAGAAATATATTTTTTTCGAGTTTCAAATCCATTTTTATGTGCCAGTTTTTTCATTGCACTATCAAATCTACTTCCATATTGAGCTGCTCTTTTTTTTCTATCACACACATATGAAACAACACCTAACTCTTTACTAATCTTTCTAAGAATTGCTTTTTCTACGCCATTGACAATTTTATCCTCTCCTGGTATGCTAAGTGCATATTCCACAAGTTCTTTGTCTAGGAATGGAAGTCTAAGTTCTATGCCGTAATTCATTGTGATGACATCATCTCTGTATAGATCCCTTTCATGCATTGCTTTAAGTCCTGTCATACACTCTTCATTTATAGTTTTTGTAGTCTCTTTGTGTCTTTGATAGCCTGCAAATATTTCTTCGCTTCCAAGACCTGAGAATATCACTCTTACTCCGTCTTGTTTAGCCATGTTGCAGCATACGGAGAATGGAAGAGCAACTCCTGCTTTAACAACGTCTGCTTCTTCAATGATTGGAATTATTTTTTTTAGTTCTTTTTCTACTTCTTCTAAGTTTAGAATTTTTTCTTTATACTTTAGATTCATATCGTTTGCTACTTGACGTGCCACAACTAAATCTTCAGGATCTTTTGTTCTTTCGTCTTGGAATCCCGCACTATAACATGTAACATCATAACCTAAATCAGTCACTATTTTTGCTATAACTGTAGAATCTATTCCTCCTGAAAATAATATTCCAACATTAACTTTATCTTCTTTTGGAGGTAAACGTTTTTTTACGGAATTAATTAGAAGTTTCTTTACTCTTTCCTCATTTAGTTCTTCTTTTCTAAGTTTAAAGAATTCTCTATTTTCAAAGATTATTTTTTTAGTTTTAATATTATATTTTAGAATTTGTCTTGGATTAAGTTCGATTGATTCTTTTGGCAAAGCCTTTTTTTCACTTGCAAAAAATAATTCGAATTTTAACTCCTCACCACTAATTGGTTGGGTGTAGTGGTGTAGAGGTTTTACTCCAATTAAATCTCTAGCTAAAATAATCTCTTCTCCTTCGAAGTACGCAAATGCATAAACACCATCTAATTCTTCTAAACAGGAGGTTCCTTTTTCTTGAAGTAATTGTAATAGTAAATCAGAATCATTTTTTGCATTAAGTTTGTATTTGGAGTTTAGTTCTTTCCAGTTATATATTTCACAATTAGATATTATTATTCCTTTTTTTCCAGGAATTGGTTGAGGAACATGTCCAACGATTGACAATAAGTTATGTCCAAAGTAACCTTCTACCTCTTTTGTTCCAATAGCGGCAATTCTAGTATTATCCGGACCTCTGTTTTTCATTATTTCAAGTCCTTTTAAGACTAATTCTTTTGCTTGATCGTCTGAATCAGTGCCTGCTTTGAAACCAGCTATACCTATTATACCGCACATTATAATTAGAGAAAAAGGGGCTTTTCTTTTTAAATCTACGCCCGACTGATTATGTGTTCTATTTTTTCTTTTAGTTCTTTTACGATATTTTCTCTGTTTCCTTCAATATTTACTCTTACCAGAGGTTCGGTGTTACTTTTTCTAACGTTAAAAAAATATTCATCTGAATACACACTTATCCCATCAATTTCCAGAATTTCTTTTGCTTCATTTGTAAATTCTTTTTTTATTTCCTTTAGGGCGTAGTTAGGGTCATTAACTTCATAATTGATTTCTCCCGAGTTGGCATACTTTTCGATAAGTGGACTAGAAAGTTCTTTTAGTGTTTTGTTTGTTTTATCTAATATGTTTAAAACATTAATTATTGTATATATGCTTGAGTCTGTATAATGTAATTTTTGATAAACGTAGTGTCCTGATTTTTCGCCTGCAAATTGAACGCTGTTTTTCTTCATTCCTTTTTTTATGTATGGTGCTCCTGATGCAAAAAGAAAACTTTCAATTTTATTTTCCTCTAGTATTTCTTTAACTGCTCGTGAGCTTCTAACTTCATATCCTGCCCTTTCGCCTTCTTTTAATATATTTGATCCAATTATTCCAATCATGATATCTGCAGGAATTATATCTCCTTCGTTAGTTACGAATATGACTCTGTCAGCATCACCGTCAAATGCAACTCCAAAATCAAATTCTTCTTTTTTTATTTTGGCTACTATTTGTTTTAAGTTTGCATTTATTGCGGGGTTACATTCGTGGTTTGGAAATGTTCCATCTATTTCAGCAAACATTACTTCCAAGTGTATTTTTTCTCCAAATATTTTCTTTAATGCTTTAACTTCTAGTATTCCCATTCCATTTCCTGTGTCTGCTAATATTTTGTAGCTTCTGTGTATTGGTTTGGTGAGTTTTTTTATTTCATTGACATATTCTTCATTGATTGTTTTTTGAATTAAGTGTCCGGGTGTTTTTTTATTAAATTCTTTTTTGTTCATTATTTGCTTGATTTCTTCAAGGCCATTTTCTTTGAATATTGGAACGGCATTTTCACTACATATTTTAAACCCGTTATACTCTTTGGGGTTGTGGCTTGCTGTTATTATAACTCCTCCACAAGCAGTTCCTGAGTATAATGAAAAGTAGAATTGTGGTGTTGAAACTTTTCCTATTGTTACAACGTTTTTCCCGGTGCTAAGAATACCTTTTATTAGAGCAGGATATAGTTTGTCGCCACTTTTTCTTCCATCTCGAGCAACGACTATTTTTTCTCCTTTCAGATATGTTCCAATGGCTTTTCCAAGATTTAGCGCAAATTCTTCATCTATATCTCTTTGATACACTCCTCGGATATCATACGCTTTAAATGGATCACTCAAACACTTTCACCTCTAATACTTTATTAGAGATTCACTTGTTTTTAAACTTTTAGTCTAATTTTAAGTACTGTTCTTTTCTTAGAAGTAAGCCTTTGTGTGGTATGTTAATTTGATCAAGGCTTGTATTGGTTGATAATTTGTATAGTGTGTCTTGAGGAAACACAATTTGTGTGCCTTTCCCTACTAGTCTATTATAATAACCTTCATTGATGCTGTATTCTGATATTTCTTTGGCTAATATATGGTTTTTTGTTAGTGTTATTTTTCCTTGATACTTTTTCCCGTTTTTAGCAACTGGCATTCTTTTAGCCAGCAATCCTGCAAGGTATGCTTGTTGTATTTCTTCTCTTGAAGCATCTCTTTGGTTGTTGCAGATTTTTTTTAGGTTTATTAGATTTCTTTGTTCAATTAATTTTGAGAATCCTAAATATTCGCTAAAAAATTGTTGAATAACTTTTGAATGAATTGTTAATGGTCTGTTTCTTCCTGTTCCAAAATCTTGTCCATTTCCATTTCTTAATATAGCATCTTTTTGCACTTTGAAACTGTTTTCAATGATTGGGATTATTGTTTCTATCATCCATTCTTTTTCTTCTTCTCCAAAATAATTGAAGTATACTGTATGGACTCCTTCTTTTCCATTTTCTATTGTTGCCCCTGCAGTTGCAATCCCATACATTATTGCTTGTTCTAATCCTATTTTAGGAATTTTTATTCCTCTTGCTAAATCATTATCTGAAAATTGAAGACTTGGTCCCCAGATTTGGATTGTTTCTTTTGCGTTTAGAAGCATATCTTTCTTTTCTATTTCTTCATAAACTATTTTTCTTAGTACTGTAGGACTATTAACTTGTATTCCCATTTCAGAATTTAATGTATTTCTTTCAGATTTGAAATATTGATTTATTCCTTTATTTATTGATTCTGATGATATTTGATAATTGTCTTCTGTTCCTATTAATGATTCAATTAAACTTCCTGTTATGTGCATAAGTGCGGTTGCCTTTTCAATTCCTTGTCTTGTAAGTGCAATATATGTCAGCTCTGCAGCTTCAATAACTCTGTTTTTTGTTCCGTGTGGTTTTCTTTCGCCTTTGATATTTTCTATTTCACTATCGCTGATTCCAAATGTGTTTTGAATTATATTTAATCTAGTTTCAAGATTATGTTCTTTCAAATCCGTTGGTTGTAGTAGTTTGGTTTTCATTACTTATCAGTAACTAAGAAATCGATTTTTATTTATAAATGTGTCTGAATATAAAAAATAAAAATAACTGGTTTTTACTAGTCGTTATTCCAGTTTTTGATTGCTTGTGCTAATGCCTCTTCACTTCGAACGTCTTGCCATTCTCCATAAAATACATATCCTGCACATTCTTCTCTGTTCGCTAGTTTAGGAAATACATCTTCCTCTAGTCTCCCATATCCTTCAGGAGCCTCATTTATTACTTCAGGTTCAAAAATGTAGAGTCCGGCATTAATTAGGTTTGTTGGAATATTTTCTTTTGGTTTTTCTACAAAACTATATACTCTATTTCCATTAAGAATTACGACTCCGTAGTCTTTAGGATTCATTGTGGTTGTTACTGCAATTGTTGCTAATGTGCCTTGTTTTCGATGATATTCGTACATTTCTTTTATGTCAATGCTTTTTAGTTCATCACCATTACATACTAGAAATGTTCCACTTATATGTTGTGCTGCCTCTTTTAGTGCGCCTGCGGTTCCAAGAGGAACATCTTCTTCAATGTATGTTATTTCAACGCCAAGTTTTTTACCATCTTTTAGGTAATTTTTTATAATTTCTTTTTTGTGACCTACTGCAATTATGAATTTTTTTATTCCTTGTTTTTTAAGCATTAAAATATTGTGTTCTAGAATTGTTTTTCCATTTACTTCAAGCATTGTTGTTGGAATATCTTTCCGATCTATTTTCAGTTCGTATGGTCCTCCTGCAAGAATCACTGCTTGAGAGATGTTTTTTCTTTGGAGTGCTTTAGATAGATTGAGTTCAATCGCGTGACTTCTATTTTTTATTACGGTTCCATCTACTTGTGCATCTATTGATGATAGCATATCTTCGTCTATTGTGATTGTTATTCTTTCTTTCATTTTTATCCTTTATAACAAATGAAGCTCAAAAACGGTTGTTTTTTGTTGTTTCATTTTATATCCTCCAAATATAAGTATGACAATATATGATGTGTTATTTAAACTTTATGAATCTAGTATGAACCCCTCTATTTAGTGGTTATTTATTTGTGTAGAATTGTTGTTTAAAAAGAAAGTGAAGGTGTCCTACATCTTAAGAAGTTGTATTGAATTGTTTAGAAATTTAAATGTTGAAACAGCTAAGCTGTTTCAATAAGTTAAGAATTAACTCCTGAAACTGTTTCAAGCAGTTTCAATGCCTTCCAACATACTTGAGATGCTCCAAATTTGTTGTCTTGTAAATTGGTCTAAATTAGCATCTCCTGATATTTCATCAAGATCACTAAGCAGTTTGTTAATAGTGAGAGAAAGGTCTTCATTATTTGAGCTTTTTAATAATTTAACAATCGCGCTTAATTTGTTCTTAATATTTCTTGGCACGTTACTATCTTGTTCAAGTTCCGTAACATATTCTATTACTTCTTCCAGTTGCTCGTTCATTTTTTTACTCCGTTAAAAAATGCTCAAAATTTTTGATTGCATTTTTTACACCATATTTATTTTTCTAGATTATTGACGAGTTCTTCTCGTAATTTTTCAGCTTGTTCTTTAAGTTTAGATTCTTGTTTTTCTAAAGCATCCAGTCGGCTTTCATAAAGATTCTTCCGTTCTTCTAAACTATTTTTTATGTCTTTAGAATCTTTTTTTATCATTAATGTTCCAACAATTTGATATGCTTCTTTTTGATTTTTTAGTTCTCCAAGAGCACTATCTACTTCCATTATTTGTTTTTGATATTGTTGCTTTTGAGAAACGATTTGTGATAAGCTGTTTTCAATCAAACTGAGCTGTTGTATTTTTTCTTCGCTCATTTTTCACCAGCCTCATATTAATTTTTTTATTTGTTCGTAGATATCAAGAGTTTTGGTTATGCTTGTTAGTACTGCTCTTAAAGCAACCGCATCTTGTGCTTCCACTTTGAATATTAAATCAAGATTGTTTTTTTCGATACTGTATTTTGCTCGACTGTTGCTCAACTCTTTATCTTCGGGAGCGAACAGTTTTAGCAATTTTTCCGTTTCTGCTTCTTTAACGCACTCAGTTTTTAGGCTTAGTGTGTATTTCATCTTGCTTTAACAGTTGCACTTTTAGTTCGGGATTTAAAGATGATTTTTGATCCGCAATAAATGCATCGAACTTTCTTTTTGATGTATTGTTCTCCTACCACTTTGTTGCATGAGAAGCATCTATATTCAGCCATTTTATTTTATTCTCCTAGATTCAAGCTTAAATTTCAGCTACTTTGGTTTGGATTTTGGATTTTTTTGCTACAGTATATGCTTTACTTGCAAATTTAGTTCCGCATTTAGAACATTGCCAAATTCCAAGGCTTACTCTTTTTACTTGATCTCGTGAGCAGGATGGGCATGTATATTTTTGTCTTTGTTGTTTTTCGATTACACCAAATTTGTCTTTAACGGTTTTCCCGTATCGCGCACCGAATCTTTTTGTAGATGGATTTTTTACCATTTTGTTTCTCCTTACTTTAATTTAAGATTATAATTTTTTATTGAATTTGTAGATGGGGCTGTCCAGATTCGAACTGGAGTCCTATGGTCCCAAACCACAGATGATAGACCAAGCTACACTACAGCCCCAAATAGTAAGTTCGAGAAATGCTAGGCGATTTATAAAGGTTTCCAAACACTTTTTTTACTCTACTTTAATTTAATTGTGCTCTAACGCCTTAAAACCGTAGAATTACGCAAATTTTCAAACCAAATACTTGTTTGCTCTTCACGCTTATAGGACTGGTGTGCCAAGATTTTTCTTCAGATTTTCAATTATTTCCACAGGACTTGGATCCGTCTTATATCTTAATGCTAAGTAATACGCGCTTAGGTCTCCTATTAAGATTGCTGTGAAAACTTTTGTTAAAAAGTCAGTTCCAGTTAATTTTATTTCAGTTGTTTCCACTCCTGCTTTATTTGTTAAATCTTTAACAAGTTCCATTCTTTTGTGAATTCTTCGATGGTCGTCATCAAAGTGGAATGTTACAATATGATATTTTTCACTTTCAAGTCTTGTATAGCCTAAGATTTCATTATGATTAAATTCACTATAGCTATGGGAGAATGCATGTATCTTTGCGTTCTCATTAATCTCACTTTTGAACCTATATGCTACAGGGTAATATTTATCAGAAGCATAAATTATTGGAATCGTTCCAAACAATTTCTCACTAATATTTATTGAGTATGTTTTGAAATCAGGTTTTACTATCCCTTTTACTAATTCTTGAACGCTTGCCTGTTGAGTTGGTATTATTCCTAATCTTTCTAAAATTCGAAGGATTGGAAAGAATAGGTAGCTTATGGCTGCTGTTCTTGGTTGATATCCTTTTGGAACTTTTATGAATGGTAATCTGTTAAATGTGAATAACTCTTCAAGTCTTCCTCCACTTGCAAGACCAACACATTTTCTTGTTATTCTTTGTGCTTCTTTAAATGCACTCAACGTTTCTTCTGTGTTTCCTGAATAACTAACTGCAAACACTAATGAGTTCTCAGTCATTGTGCTTGGAATATTATAGTCTTTAACGGAAAAAACAGGAATTTTAGAACCTAGGTGGTTTAGTAACATTCTAGCAAATTCACTGCTTATTGCACTTCCACCCATTCCTAGAAAAAAGATTTTATCTACTGTTTGGATGTCAAACAGTTCAACATCGTCACCCAGTAAATATGCAGATTTTATATCTGCTCCTACCTTAGAATATTGTTCTAACAGGTTAGCTTTGTCATATTGGAAATAATCTTCAGGAAATTGATTTAGTTCATCTTCGGCCATTGTCACGCACCCTAAAACCTCTATATTATCATAATATTTATTTATTTATAAATATATTCATAGTTTATTCCCTTTAGTTTTATAAATGCCTTCTTTTTCTTGTACATTGGTATGACTTCAATTTTCATAAAGACCTTTGGATGTTCTCATAATGTTGCAGATAGTGAAGAACTTGCTTATTATCTGTCAAATTTTGGTTATACTATTCTTGGTCTTGAAAATGTTACTAGTCATTTGAGCTCTTCTCAATCTGAATACGAATTAGAACTTCTAAAACAAGCTGATCTTATTATTTATAACACTTGTACTGTAAAAAACCCTAGTGATGATAAATTTTTCACTTTGTTAAAAAGAACAAATAAACCTGTTGTACTTGCTGGTTGTATTCCTCAATCTCAAGTTGCAGATGAATGGTTAAAAGATTATAGTGCTATTGGCGTTGATAATCTTGACTTAATTGTTGAAGTTGTTGAAGGCACTCTAAAAGGGGATGTTGTTCATCGACTTAAGAAAAGAAAAAGTTTAGATGATCGAGAACTTCCCATTATTAGGCGTAATTCTTTTGTTGCTATAATTCCTATTTTACAAGGTTGTCTTGGAAGTTGCACTTATTGTAAAACTAAACAGGCAAGAGGTCATCTTAAAAGTTACCCTAAAGAAACAATCATAAAACAAATTAGAAAAGCAAAACATGAAGGTGTAAAAGAAATCTGGCTTGTTTCTGAAGATAATGGTGCTTATGGAAAAGATATTGATTCTTCCCTGCCTGATTTGTTAAGAAATATTTCTTACACTGTTTTGAATTCTGATATTATGGTGCGAGTTGGAATGCTTAATCCTGAATATGCTTTTGAATACAAAATTGAATTAGCAGAAATCATAAAACAAGATTGTTTTTACAAATTTCTTCATATTCCAATTCAGTGTGCTAATGATTCTGTTCTAAAAGATATGAACAGACCTTACACCACTTCTCAATTTAAGGAGTCTTTTTCGTATCTAAGAGAAAAAATTCCAGATATAACTTTGGCTACTGATATCATTTGTGGTTTTCCAACTGAAAGTCCAGAACAATTTCTAGATACTCTTAATTATGTTAAGGAAGAAAAATTTACTGTAATAAATATTTCAAAATTTTATCCAAGACCAAAAACTCCTGCCGCGAGGATGAAATTACTTCCGACACATGAAGTAAAACGTCGTAGTAAGGAATTGAGCGATTGGTTTTCTGGTGTGAATTTTAACGAGCCTTATGTTGGACAAACGTTATCTGTTTTATTCACTGAAAAAGGAAATGTTGATGGTTCGTTTATTGGTAAGACTAATAATTATCGAAATGTTATTGTTAAATCAAAAAAGGACATTTTAGGGATGCGTTTTAATGTTAAAATACATTCTACGACTCGAGATGATTTGCGAGGAGAAATAGTTAATTAGTAATTATCTAGTCTTTTATTGTGAGCGTTTTCTTCTATTTTTTTTCTCACATGAGGTTCTTTTAAGAACAATCTGTTAGGGATATGTATTACATCGTCATATTTGGTTTCAACTTTTGTTTCAGAAAAATTAACTTCAATTACTTTCCCTTTTACGCTGTTTATTTCTATAATTATTCCTGTTGGAATTCTTCTTGATATTTGTCTGTACGCCACAATGTTTGGTATTAAATCTTTTATCGCAAGTAAAGCCGAGATAAATAGAACTATAATCACTGCTATTGATATTATGTTTAAAAGCAGATTTGTTATTCCTACTTGATTTAAAGCAATGATTGTGAATATGAAATAAATCGAGAATGAAATAATTCCTGATATTAATTTTTCAATACTGGTTTTTATGCCCATTTTTTCTTTTAAGGCCTTATCTAGTTGAAACTCTTTTAAGACTTTTTGTAACAGCTTTCCAACTAAGTGTCCTAGTATTAGACCAATAAAAAACCACACTAATGCAATGATTATGTTGTTAATTAAAGGGTTGTTTTCAAGCAGGTTTCCTGTTGTAACGTTTAGGAAGCTTTCATTCATTCTAACTGTAAAAGATGTCTGGCTGGTTTTTAATGTTTTCGCAAAATACGCCTTTGTTGTGCTTGTTTATTTGATTGTTTTTTGTTTATTTTCTTTATTATCTTCCTCATAGAGCGTAAGGCTTTTAAACGCCTTATTCTTACAATAAGTCATGCTTCTGGGAAAAATCTTTGGAAAAGTAACAACAAAGGAGTTTAAGTTTCTAGCTGAGGCTGAAGTTAGAAAATTTGAGTACGTCCAAGTTTATCACGAAGTATATGAATATGTTTTATGTCAAGTTGTTGAACTTGAAAAACAAGAGAATATGACAACTGCTCTTTGTCAAATTATTGGCTTTAAGGATAAAGATGCTAAAATAAAAAAACTTCGTATTCCTTTTGAGCCGGGCAGTGAAGTTCTTAGTGCAGAAGATGATTTTATTTCAAGTATTATTAAACTTGAGAATACTCAAACAGGTGCTTATTTGGGAAAACTTGAAGGCAGGGATATTCCTGTTCAATTAGATTTAAAAAAATTATTAACTAAACATGTTGCTGTTCTTGCGAAATCTGGTAGCGGAAAATCTTATTCTGTTGGTGTTTTACTTGAAGAAATTATTGACAAAAAAGTTCCTTTGTTAATTATCGATCCTCACGGAGAGTATTCTTCTATGAATCTTCCAAATGATAATGAAGAAGAAAAAAAATTGATGGCTACTTTTGGTGTTACTCCTCAAGGTTTTAAAATTAATGAATATGGTGATACAACTGTCAATCCAAAAGTTAGGCCGCTACGTCTTCCTAACAATCTATCTTCCCAAGAATTGGTTGATATGCTTCCTGTAAGACTTTCTGCCTCTCAATTAGGTCTTCTCTATAGTGCGACTCAAGATATGTCTGCTTGTGATTTTGATAGTGTTATTTATTCGTTGCAGCAAGAAGAATCAAATGCCAAATGGAATGTTATTAAAGTTATTGAACAATTAAATAATATTGGCTTATTTTCCTCTGCTCCCACTCCTTATCATGAACTTGTAAAATCAGGTTCTTGTTCTATTGTTAATTTCAAAGGGATTGATCCTGATATTCAAGACATCATTGTTTACAAATTAACCAAAGATTTATTTGAACTTAGAAAACAAAATAAAATTCCTCCTTTTTTTCTCGTAATAGAAGAAGCTCACAACTATTGTCCTGAACGTTCTTTTGGTGAAAAAAAATCTAGTAAAATTCTTCGAACTATTGCAAGTGAGGGTAGAAAATTTGGTTTAGGTCTTTGTGTTATTTCTCAACGTCCTGCAAGAGTTGATAAATCTGTTGTCAGTCAATGTAGTACGCAGATAATTCTTAAAGTCACCAATCCTAATGATTTAAAGGCAATAAGTTCGTCTGTTGAAGGAATAACTAACAATACGGAAGCTGAAATTCAAGAACTTAGTATTGGAACTGCTTTAGTTACTGGTATAACTGATGTTCCTTTATTCGTCAAAGTTAGACCAAGAAGAAGTCTTCATGGAGGTCACGCTATCGATATACTTGGTGAATCAAATGGTGATTCTTTTTCTGATAATACTTTGTCATCTTCGGATGAGGGATCTGATATTTTTGCTCAATCAAAAGAATTTGAAGAACAAGATATTGTTCCGTTAATTAAACCGAACACTACGCCAAAAGATTTGATGGTTATGAGTGATATTCCTTTAAGTGATATTCAAAACATTCTTCGTCCAGCTTACATGTTTACTTGCGAAGATAAAGAAGGGAAATTCAAATTGTTAGTAAGTAGAGAAGATGGTAGAATTATTACTGATAAAGAAGATTTTCAATTAAAGTCATTACCTGAGCTTCACAAGTTAACTAAAAAAGAACTTTTAGTTCTTCATCAAGCTTATGTTTTAAATCAATTTACTAGTCTTGATATGGTTAAGGCTATTGGTTCTAATATTGACATAGTTGATGATTTAAAATCACTTATTGATAGAAATTATGTTCAAGAAATAAGTCCTGATCATTTTAAAATCAGCGATAAATATATTTTTAGCACTCTTAACAAATTTAAAGTCTTTGACGAGATTAATTATGAGAAAATTCCTTATACTCAAAAAGTTGAAGCAACTGTTGATATTGATTCAATTGTGGAAAATCTTCAACGTTTCACTTCCGTTCTTGATCATGCTGAAGTATACGTCTTAACATATCATTGCGTCCCCAAATAATAAACTTTAATAAGTTCTATACCAATTATATTGGAATGAACAACGTTTCTAAGGACGAGATAAAGGAAATTCTTAAGAAATATGGTTATAACACTTCTTCATTTCAATTATTGACTTCTGGAATGAATTATTTTACTAGTGAATTAGGTGTTTCAGGTATTATTGGTTATTTAGTTGTTGGTAATGTTTTTGTTTGTGCAGGCGACCCTTTGTGTTCTGATGATGATTTTTTCAATTTAGTTCATGAGTTTAGATTATTTGCTAAGCGTAACAAGAAAAGATGTCTTTTCTTGCAGGTTTCAGAAAACATTGAAAAAAAGTTTAGAATTATGGGTTTTGGTTCATTGAAATTTGGTGAAGAAGCGGTTATTGATTTGAACAATTATACCTTTGAAGGTCGAGAAAAAAGAGTTGTACGTCAACATGCTTCTCGTGCTAGAAATGCTGGTGTCGAAATTTCTTTATTGTCGAGTAAGGCAGAAGAGCGAGAGATATCTTATTTAAGTGAAGATTGGCTTGGTGGGCGAAAAACTAAAGGTTTTTCTTTTTTATTAGGTCTTAATCCTTTAGAAGAAAAAGAAGAAAAGTTCATTTTTGTAGCTAAAGAAGAAGGTGAATTAGTTGGTTATTTAACTGCAGTTCCAATCTATGCTCGTAATGGATTTTACTTTGAAGATGTTATTCGTAGTATTGATGCTCCAAGCGGGACAAATCAATTATTGATTCAATATGCAATAGAATTTCTAAAAGAAAAAGGTTTCTCAATTGTTACTTTAGGAACTGCCCCTCTTGGAAATCTTCGAAATGATGATACTGCAGAGCATAAACGAATAAATAATATTCTTAAATATTCTTATGAGCACTTAAATGGTTTCTATAATTTTAAAGGCCTTTATGAATTCAAATCAAATTTTGTTCCGAGTGTCTGGGAGAAGAAATATTTATGTTTTTATCCTGAAAAAATAAAAGCTAATTATTTTGTAGCAATCATACGTGCATACACTGGTAAACGCCTTTCAGGTCTCGCATTTTCTCAATTAAAAAAACTAGCAACACAACCAATGGCTCCTTTAAAAAATATTGCAAAGCCTATACAGAACATTACAAAACCAATAAAGAAAGTTAAAATAAAAAAACCAAAATTAAAATTAAAAAAATAATTTTTAGTTATTATTTTTTGGATCGGAATATTTCATCCAATGTTCTTGTATTCTTTTCATTACAAATTCAAGTTTTTCCTTGATTTCTTCGTTCCAAAATTTCAATCCTTCATCAATGAATGGACCTTGAGCTTGCATGTTTTTTGTAATTCCAATAACATTATTTTTGCTAACGTATGCCATCATTTTATTCATTAAAAGATTAAGATCGTTTTTCTCTTCATCACTAAATGCTTGATTTTCAGTCATGTTAACTATACTGCTAGGGTTTGGCATAAGTATTGAATGAAGGTGATTGTACCATGAAAAATAAGTATTAACTATTCTTGCGCATAATTGTCTGTCGTATCTGTTGCTAATAAAACCCGTTCCTAATGCATCATCTTTTAGAAAAAATACTTTTTCTAATTCTTCAAAATTAGATTCAAATTTTAACTCTTCCTTTAGTTTAGAAAATGCTTTGTCTAGTTCTTCATACACTTCTTCATTGCTCATTTGTATCGCCTTATTTTTTTAGAAAAATAAAAAATAAAAAATAAACTGCTTTTAGATTAACTGTTTGCAGTTCTCAAAAGAATCTAAAGATTCTTTCTTAATTCGTTGCTTGTTTTTGATGCAATATCAAAAGCATCTCCCAATTGTTCGATTGAGAAACTTTCTGATCCTCCTTTTTGTAGGGAGCATATTCTTTTGTCATCAAGACAAGTTACAGTAATCCTAGCTTCGATTGCATCTTCTTCAACTTTTGTAGGATCTACAAATAATTGATTTCCAATTTTACAAACAGTAACTGGGATTGGAGTTTCATTAATTTCCAATTTTTTATCTGTTAACTCTTTGTAGTTGACTTTTCCGTCTTCAATCACAGGGAATCTTGTTGCTTTGATTGCCGCCATTGCAGCTAAGCCGCCAACATCAATTAGATTTCCGTCATGATTTAAAGGAACAACATCAACACTAACAATCCAAACTTTTTCTCCTGGTTCAACGCATAGTTGTTTAGCATCAATACAGTGTCCTTCTCGGATACCTCTATCAATTACTCTACCAATTTCGATTGCGTCAATACTTGGAGGTCCACTTTCTAGGCTTGGATGTGCCATTGGAATTAATTCACAACCTACCATTAAAACTCCTTCATCAGGACTGTCTGGGTATGGTGTACCAAGAGATAGTTTTACTCCTGCGATAACTTCACAGTCACCAACTTTAACTCGAGCACTTCCTTCACCAGTTACAGCGATATCTGTTTCAATTTCGATTTTTCTAAATTCTTCTTTTTTTCGTCCATCATATCTGATGTCTGCTTCTAAAGCTTTAACGATATGTTCTTTACTATTAGGTGCATTTCTACTCATTGTCTTGCGCCTCCCCTTCTTTACCGTACTTTTCTTTTAGTGCATCTCGTTGGATTTTTGCGATATCTTTTCCTGCAATTCTTGCAAGTTCAAGTGCGCTTTTCAAATCTTCTTTATTGATTACACCGTCCATTTGTAAAAGTACAATTTCATCTGTGCTTGGAATTATTGCTACTGGAATATCAACTGCTCCTTCACCTTCGTGATGTGCTTCTTCAGTATAATCCAAATCAACTAAATTACTTCCATCTACTCGACCAACTGCAACTGCAGCTACCATATCTCTCATGATGATTCCTGCGTCTGCTAATGCAATACTTGCAGCGCTTATACCTGCTGCTCGACTTCCTGCATCTGTTTGAGGTAAGTCAATAAATACATCAACTACTGCGTTTGGAAATTTATCGAGGTCAACTACTGCGCTAAGTGCTTTTTCGGAAACCATGCTAATTTCTTTTGCACGTCTGTTTGGTCCAGGTCGAACTCTTTCACCTTGTCCTGAGAAAGGCATCATGTTATATGTTACTCTTAAAATCCCTTTTGTTGGATCTTGCTGGAATCGAGGATATAATTCTCTTGGTCCATAAACAGTTGCATATGCCCAAGTTTTTCCAATTTTAAAATACGCACTACCATCTGCGTTTTTTATAACGCCTGCTTTTGCCTCTATTGGTCTACATTCAGTAAAGGATCTTCCGTCATGTCTTTTTGTATATGCCATTTTCTTATTCCTCACTGTTGTTGTTTTCTTCGTCTGCGTTTTGTTCATTGTTGAACTCTTCATTTGCAGGTTCGTTTTCTTCATTTCCTCTAACTGATAGTTCTTTTCCAGTTTTTTCTTCTAGAAATACTTTTATTCGATCAGTTAATCCAGAAATATGAGATTCTTCTTCGATTTTTTCAATAGTTTCAACTGCTAAATTTTCCATTGCAGGTTCGCCATTAATCCAAACAAGTCCATTTTGTCCAACTGTAATTTTACAATCGGTTGCTTGTTTGATCATTGAAACCATACTTCCTTTTTTACCAATTATTCGAGGTACTTTGTTTGTGTTAACTTTTATTATTCTTCCCCCTCGAAGTTTGTAAAGACCTTGTCCTTTAACACTAACATCAACTAAGTTCTGGCTTGTTACATTTGTTATTTTACCAACAAAGTAATCGCCGATATTATAGTATCGTGTTAAGTCTGCTCCTTTTGGTACGAAGTCAAATGTTCCGTCTTTAATTGGAATTAAACCAGTGTATGGGCAGTTAAATTCTACTCTCCATCCCATGCTGATTACATCAATTACTTTTCCAATAA
>JAFGOT010000028.1 GCA_016926395.1 Candidatus Woesearchaeota archaeon
CCTTCTTGGTCTATCTGCTTGGTTACAATCAATTCTACTGCCCAGATGTGTTTGCACTTGCATTTTCTAAGTTCGCAGTCTGGACATGAGCATTTCGCTTCTATGCCATTGCTTACAACCATGTAAAAGCCTTCTCCTGATTGTGAAGGCACTTTCCAGCCTTTCTCAGTTTTTACAATTCTTGATGTTTTGGCTATGTTGTAACCTCTTTGTTTTCTTACTTCTAATTGTTGTTCATTCATTGGAATCATCCTCTTTCTCGTCGAAAAAATCGGTTAGTTTTGTTTGAATCATTTTTTATACCTCATCTCTTCTGAGTATATGTAGTAATACATTCCTACTATTTAAATATTTCTATATTTGAGTATATGTATTACTACTTATGTAAATACTTTAGAAAAGTTTAAATAGTATTACTACTTTCTTAATAAAAATTAGGAAAGTATTACTAAAATGAGCAAGAAGAAAAAGGCGACAAACCCAAAAAGAGACGAGGATTTTGCTAATTTATTAGAGCCTGAAAACCCACAAGAAGAAACAATAACCTTAGATAGACCGATTTATCACAATGGAAGGCAATATACAGTTAAGATTCCTAAGGAGATAATCCTTCATGTAGGTTTTACTGAAGGCGATATGTTCCGTTACAAGCTCGTTAATTCACCAAATAAACAGAAACCAATATTAGAAATTGAGTATGTGAGGCAAGATGGAAAAGGGATTAAATGATGTTGAAAAGAGAATCTTGAAATACCTCTACACTTATAAGACCTCATTCCCTGTAAACTACATAGCACAAAAAACAGGGCTTAGCTGGGCAACAGTGAACAGCTATGTAGAAAAACTCGAAGAAGAAGGATACATAATCTATGAGAAAAGATTAGGGAAAGATATGTATAAGTTCAACTTCGATAGATGGAAGGAGTTAAGAGAACAATTTAAGAATAAGCCGAAATAAACATAAGTGAAATAAAAAATGGAAAAGAAAAGTTTGAACAAAACTCTAAACAAAGCGAGTAAATCTAAAAATGATGATTTCTATACTCAACTAACAGATATTGAAAAAGAGTTAAAACATTATAAACAACATTTCAAAAACAAAATAGTTCTTTGTAATTGCGATGACCCTCGTATAAGCAATTTCTTTCATTATTTCTCGTATAACTTTGAGCAGTTAGGTTTGAAGAAACTAATTACCACTTGCTACAAAAATCAGCAGAGAGATTTATTTTCGCTAAACAAATCTGAAAAGGCGATTTACTTAGAATACACTGGTGATAAAAATAAAAATAATGTGCCTGACCCCAAAGAAATTGGGATTAAACATTTCAAAGGGGATGGAGATTTTCGCAGTAAAGAGTGTATTGAACTGCTCAAACAAGCCGATATAGTGGTAACAAATCCACCATTTTCGTTGTTTAGGGAGTATGTTGAACAGTTGATAAAATACCATAAAAAATTTTTAATTCTCGCACAACAAAATGTAATATCCTATAAGGAAATCTTTAGATTGATAAAAGAAAATAAAGCATGGTTGGGTGTTGATAATAACGGGACAAAATGGTTTCAAGTTCCAGACAATTATGAAATAACTACTGAATCAAGAAAAAAGATTGAAAATGGCAAAAAGTTTTTTAGTATGGGTAGTATTGTTTGGTTTACAAATTTAGATATTAAGAAAAGGCATCAGGATTTAATCCCTTACAAAATATACAAAGGACATGAGGACGAATATCCAAAATATGATAATTACGATGCAATAAATGTTAATAAAGTAAGCGACATCCCCAAAGATTATAAAGGAGTAATGGGTGTTCCTGTAACTTTTTTGGACAAACACAATTCAGAAGAATTTGAGATAGTTGGGCAGATGGTAACTACAAAAGTGGATGAATTTAATTATGGTTATCCTTACATAAATGGCAAGAAAATTTATGCAAGAATACTAATTAAAAAGAAGAATATTTAAATAAAGGTGTGTTTTAATAGGATTCGATGAGAATAGAATTAAAAGAAATAACAGTAAAGGAACTTTCTAAAGGCTATCAAGATAATGCAGAAGATGGTGTGGTTGGATATGGTGGTAAACTTGACATTCGTCCACCATATCAGCGAGAGTTTATTTACAAAGACAAACAGCGTGATGCCGTTATCAATACTGTCACAAAGGATTTTCCTCTTAATGTGATGTATTGGTCAGTTCGTGATGATGGTAATTTTGAAGTCATAGATGGACAACAAAGGACTATCTCTCTTTGCCAATATGTTGCTGGTGATTTTTCTATCAATGGATTAGCTTTTCACAATCTCCCTAAAGATAAACAAGAACAAATATTAAAATATCGTTTGATGATTTACTTATGTTCAGGAACGGACAGCGAAAAATTAGATTGGTTTGAAACGATTAACATTGCAGGTGAACAACTTACCGACCAAGAACTTAAAAACGCTGTTTTTGCAGGTTCGTGGGTTTCTGATGCTAAAAGGTACTTTTCTAAGAATAGTCGTCCAAAAATAGGTGATGATTATCTAAGAGGGTCTGCAATAAGACAAGAATATCTGGAAACCGCTATTGATTGGATTTCAGGAGGAAAAATAAAAGAATATATGTCAAAAAATCAGCACGAGCCAAACGCAAACGAATTATGGCTATATTTTCAGGCAGTTATAAACTGGGTAAAAGCAACTTTTCCAAAGTATCGTAAGGAAATGAAAGGAGTCCAATGGGGTGTATTATATAACGAATTTAAGAATAAAAAGCTCGATTCAAAAAAGCTGGAAATAGAGATAACTGAGTTAATGATGGATGATGAAATAACCAAAAAATCTGGTATTTATCCATACATTTTAACAAGAAATGAAAAATACCTAAATCTTCGTTCTTTTACAGATAGTCAAAAAAGAGAAGCATACGAAAGACAAAAAGGGATATGTCCAAAATGTAAGGAGCATTTTGAAATAGAAGAGATGGAAGCAGACCATATAAAGCCTTTTCATGAAGGCGGAAAAACTACTCCAGAGAATTGTCAGATGTTATGCAAACAAGATAATAGGCTTAAATCTGGTAAATAAATAGGACTAATAAAATCACTCAATTAAAAGAATGGATGAATATAAATCAGTTGAAGAAGTATTGGATAACCTAATCTTAGTTGCTGATGAAGTCAAACTTATTTCTAAGGATACGAAGAAGTTTTGGAAGAATCCAAAATACAAGAATCCTAACCTTAATGACATAAGGAGTTTTCAGGAAGGTATAGAGCAGTTAGGATATAGGGCTGACGAAATCAAGGAAAGCATTAAAAGAATAAACCAACTAAAAAAGCAAGAGATAAGTAAGGCAAAAAAAGCCAGTAAAACAGTTAAAAATCCTTATATCTGTGATAAGTGTGGTGGAGTTAAGGCTATCAATTATGGTGCTTATCTTGCTACTGTCAGAGGTGACAAAAAGAGATGTTTCTGTAAGCAAAAATCAAAGGCTTAACACTTTTTGGGCAGAAATCAGACTTTTTGGGCAAGAGCTACTTATTGGGCAAAGTC
>JAFGOT010000029.1 GCA_016926395.1 Candidatus Woesearchaeota archaeon
AGTGGTATCATAAATTAAAGGTTATGGTGATTCAATCCATCCTCTTAGCTAGTTTAGAATTTGCAACAATTTATTTTGCAGTTAAATTATACAATGCAGGAACAATTACGCTTGGAGTTATTGTTCTAATACAAATTTATGCATTAACAATATTTGGTAGTGTTTGGAATTTAGGAAGAGGGATACAAAAACTATCCTCACATCTGTCAGATATGAAAGAAATGGTTGATATAATTACTCTTGAACCCACTGTTAAAGATCCAATCAAACCTGAAACAGTTAAAATAAAAAAAGGTCAAATTACATTTGAAAATGTTTCTTTTAAATATGAAAAAGAGAGTATTCTAGATGACTTTAATTTAGAAATTAAAGCTGGAGAAAAAATCGGTCTTGTGGGCATTAGTGGTAGCGGAAAATCTACGTTAACAAAATTACTTCTTAGATTTTATGACCCAACTTCAGGAAAGATAAAAATTGATGATCAAGACATTTCTAAAATAAAGCGAGAACATCTTCGAAATGAAATAACTTACGTTCCTCAAGAACAATTATTATTTCATAGAACACTCAAAGAAAATATTGCATACTCAAAAAAAGCAACAGATAATGAAGTAATTGCAGCATCTAAAAAAGCAAATGCTCATGAATTTATTTCTAAACTTCCAAAAGGATACGATACACTAGTAGGTGAAAGAGGAATCAAATTATCAGGTGGTGAAAGACAACGTGTAGCAATTGCCAGAGCAATTCTAAAAGAAGCACCAATTCTAATAATGGATGAAGCGACAAGCTCTCTTGATACTCTAAGCGAAAAATACATTCAAGAATCAACAGAAAAATTGATGAAAAATAAAACAGCAATTATTATTGCACACCGCCTTAGTACAGTACAAAGACTTGACAGAATAATAGTTCTGAAAAAAGGGAAGATAGTGGAACAAGGAACACATAAACAACTTATTGAGAAAAAAGGCGAATACTATAAACTATACCAACATCAAAATCTCTAAGAGATTTTGAGCCTTGTTCTAAAGAACAAGACATCAGAACCTTTAAAGGAAAAAAATGAAAGTTATTGGAATTTGTGGACCAAGCTGTAGTGGAAAAAGCTCAATCGCAAAAGAACTCGCAAAAATAATAAGTTGTAATGTTATTAGCAACGACCATTTCTATAAACTTGGATCGCCAAAAAAATACGTTGAACACGAAGGAAAACAAATAAGAACATATGAGAGACCAGAATTCTACGATGGAAAAGCAGTTGCTAAAATAATCAAAGATTTAAAAGAAAATAAAACGGCAATCATCGAAAGACTCGAGCATGAAGGTAGTAAAGAATTAATTAAAGAAGAAATAAAACAAAAAGAGTATCTTATTGTTGAAGGATTCCATATTTTAAATTATGAAGAACTATTACAAGAAATAGAAACATCATTCTTCATACAACTGTCATTTGAAGAAATAATAAAACGAAGACGAGAAAGAAATATTCAAAGAAACAATAATGGAAACAAAGATGAGGAGTTTATTTTAATAGGAGAAAAAGAATGGGAACAATACGGACAACCACAAATAAAAAAAGCAAAGCATATTCTAGATGGAAACAAACCAGTAAGTGAATTAGCTCAAGAAGTCCTAGATAGAATCAAAACAAAATTATTAGATAATTAAAAGTAATTATAGCAAGTCCTCTTCAGTTTCTTTTTCTGTGGGAATTGCAGTTGGTGAAGAACCACCATGCCAAGTAAACCTTGGACGAATTCTCATAGGATACATTTTTTCATTACTATCATCAAACAATATTCCTGCACCTTTTACACGAGGAAGCTTATCGAGTTCTCCAACAAGACCTTCACGCATGTAAGATTGCATAAGCATACCAAGAGCATCAACATCAAGTTTTGCAGTTATACGATGAGAAAGAACAATATCAGATTGAGTCATAACATCAGTGTGAATTTTTCCGGGTTGTTGAGTTGCAAGAATTAAAGAAATACCTGGTTGACGACCTTCACGCATAATAGTAACTAGAGCATCTGTTGAAGCAACACTGCCTTCACGTGGGAGAAATTCATGAGCTTCGTCAATAACTAACCAAACAAGAGGCATGTCTTGTTCTTTTTTAACGTCTTTGGAGAAAAAATTAGTAGTCGCAGTAACTTCACTATATTCCTCATCTTTTCTTGCGAGCATACGATCTATAAATAATCTTTGACCAACAAGACCAACCATTAAAGCTTTAACATCCCAACCTCCAGGCATGGTCGCATAACAAGAAACATCTAAAACAGTTACTTGTCCACCCTTAGCAAGATCGGTTAAAGGAGTACCATGATCAGAGAAAACACCCCAATTATCAGCCATTTTAAGCATTGCAACAACAGAATCAATAACATCTTTAGGAGCATCATTATTCTTCTTAACTTCATCAATCATGTCTTTAATAACATATTTTCTATCTGATTTTTTTAATTCTAAAACAGTGGTTGAAATCAATATTCCTTCAGGACTATATTTATCAACTTTAAATGCCTTACACCAATCATCTTGATCAATCTCACTTGGTGCTAAAGTAAAAGGAACATCAGTTGGAATTCCTTGTTCTTTGTATTTGTAAAAGAATTTCTCAGGAGTGAATATTTTTATCGGAATAGATTGTGGTTTTAAACCCCATTCCTCTAAAAGAAGCTTATCTTGGTGATTAGGATATTTCATAGTCCAATAAATACCCATAGTATCAAGAAGAATTACAGATAAGTTTTTTTTAATCGCGTCTTCGAGCAAGTAAAAACCTTCAGCAATAGCACCCATAGTGTATGATTTACCACCGCCTCGTTTACCACAAATAAACATCACGTGCGCGCCTGCGACATCCATGTAAATATTATTAGAGAGGGATTGTGTTTGACCCATTTTAATATAGTGTTTACCCACCAAAATAGTTCCTTTTAACCCATACTTTTGAAGATCAGATTGATTTCTACCAACTACGATGTCTTGCATAGGATACAAACTTAGTAAATCTCTTTTAAAAACCTTGCTCTAAAACCAGTAATTTAAGCAAATACTTAAAAATAAGAATGGTTTTACTCGAAAAGTATATATAATAAGTATTCCCTAAAGAGGAATAACATACTATTTAAGGTGAAATACGTGGAAAAGAAAAAAAATCTTAAAGCAAAAATTATCTATGAGGGTAAACAAAGAAAAAAGACCCCTATTTTAACAATTCTTATTGCGGTAGTTATCATCGCAGTTTTAGCAACTGGATACCTAAGTCAATGGACATACCACTTTGGTGGAGAAGAAAAAAACGACATCATTTTAGTGAGTGTCAATGGTGAAAGCATTACCCAAACACAACTTGACGAACAATGGGATTCACTTCCAATAGTTGCTAAAATGCAAATGACAAAAGATCAACTACTTGAAGAACTGGTTCAGGAAACACTATTACTTCAAGAAGCAAAAAAGCAAAAAGTCATCGTAAGTGACGCAGAAGTTGAACAGTTCATAAACATGCAACTAAGTCAGATGGGAATGACATACACTCAATTTGAAGAAGCACTAGCATCTCAAGGAACAACAGCAGATGAGATGAAATCAATATACAAAAAACAACTAACAGTTGCGAAACTTTTTGATAAAACAATCGACAACACGCTTAATGCAAGCGAAGAAGAAATTTTAGACTACTACAATAAAAATAAAGAAAGTTTTTACAGAGATCCGCAAGTTAGAGTTAGACACATCTTAGTTGCAATTGATAACAAAACAATGAATGAAACTCAAGCACAAGAAAGAGTTGACTTGATTCTTAAAAAATTAGAATCAAACAACAATTCTAATTTTTGTGAAATGGTCCAAAACTACAGCACAGACTTTGGAAGCGTTAACAATTGTGGAGAATACACATTTGGACGAGGACAAATGGTTCCTGAATTTGAAGATGCAAGTTACGATATGAAAGTTGGAGAAGTTAGAGTTGTAAAAAGTTCGTATGGGTTTCACATAATAATAAAAGACGCAGATATCCCTGAAGGATATATAACTCTTAATGAGAGCATAAGTGGAGTTGAAGGCGGACAAACATTAGCTCAAGGAATCGAACAAGTAATTATAGAAGGTAAAGCACAGGAAGTTTTTGACACATATGTTAATGAACTAACAGAAAAGTCAGAAATAACCTATTTTAACCCGTTAGACGATAATTCATCCACAGAAAACATAAAAACAACAAAAAAATCAGCTGAATTAGAAAATGAAAACATAACAGAGTCTAAAGAAGATTTAAATCAAGAAACTCCTCTAGAATCAGATGAAAACGTTAATACAGCTGAAAACAACCAATCAAACCCTGCTGAAAGTTAAAAAAAATAACCAATTTAAATAAACTTTATAAATGGGTTTAATTTTGCATTTATTGTGTTCAAATGGGTCCTGACCCAAGCGCGAGTTGTACTCGTTTGCGATGAAGGAGTAGACACTCTTGAACCCAACAGCCCGACACGAGAGTACTCATGGGAGCTTACGACGAACGCCATACATTCGCTACAGGCGGTCAAGCAATGAGACTGGGAGTTAGTGTTTAACCGGGCAACAATTATATTCATAAACAACTAAAACCCCTAAAAAGGATTAGTAAAATCAAATCAAGCTGCCTGAAAAGGTAAAGCAAGGAAATTTGAGTAAGAATTAAGCGAAACCAATTCGCGAAAAACTTGACAAGAAGTCAAATCACGATAATAATCATTTATCACAAAATCACGTCAAATAAGGTGCAAAAAAATGCATTCAAGACAACTAAATACAAGACTAAGGCTATAAAGACCACAACTAGTTAGTATTAAGAGTGATAAACAAGTGAAACTACTTCTTGCCATTTGAAATAAAAAAAAGTGAAAAATGGCTAAAAATTCAAAAGAAATTTTTGGGCTTTAGCTAAAACGATTAGAGGTAATAAAGATGGCTAAAATAGCACAAGTAAGTTCAAAATACATAATTCATTCAACAATTAATATTGAAGGTGTAGTTGATCGACCAGATGTAATCGGAGCAATATTCGGACAAACAGAAGGACTACTAGGTGAAGACTTAGAACTTAGAGAACTTCAAAAAAGTGGTCGAATAGGCCGAATTGAAGTAAACACGGAAACTAAAGCAGGAAAGACAAACGGAGAAATAATAATCCCAAGTAGTCTTGATAAAGCAGAAACCGCAATCATTGGAGCAGCTCTTGAAGTAATTCAAAGAATAGGCCCATGCAATGCTACAATTCGAGTTCAGAACATAGAAGATATCAGAGTTTCAAAAAGAACATTAGTTATTGAAAGAGCAAAAGAACTTCTAAAAAACTTAGTAGATGGAGTAATTCCAGACTCACAAGAGATTGCAGACGAAGTTGCATATTCTGTTAGAGTTACAGAAATAACAACATATGGAACTGAAAAATTATCAGCAGGTCCGGCAATCGCAGATAGTGATGAAATAATAGTAGTAGAAGGAAGAGCAGATGTTCTAAACTTACTAAAATATGGATTCAAAAACGCAATCGCAGTTGGAGGAACAAGCATTCCAAAAACAATTCTAGAACTTTGTAAACAAAAAACAGCAACCGTGTTTGTTGATGGAGATCGAGGAGGAGATTTAATCATCCGAGAATTAATGGGACAGACAGATGTTGACTTTGTAACCAAAGCACCAGATGGAAAAGAAGTAGAAGAATTAACTAAAAAAGAAATTCATAAAGCACTAAGAGCAAAAATTGCAAGTGAACAAGTACATTTGGAAAGTTCTAACACGGCAACTCCAGCACACAATCTTCAAAGAAGAGACTCAAGAAACAACAGAACAGACGATCGAAGAGACAACAGAAACAACAGAACAGACGATCGAAGAGACAACAGAGAACGTACACCAAGAAAAGAATCAAACAACGGTGGACCAAACGATAAAGAAAAACAAGAATTTAACAAAATGCTTGAAGACTTAATCGGAACAAGAGGAGCATACCTACTTGACAGAAACTTATCAATCTTAGGAAAAATTCCTGTTAGCGAACTTGATGCAACTGTAAAAAGTTTAAACAACGCAGTCTACGCAGTAGTATTTGATGGTGAAGCAACACAAGAACTATACGATGTTAGCGATAAAAGCAATGTTAGATACTTAGTTGGAATGAGCGCTAAAAAAGTTAAAGTTGCAGGTAAAACTAAAGTTCTAACTCCTGAAGATTTACAATAAATCTTCTCTTTATTTTTTTATTTTTCTAAAATAAATTTTTGATAATAATTAAACTTGTTTTTTAATCCAAGCAAGTTCATCAGAATCAATTTCTAATTCTTCTTGTAAAGAAACATCATTTGCCAAAGCAGGAAGCAAACAGTGAAAAGAAGATTGCAAAGCAACACGTTTAGAAACTCTAGTTGAATTAGCAATTTTCTCGACAATACTTTTACGTTTAGCATAAGTCATATTAGCTTGCCAATATTTTAGAAGTCTTGAAGGTTGTTTGTACTTTGGCGGAAAGTTTGACTTTTGATCTTTACTTAACGCAACACCAACGGAGAGAAGCAAATAACAATATGCATAATAGCGATAATACTGCCATCTTCTTATTCTACCAAAAAATCTATCGGCTAAAGCCAAAACATCATAAGCTCTGGAAAGATCAGAACTACCAACATATTCATACGGAAGATTTTGGTCAACCCATAAAAATATTTTATCTAAATCATCATTAACATTATCAAAAGTACCAAAAGCCACATCAGGATCAGTAGATTTAAAGACACGAAACAGAACATCACTAATTTCTTCAGTTTGTTTTCTAATATCAGTATCATCGGTCTTTGAATCACTAATAATCACAAAAGAAAATAAATCATTTAACGCAGCTCTAGCATCACCATTAGAATTACGAGCAATAGATTTTAAGTCTTTTTCATCAACATCAATCTTAGCTCTCAGACAAGCAGATTTTAAAATGTTAAAAATATCAGACGATTTAAGAGAAGAAAATTCGACAGTAGCACTAACTTTTTTTATAGCAGAAAACTTTTTGTCAAAAACATCAACACCAATTGCAACAATAGGAAAAGTTGAAGATTTCATAAAATCTGCAATAACCGAAGATGCACCTCTGTCTTTTGTTCCAGACAATCCATCAACTTCATCAAGTAAAATAAGTTTTTTTGTAGCAAACAAAGACGTTTGCCCAGTAGCACGAGATAAAAAATCTTTAAGACCTGAAGCTGAACGAGTATCACTAGCATTGAGCTCAAGAACTTCATAATTATTTTCTTTAGCAAAAGCGTAAATGCTAGCAGTTTTACCAACACCAGGAGGGCCAAATAAAAACAAGCCTTTTCCCTTCTTAAAATTAGAAAAAAAAGAACCAATAGTCTTAACAGCATGGTCTTGACCGTCAATTTCAGATAATTGTTTTGGCTTGTATATGAAGAATGGGTCCATAAAATAAAAGATAAGAAAGGTAGTTTAAAAGGTTTGCGAGAGCTAAGAAAGGTTTAAAAACACCCTTTAAATTATAAAAGTATGAACATTGCAATATGCGCTAGTATGAGTTTTGCGAAAGAAATGATTGAAGTAAAAGAAAAATTAGAACAGAAAGGACACCAAATAACCCTTCCAGAAGGAACAGAAAAATTCTTAGAAGATCCAGGCCGTGAAGAAGACAAATGGACCAAGATAGAAATAGACCCATTTAAAGAATATTTTAAAGTGATTGGGCAAAATGATGCAATATTAGTTCTTAATATGAATAAAAAAGGAATTGAAGGATATGTTGGATCAAATACACTGATAGAAATTGCGTTTGCTCATGTTCAAAATAAAATAATATATCTATATAACAGAATACCAGAGATGAATTGTGCGGATGAAATATTTGCAATGAAACCAATAATTATTAATCAAGACTTAGACCTAATAAAAGGAGAATAAAAAAATGTTAATTGGAATAGTAGGAAAACCCTCAGTAGGTAAAAGCACATTCTTCAAAGCAGCAACACTCTCAGAAGTAGAGATTGCTAATTATCCATTCACAACAATTAAACCAAATCATGCAGTAGGATTTGTTAAGATTCTAGATGCGGCTCAAGAACCTCAGTTTGGAAAAAAAGCCAATCCAAGAAGGGGATATGTTCAAGGAAAATGGAGATTCGTTCCTGTTGATTTAATAGATGTCGCAGGATTAGTTCCAGACGCACACAAAGGCGAAGGAATGGGTGGACGATTCTTAAACGACTTAAACCAAGCCGATGCACTAGTTCATGTAATTGATGCTAGCGGAAGCGTGAATGCAAGAGGGGAACCTGTAACTCCCGGTAGTTATGACCCTGCTAACGACATTAAATTTTTAGAAATAGAACTAGATTATTGGTATCTTGATATCCTAAAAAAAGGATGGGAAAAACT
>JAFGOT010000030.1 GCA_016926395.1 Candidatus Woesearchaeota archaeon
CTTCTATGTTTTTAGATTTTGTTTGCTATGTAGTGTTTTTTTTGTTTTTGTTCGTCTTCTATGTTTTTAGATTTTGTTTGCTATATAGTGTTTTTTTATTGTTTTTGATTTAATTCGATAATTTTTTATATGACCTATCTCAAAATCGCTTCAAAACATATTTTGACGTTATTTATGTTAAAAGACATACAAAGCGTTCTTTGTTTGCCGTTTTCGTGTTGTTTCTTCCCAATTGAAAAGAAAAGCTTTATAAAACAAGTCCGTTTCCCTGACATAGTTGGTTTGCGTATAAATCTACGTTGGTATGCCCTGATAGTGTAGTCCGGCCTATCATGCGGCCCTGTCGAGGCCGCGACCCGGGTTCGAATCCCGGTCAGGGCGCCTTTATCTATCATCATATATTGTGATTGATGGCCCAAAAGATGGAATGAGCCGGTAGCTCAGCCTGGTAGAGCACCTGACTTTTAATCAGGTGGTCGCGAGTTCGAATCTCGTCCGGCTCGCCATCTTTTTATTTTTTAACGTATAATCAACAAAATATTACGCTCTTGAGAGGGGGAATTTGCGCAAAATGACCGAAGAAGCTTTACAACACGTTCTTGTTCCAAAACACGAAAAGATTTCTGATAAGGATAAAAAAAATCTATTTGAACAGTATCAGATTTCAGAGAAAGATTTACCAAAGATTCCTATTACTGATCCTGCGATCAGACATATGAGTCTTAAAGTTGGAGATGTTATAAAAATAACACGAGTAAGTCCAACTGCAGGACACGTTTATTTCTATCGAGGTGTGTCTAATGAATAAAGATTTGAAAATTGATGATCCTCAATTACTTCTAAAAAAATTCTTTGAAGAAAATTCTTTAATTCAATCTGATTTAGAATCCTTTAACAATTTTGTAGAAGAAGGCTTAAATCAAATTCTTGAAGAAAACAGAATTATCGAACCAACAATCATTCCACCAAACGTAGATGATTTCAAAATTCGATTAGATAATATTTGGGTTACTAAACCAGAAATTACTGAAGCAGATGGTTCTATTAGACCGATTCTTCCTTCCGAAGCTAGACTTAGAAAAATGTCTTACTCTGCTCCGGTTTTTATGGAAGTTTCAGCTCACATAAATGGGATTCAAAAAGAAGATTTCAAACTTCAAATTGGAAACCTTCCTATTATGTTGAAAAGTAAATTTTGTCATCTAAGTAATATGAATAAAGATGAGTTAATCAAAGCTGGTGAAGACCCTTATGACCCTGGAGGTTATTTCATAATTAACGGAACTGAAAAAGTTCTTGTAAAAATTGAAGATCTTGCAAGTAACAGACTTATGATTGAGCGTGAAGCAACTGGTCTTTCTCCTTTTGTTGGAAAAGTATTTTCCGAACGAGGAAGTTACAAAATTCCGCACCAATTTGAAAGACTTAAAGATGGAATGTTCTATCTTACATTCACTCGAGTAAAAAGAATTCCTGTAGTTCTTTTAGTTAAAGCACTTGGTATGCTTCGAGATGATGAAATCATGCGATCTGTTGATATTGAAAACAGTAATGAAGTATTTGTTAACTTATTCGAATTTGTTGATATCAAAGAAAGAGAAGATGCACTTGACGCTGTTGCTAAAAAAATCGGAATTACTCAAAGTAGAGAAATTCGAATTCAACGTGTTGAAGAAATTCTTGATAAATATTTATTCCCTCATCTTGGTATTACTGAAGAAGATCGAATGTTTAAAGCAGTTAATGTTTGTCGATACTTAAAACAATACATCCAAACTATTCAAGGAAAACTTCCTACAACTGATAAGGATCATTACGCAAACAAAAGACTAAAACTAAGTGGTGATCTTCTAGCAGATTTATTCCGAGTTAATATGAAAGTATTAATTGGTGATCTTTTATACAATTTCCAGCGGATTGTAAAAAGAGGAAAAATTCCTAGTATTAAAGTTATTATCAGAGAAAAACTTCTAACTCAAAGAATTTATAGTAGCATGGCTACTGGTAATTGGGTTGGAAATAGAACTGGTGTATCACAACGTATTTCAAGACAAAACTTCCTAGAATTAGTTTCATCTCTACAAAGAGTTGTAAGTCCATTATCTTCAAGTCAAGAAAACTTTGAAGCACGTGCACTTCACTCAACTCATCTTGGTAGACTTTGTCCAAGTGAAACTCCTGAAGGAAGTAACATTGGTTTAAGAAAGAACATGGCTATTCTTGCTAGCGTATCTCAAGAAGTAAATGAGGAAGAGCTAGTTAAATCATTAAAAACAATTGGCCTGGAGACTATCTAAAATGGCAACTGACGTATTCATAAATTACAAATTTAGCGGTAAAGTTAAAGACGGTCAAGCTTTTGTTGAAAGAATTATTTCTGAACGAAGAATGAATAGACTTCCTCGTGATGTAAATGTATTTCATGACCCTCGAACTGGTAACGTTTATGTTGAAACAAGCCGAGGTCGAGCTGTTCGTCCGCTAGTTGTTGTTAAAGAAGGAAAATCAACTTTAACAAAAAGACATGCAGAACAACTTATCAAAAACGAAATTTCCTGGTCTGATTTGGTCAAACAAGGAATCGTTGAATATCTTGACAGCAGTGAAGAAGAAAATGCATATGTTGCATTCTTTGAAAAAGATTTAACTCCAGAACATACTCATCTGGAAGTTAGTCCTGTTGATATTGTTGGTGTTGCAACTGGTCTTGTTCCTTTTGGGAATCACAATCAGGGTGCACGTTTACTTCAAGGTTCTAAAAACCAGAAACAAGGTATTGGATTTTATGCAGCAAACTTCTCTGTTCGAATGGACATGGATACTAACTTGCTTCATTACCCACAAGTTCCTATTGTTTCAACAATCCTGCACGATTTAGCACAATATGATAAACATCCATCTGGTCAAAATGTTATGGTTGCAATTATGTCCTTCCAAGGTTTCAACATGGAAGATGCAATTATTTTAAACCAAGGTAGTGTTGATAGAGGTTTAGCACGAAGTCATTATTTCAAACCAATGATTGCTGAAGAACTTCGATACTCTGGTGGTTTATTAGATGAAATTGGAACTCCTGACAAAGATGTTAAAGGTTACAAATCCGAACGTGATTACAGATTCTTAGAAGATGATGGAATTATTTTCCCAGAAGCAACTGTTCATGAAGGTGATGTTGTTATCGGTAAAACTTCTCCTCCAAGATTCTTAAACTCTATGGATGAATACAACTTAGCAACAAGTTCTAGACGTGAATCTTCTATGAGTATGGCTCATGGTCAAGAAGGAACTGTTGATATGGTTTACTTAACTGAAAATGCTGAAGGTAATAAACTTATTCAAGTAAGACTTCGAGAACAAAGAATTCCAGAAATGGGAGATAAGTTCACTTCTCGTCATGCACAAAAAGGTGTAGTAAGTTTAATCGTTCCTGAAGTAGATGTTCCTTTTACATCCACCGGTATTAAACCAGACATTATTTTCTCACCACATGGTATTCCTTCTCGGATGACTGTAGGTCACTTATTAGAATTACTAGGTGGAAAAGTTGGTGCTCTTGGTGGTCGATACATTGATGGAACTCTTTTCCAAGAAGAAAATGAAAAAGATATGAGACAAGAACTTTTATCTTATGGCTTCAAAGAAAATGGGACTGAAACAATGTACAATGGTACAACTGGTGAAGAATATAAAGTTCAAATTTATGTTGGTCCAATGTACTACTTAAGACTAAAACATCAAGTTCGAAATAAAGTTCACTCTCGAGCTAGAGGTCCAATCCAGCTATTAACAAGACAGCCTACTGAAGGTCGTCTAAAAGAAGGAGGACTTCGATTAGGAGAGATGGAGAAAGATACTTTCGTAGCTCACGGAGCAAGTCTTCTTCTAAAAGAAAGATTTGATTCTGACCGAACTATTCTTCCAATTAGTGAAGAAGCAGGTATTACTGCTGTTCATGATACAAGACGAGATAAATACTTCTGTCCAGTTAATGGAGAGAATGCAGATATTTCTAACATCGAGATGTCATATGCTTTCAAACTTATCCTTGATGAGTTTAAGTCATTATGTATCTATCCAAAATTGGAGTTAAAATCAAAATACTAAGGTGGAAAAATGATTAACGATAAAGAATTTATATCAAAAAAAGTTGGTTCAATCACCTTTGGTATTATGGGTCCAAAGTTCATTAAAGATACTGCTAGTGCAAAAATTGTTACTCCAGAACTTTATGATAAAGAAGGTTATCCTGTTGACGGAGGTCTTATGGATGTTCGTCTTGGTGTGATTGATCCTGGACTTAAGTGTAAAACTTGTGGTTTGAAACTTAAAGAATGTCCTGGTCACTTCGGTTACATCGAACTTGCAAGACCTGTAGTTCATATCAAATTTGTTGAATTAGTTCTTGATTTACTTCGACTTACATGTCGTGGCTGTTCAAGAGTTTTGCTTCCTGATGGTAAAGTTCAAGAAATAAAAGATGATCTTGAAAGAATTAGTACTTTTGGAAGTGATGTTGAACGAAGAAATTATCTTAAAGAATTAACAGCAAGTCTAAAGACTGTAACTAAATGTCCTCACTGTGGTGAAAAACAAGCTAAAGTTAAACTTGAAAAACCAACCACTTTCCTTGAAGATGAAAAAAGAATCAGTCCTATTGAAGTTCGTTCAAGATTTGAAAAAATTACTGATGAAGATTTAGAATTAATAGGTATTAGCTCTCAAACAGCAAGACCTGAATGGTCTATTCTAACTGTTCTTCCTATTCCGCCAGTAACTATGAGGCCAAGTATTACTCTAGAATCTGGAGAAAGAAGTGAAGATGACTTAACTCATAAGTTAGGGGATATTGTTAGAATTAACCAAAGACTTTTCGAAAACATAAATGCTGGTGCTCCAGAAATTATTGTTGAGGATTTGTGGGATTTACTTCAATACCACGTAACAACTTTCTTTGACAACGATGTTTCTCAATTACCTCCAGCTCGTCATCGAAGTGGTCAACCTCTAAAGACTTTAACTTCAAGAATAAAATCTAAAGAAGGTCGAATTAGACATAACCTTGCAGGGAAACGTGTAAACTTCTCCGCTCGTGCTGTTATTAGTCCTGATCCAAAATTAGAAATTAACGAAGTTGGTGTTTCAAGAGAATTCGCAAGAAAACTTACAGTTCCTGAAAAAATCACTGAATGGAATAAAGATTATTTACGTAAATTTGTTGAAGCTGGTCCTGACAATTATCCGGGATCAAACTACATTGTTCGACCAGATGGCCGACGAAAACAAATTACTGATGAAACTAAAGAACAGCTTCTTGAAGAACTTGAGCCAGGATTAATTGTTGAAAGACATTTACTTGACGGCGATGTTGTAATCTTCAACCGGCAACCATCTCTTCACAAAATGAGTATGATGTGTCACCGTGTTCGTGTTCTTGATGGTTTAACTCTACGTCTAAACCCTGCAGTATGTGCTCCATACAACGCAGACTTTGATGGTGACGAGATGAACCTTCACGTTCCACAAACTGAAGAAGCTAGAGCTGAAGCTGAAATTTTAATGCAAGTTCAAACTCAGCTTATCTCTCCACGTTACGGTTTGTCTATTATTGGATGTAACCAAGACGCAATTTCAGGTAACTATCTTTTAACTAAAAAAGGCTTTGAAGTTTCTTACTCTGAAGCTGTTGATATGATTATGGCAATTGGAGAAACTGATTTTTCTCGTTTGCCTAAAAAAGAAATGGTTACTGGTAAAGAAATCTTTAGTGTTTTGCTTCCAGAGGACTTATCCTTTAAAGCACCAAACAAACTTTACAAAGCAAACCCAGAAGATCCTGAAGGAATGGTTGTAATTAAAGATGGTGTTTTAACTCAAGGTGTTCTTGACAAACAAAACTTAGGAGATGGTTCAGGTTTACTACTTAGACAAATCCACAAAATTTATGGTCCTGATAAGACTGTTGTTTTCCTTGGTAAAATCTACCGATTAGGTATTGAAACTCTTTACCGACGTGGATTCACTGTAAGTATTAGTGATACTGATTTATCACAAGAAGGAGAATCTCAAGTTAATGAGACCATTCTATCTGCAGAAAAAGAAGTTGCAAAATTAATTGAACAATACGAAGCTGGAAAACTTGAAGCTCTTCCTGGTCGAAGTACAAGAGAAACTTTCGAACTTGAAGTTTTAAGAATCCTAAACAAAGCACGTAACGATGCAGGTACTATTGTAACTGATACTGCAAAACACTCTAACACTATTGACATGATTAAATCTGGTGCTAGAGGAAACGTAATCAACATTGCTCAGATGTCTGCAATTGTAGGTCAACAGGACCTTCGTGGTGGACGAGTTAACAAAGGTTACGTTAACCGAACATTATCTTGTTTCAAAGAAAATGATTTAGGTGCAGCTGCTCACGGTTTCATCCGAAATGGTTTCAAATCTGGTCTTCTTCCTCATGAAGCATTTTTCATGGGTATGACTGGTCGAGATTCACTGATGGATACTGCGCTTCGAACACCAAAATCTGGTTACTTATACCGAAGATTAGCAAATGCTATGCAGGATTTAAAAGTTGAATATGACTTCACTGTTCGAGATGCATCTGGTAAAATTGTTCAGTTTGTATATGGTGAAGATGGAATTGATGTTTCCAAAAGTGAAGGTGGTATTCTAAATGTCAAGAAAATTATTGCTGAGGTATTGGAGGAATAAAAATGGAACAACTAATTAAAGAATATGCGGACCTACTTCCTCAGAGTGTAATTCAAGATATTGTTGACAATGTCCCTTCTGGAACAAGTTCTGCAAAGATAAAAAAGATTTTTGAGAAAATTAATGAAGAATACCGATTTGCTCTGGTAGACCCAGGACAAAGTGTTGGAGTTATTAGTGCAGAAAGTATTGGAGAACCATCCACGCAGATGACTCTTGACACCTTCCACTTTGCAGGTGTATCTGAAGTTAATGTTACAACAGGTCTTCCTCGGGTTATTGAAATCCTTGATGGTAGAAAAAATATTTCAACTTCTTCTATGGAGATTTTCTTAGTTTCTCCATATAGTGAAGGAAAAGATATTACAAAAATAGCTTCTCAAATCAGAGAAACAACTCTTAAAACTTTTATCAAAGAAATTGATATTAATATTTCAAACACAACTCTTCAAGTTACTTTAAACTCTAAGTCTGTTGAAGATGCTGGTGTTAATAAAAAGAAACTTATCAAACTTCTTGAAAAAAGCATTAAAGGATATGGTGTTACTGAAGCAGATGATATTTTAACCATTAAACCTACTAAAGAAGGCGACATTAATGAGCTTTACAAACTTAAAGAAATCATTAAAGATGTTTACGTTCATGGTATTAAAGGAATGAAACAAGTTGTTCCTGTTAATCGTGATGGTGAACATGTTCTGGTTACTTCTGGAAGTAATATGAAAGAAGTCTTCAAACTTGAATTTGTTGATACTCAACGAACTACAACAAACGATGTCTTTGAAATTGAAAACTTCTTAGGTATTGAAGCTGCTAGAGCTGCTGTTATTAATGAAATCATGAAAGTTTTTGAAGGACAAGGTATCTCAATTGATGTGCGACACATTTTACTTGTTGCAGATACTATGAGTATGTCAGGTCACGTTCTTGGTATTAACCGGTATGGTATTGTTAAAGAGAAACCTTCCGTTTTAGCACGTGCAAGTTTCGAAACTCCAATTAAGCACTTAATCAGTGCAGCAATTACTGGAGAAAGAGATTACTTAAACAGTGTTATTGAGAATGTTATGCTTAACCAACCAGTTCCAAGTGGTACTGGCCTTCCTGGTTTAGTTACTGGTGGTATCATGAATCCTGATCATCACCACGCTGCTAAAAAAGCTAAGAAGTAGTTTTTTTTGTTTTTTATTGGTGCTAATCAATTAAAAATTGATTGCACAAAAACAATTATTGTTTTTTAGTGCCAATAATCTTTGATTATTGAGCATTTTTATATTTTTCTTAATTTTTTTACCAAGAATTTATATCTTAGTTCTCATTAATTATTTGTGATTTAGAATATGGTGCAAAAAATAGCTTTGGTATTATCCGGCGGTGGTGCTAGAGGGATTGCTCACATAGGTGTTATTGAAGAGCTTGAAAGACGTGGTTTTGAAATTAGTTCTGTTTCTGGAACTTCCATGGGTTCTATTGTTGCTGGTTTTTATGCTGCAGGTAAACTTGACGTGTATAAGAACTGGATTTGTTCTCTTGATAAACTAAAAGTTTTCAATCTTATTGACTTTACTTTTAGTAAATCGGGTTTAGTCAAGGGGGATAAGGTTTTTAATGAGCTTAAAAAAATAATTCCTGATATTCTTATAGAAGATTTGAAAATACCTTATTGTGCTGTAGCTACTGATATTCTTAGTAATCAAGAGATTCGTTTTACAAAAGGAAGTCTTTATTCTGCTATTCGTGCTTCAAGTGCTATTCCTACTATTTTCACCCCTATCAAAGATGGTGATCGCTTGCTAGTTGATGGTGGTATCACAACTAATGTTCCTGTTAATTGTGTTAAAAGATCTAAAGGGGATATTTTAGTTGTTGTTGACGTTAGTGCTAATGTTCCTTCTTATAAGAAAGATAATCCTTCTTCAAAAAAAGAGTTATCTGTCTATGAACAGAAAATTCAAGTTTTTAAAAATCAATTATCAAAAATAATGCCTATTGGTAGTTCGCATTCACTTGGATATTTTGACTTGATTAGTAAGACTTTTGATACGATGCTTTCTTCTCATTCCAAATTATTGATTGATATCTATTCCCCTGATATTTTGATAAACATCTCTAAAGACACTTGTTCTATTTATGATTTCTACAAAGCTAATCAGTTAATAGAGATAGGCAGGAATATTGCTAATCAACAATTAGATATTTATTTTAAGAAATAATTTTACTCGCTACTTACTAAGTCTCTATCTATTAACTTAATTAATCCTTCGAGTCTTTCTTTTAGAATTTTATCTTCTGTTGCGTGAAGAAGTTGTGTTAATGTATCAATTAACCTTCTAAAGAACCTTATTATGTCGCCTTCTGCTAAATTGCTGTATGTCATAAGTTCTGTGAAGCTACTTCCATCTGCCCATGCAGTGACAAAATTTATCATTCTTTTTAATGATACTTTGTTAAGTTCTTTGCCAACAACAGTGCCTTCAATTATTTTTAATATTCTGTGGTATCTTTTTTCTGTTCCTTTTATCATGAAGTAGTCTAGTCGTCTTTGCTCATATACTATGCTTGCAAGAAGAATTAATAAGTCTATGTCGCTAATTTTGTTAAGGAAATCTAAATGGAATAATTCTGTTAATATTATTTCGTTGCTGTATAAATATTTTGCAAAACGACCTTTATCCGTTAGCATGTATTTTGTATTTGATTCAACATATGCTCCTTCGTTAACAGCTACTTCGTCTGTTTCTTTTATGTAGTTTAGTTTTTTTAATAATTTTATTTTGTTTTTGAAGCTAGCCATTATGTGAACTGCTTTTTTATTTTCTTTTAATCGTTTGTAGTGATCAAAATTGCTTTTCAAAACTCTTTCTTGGTTATTTTCATCAAAGTTATCTATTAGGTTAAGTGCAGTATTGATGCTAAGTGTGAAATGACTTATGATTGGTTCATCATCAACAGTTGATATTTTGTGTAGTTTTTCAAGGTTTGTGAATCGTCTATTTATTAGGGCAATTACAAGACCTTCTTTATCAATTCCTCGTCTTCCTGCTCTTCCTGCTATTTGGAAATATTCTTTAGCGTTAAGCATTCTCATGTTTATCCCATCATATTTTTCAAGTGAGTTAAACACCACTGCTTTTGCTGGCATGTTAATTCCAACTGAGAACGTTTCTGTTGTGTACAGTATTTTGATAAGTCCTTGTCCAAATAGTTCTTCTACTATTGTTTTTAGAACTGGAAGCATTCCTGAATGATGAAAACCAATTCCTTTTGGAAGAGTGTTTCTAATAACTTTTGTTGTCTCCATTTTTGCAACTTCTGGAGTCATGTGATTTCTGATTACTTCCAAAACTTTTTGTGCTTCCTCTTTGTTTAGGAAATCTTGTTTTTTTGAAAGTTCAACTGCGAAGTCTTGTGTTTTTTTTCTTGAGAAGCAAAAATATAGTGCTGGCATTTTGCCTTCTAATTCTTTAATAACATCCAAGTGATATGGTGGTTTCATGTTGTGAATTTTCGCCTTATTTTGTGCCTTTTTCTTTTTACCAGGATTATAACGTGGACTAAATTCCATTGCTCTAGAATATTCTTCTTCTTTTAGCATGTCGATTTGAACATCTTTTATTTCACAAAGTCCAAGACGCCTATCATAAACTTTATGTCGTAAGGGAACTGGTCGATGTCCGTAAAATACAGTGTCAACGGGGTGTTCTTTGATGTGTGCGATCCAGTCTGCAAATTCTCTGTAGTTTGGGATGGTTGCACTCAATGCTAAAAATCGAATGTGTTTTGGAGAGAATATTATTGATTCTTCCCACACTGTTCCTCGTTCAATATCGTTTATATAATGAATTTCATCAAAAATAACATAACTAACTCTGTCAATTAAAGGGTCGTTTGTAAGGAGCATATTTCTATAGATTTCTGTTGTCATAATAAGAATTTGACCTTCGTGATTAATTGAAGTATCTCCTGTTAGAAGACCGACATTTTCTTTCCCGTAATCTTCACAGAAATCTTTGTATTTTTGATTTGATAGTGCTTTTATTGGAGCAGTGTAAATTATTGTATTTCCTTCTGGTAAGTGTTTATTTATGATATATTCGGCTATTAGGGTCTTTCCAGTCCCTGTTGAAGCACTAACTACGCAAGAATGATTTTTATCTATTGATTCAATTGCTTCTTTTTGGAACACATCTAGTGTTTTTCCCTTAAATTCCATCGTTATACCCTTTTAGAGGTGGTTATATTCTTTATAAACTATATGTTTAGTTCGTAAATTTTTTAAGAGGAAGCCTTATTTTATGGTGTATTATGAAAACTAAAATGCTACATTTTACTGATTCGTATCTTAAAGAGTGTGATTCTAAGGTTTTATCCATAGCCGAGCATGATGGAAAAATATTGGTTGAACTTGACCAAACCTGCTTTTATCCTGAAAGTGGCGGTCAACCATCTGATAATGGTCAAATAATTAACGATCAAGGAATCGTGTTTGGGATGTCTTATGCGTATAAATTTGATAACAAAGTTCTTCACATCGTTGATAAAGTTGGTTTATCTGTTGGTGATTTAGTTCATTGTAAGCTTAATTGGGATGATAGGTATAGAAATATGCAATTTCATACTGCAATTCATGTCGTGACGCGTCTTATTGAGCGTGATACGCCAATTAAAGTTTCTAGTAATAATGCGACCTTAGAAAAAGCTCGTATTGATTTTACTCTTGATGAATTTGATAGGGAATTCTTAGGTTCTTTTGAGGCTAAAGCTAATGAATTAATTAAACAGAATTTACCAATTAAGACTTATATTCTAACCAGAGAAGAGGCAGAGAAAGATCCTGATGTATTTCGACTTGCAAAAGGTTTTGATGAATCCATTCAAGATATTCGAATTGTTCAAATGGGGGATGATGATGCTATTTTTGATAGAACTGCTTGTGGTGGAGCTCATCTTGCAAACACAAGTGAAATACCGAAAATAAAATTTTTGAAATTAGAAAATAAAGGTGCTCAAAGAAGAAGGATTAATTTTACTTTTGAGTGATTGTTTTTTTAGGAAATAGTTCTTTGTCAAGTTCATCTAGTAGTGGTCTTAAGTCGTCCATCTTTTGAGCTTGCTCTAAATCAAATACTTTTTTTTCTTCTTCGCTTAGATTTTGATATTTTATTTCTTCTCTCATCTCAAATAAATCGTTCTCTGCTCCGATAAATCTAGCGCATTCAAGAAGTTCTCTTGACTCCATTGCTCCTGATTTGTAAACCTCTCTTAACAATGTGTTTTCTTCTGCAAGTCCTTCCTGATATAATTCTAAGAATTTTTTACTGTTAATATTTTGATTTATTAAGTATTGTGCAGCGCTTTCTATGTCTTTTTCTGTTGTGAGGAACGAAATGTCGTTATGAAATGAATCACTTTGTGCTGTTGTTTTAATCCTTGTGTTGATTTCTATTCCTGTATTTGCAACTTTTAAAACTCCATGAAAGTATGTTTTAACCATTGGGTCTTCTATTTCATAACCTGTAACTAATGAAATAACTTGGTAGCTTTTGTTTTGGTTAGCTGCTTTGATTTCTTTTTCTGGAAGTGATTCTTCTGCGTAATATTTTGATTTATTTTTATCTGGTTCTGCCATTGAATAAATGTCAAAATTTTGTGTTGTTATAACTATGCGTGATATTTCTTTTTTCTTTAAGTCTTCTAAACATTCGTTTATTGTATCTGTTAATTTTTTTAGTTCTTTCATTTTATTTTGGTATTAGTGATTTAAAGTTAAACTCAGGATTAACTTCAGATAGGGGTATTAAAATGTATTCAATTCCATAATATTGTGCAGAGTCTAAGTCTTGAACGCTATCTCCTATCATTATTGTTTCTTCTTTAGGTATTTTGTATTCTTCACAAATTGTTTGGAGATTTTTTATTTCTCGCCAGTTTTCTTCATCAAACCAAACATCGTTTGAATAATATATTTTATCAACAAGTTTTCCAAGGCCATTAAGTAAAGGCTCAACTTCTTCTTGGTTTGTATCGCTTGCTATAACAACATACTTTTCATCTTGGTTTTTGTAGTGTTTGAATACTTCTTCGATTCCTTTTCTTGGTTTTCCACTGTCAATTTCATCCGTAGATGTGTTTGATTCAATAGTTGTTCCAAGAAAGTCAAAAATAATTAATTTCTTGCTGTCCGGTATACTGTCTAAGCTTCCAAGTCTGCCCATAAGTCTCTGCCTTTTGTGTTGTTGTTTTGTTTTTAAATTAGTTTCTTGTATTCTTCAACTTTCTTATTGATTTTCTTTAAAATGTCTTGTTTAGCTATTTTTACTCTCGCACTTTGTAGATATTTATCTGCACCAATAGGCTGATCTTCTAGTTTTTCTCTAGCTTCAATAGCTCCTGATTCTTCCATTAATCTAACAGTAACATCGTTGTATTCTTTAACTCCTCTGTCAAATATTTTTTTGAATTCTTTACTATTGATTCCTAAATCCACAAGGTAAGTTGCAACTTCTTCTATTGCGCTTTCATTTTCGAATTCTGCAAATTGCCATTCATTAACATATTTGTTATTTTCAAAATCATCAATTCCCATTGTATAAGTTGGGTTTCTAGTTATGATTTCAATACCGCATTCTTTTTTGTCTTTTTCTTGAAATACGTGGCTAACAGGAGATTGTTTTAGAACTCTTGGTTCATGTCCGTTTACAAGCGCGATGGTTTGATAGTTCTCGCCATAATTTTTTGCTTGTATTTCTAATTCTGGAAGTGTATTTGGATGATAATATGCCTTTTCTTCGTTATTGACCCATCCGCCTGCTCTTTTTCCTTCGAAGTTTTGTGCTAGAATGACTGCTCGACCTATCTGTTTCTTTTCTAGTTCGGTTAAGCATTCCTTGATTGTGCTTGTTAAATCGTTTATTTTACCCATCGTAAATAACCTCTTTTGATGCTTTTGTTAGGGGGTTTTTATTTATAAAGTTTATGTTTTGAAACTACTGGGAAGTGACAATAAAAAAGATAAGAAACCTTTATAAATGGATTTTTACTCCCTAAACCTACACTGTTTCCAGTTTTTAGGAAGCGAAAATAAGCTGTTTTACAGCCCCATGGTGTAGTGGCCAATCATCGGGGATTTTGGGTCCCTGGACCTCGGTTCAAATCCGGGTGGGGCTATTGGTCCTCCGTGCCTTATGGAGGACTCTTCATTTTTAATTCTGTATTTTTAGGCTTTGTGCTCGCAGAATTTGATGTTGTTTAGGTGGCCACAAATATTTGTATTTTTATTTTTGTAGTCACTTAATTTTTTTGAATGTTTTCTTGTATTGTTTTATTAGAAATTGAATTGTTGGTCTTAATTTGTCATTTTGTGAATACTCATACAGGACCCAATAATATTCACTTCTGTCTTCTAATGCTATGTTTATTGGTGGATAGTTATTTTTTATAAGTATATAATTTAATAATAATCTTCCTACGCGTCCATTTCCGTCTTGGAATGGATGCATATATTCAAATTGATTATGTATTATTGCTGCTAAAATTAATGGTTTGAATTTTGATTTGTTTTTTTTATACCATTTAATAAATTCTTCAAGTTCCAAGATTAATTCGTTTGCAGGTGTTCCTTTGTGAATTACAGTTCCATCTCTTGCTTTTATGACAACTTCTAATTTTCTAAATTGTCCTGCAAACTCTTTTGAACCTTCAAAGCAGAATTTATGTAATTTTAAAATTAAACTAATTGATAATTCTTGTTTGGTTGTTCGAATAAATTCTATTGCTTTTGCTACACCTTTTGTTTCTATTTCATCCGAATTAAGATTTTGTTTTTTTTGTAATATACTTGGAACATCTTCTTTTAAGACCGTTGATCCTTCTATTGCATTTGTATTGTATGTGAACTCTTCTGTGAATAAGTTCCATTTTTTTTCATCAAAATGAGAAATCTTTATTTTTTCATTATATTTGTTTAATGCTTGTATTTCTTTTGGTGTTAATGAAAAATTAAATATGTTCGTTTCTATTTCTTTGATTTGATTGTGTATTGTAATTTTTGCAAATTTTTTTGCGTCTTCTAATTCTTCTTTTGTTAAATTGGTTCCTAGAAACTTTCGAATTTTAATTACTTTGTTAGTCTCATCTCTATATGAATGAGATAAATAATATTTGGTGTTTTTCCCAGAAATCCTTTTTTCAACAAACATATAACTATCTAAGGTGACTACATATTTAAATATTTCTATTTTTGTGGTCACCTAAGTGGTTATTTTGTAGTGTTTTTTCCGAGTTTTATGTATATATTAAGCCAACTGATGTCGGGCGGGGCTATTGGTCCTCCGTGCCTTATGGAGGACTCTTCATTTTTAATTCTGTATTTTTAGGCTTTGTGCTCGCAGATTTTATTCTTGCTTAGCAAGTTTTAGTTGTCTCATATTTTTTTCAAGATTAATTTCATTGTTGTTTAAATTTAGTTGTATTTATTTATTAGACAAATTTATAAACAAATAAAATTTACTCCTGAGAAATGACTAAAGAAAACTATATTTATGAACGTGCTAATATACTTAGAGATTATGTTAATGGCTATGTTTTGAATCCTTTGAACGGTTTTTATCAACTTGCTGTTAAATTAAATACTTCTTCCGTTTTGTCTAACGTTCCTAATTTTGATGGTCCAAAGGCTTACTTTTCTGAACGTAATTTAGTTGTTGAAGATTATTTATCTTCTGAAACTATTTGTGTTCTTGACAGTTTAGTTTCTAAATTGAATTCTTTACAACCTTTATCTTTAGAGAAAAAACCTTTTGTTGATGATGTTCATTATGTTCTTTCTTGTTTTGTAAAACAATCTATTTTAGATATTTCTTTTGATTCTAATTAAGATTTTATTTGTGTTTATTTAGTTCGTTCTTCTTGCATATTAATTGTTCTTTGGTTGTGATTTTTTTTGAATGATTTATTCTCTATACCTGTTATTTTATAAATAATTTTGAATTTATATTCATAACTCTTCATGTAAAAAAGATGAGGGATGATAAAAAATGCCAAAAGGAAATGGAACTGGACCTGATGAGGAAGGTCGAAGAACTGGTAGAAAATTAGGTCTTTGCTCTGGAAATAATGCTCCGGGTTCAGAAAATAACACGGAACCTCGACAAGGTAAAGCTCGAGGTCAAAGAAATGGTCAAGGACAAGGTTTGGGTTTAAGAAACGGCCAAGGTCGAAACAAGAAATAAACATGTCAAGACCAAGAAAAATGCGAAGAATTAGAGGAAACCCTAATTCTTTATACTTTAAAACTGCTGGAGTTAGAATGCTTGATTTAGACGAAGTTATCTTAACAAGAGCTGAATTTGAAGCTTTACGATTACGAGATGTAGAAGATTTCGAACAGAAATTGTGTGCAGAAAAAATGGATATTTCTCAACCTACATTTCACAGATTATTACTTGCTGCAAGAAAAAAAGTGGCTGATGGCATAGTCCTTGGCAAAGCAATTAGAATAGATGGTGGTAAAACAGGCGATGAATGAATACAGATTAAAAAATTTTCCAATTAATGTTTTAGCAATAGTTTTAGGTTTAGCAGGTTTTACTCTTGCTCTACAAAAATCTTTTCCTTTATTTACTTCGATAAAATTTTATGTTCCTTTTCTTTACTTAACGATTCTATCTGCAATTACTGTTGTTGTTATTTATACAATAAAATCGATTAAATTTCCTAATGAAACTAAAAAAGAATTTACTCATCCAATAAAAATAAATTTTTTCCCTATTATTGCTAAAGTTTTCTTAATATTAAGTGTTATTTATTTAGACATTAATATTATTTTATCTAAGTACTTATTTTTTATAGGTGCTGTTTTACAAATTGGTTTTTCAGTATTGTTGCTTTCAATTTGGATTAAGCATGATCATGATTGGAAAAATCTTAATCCTTCTTGGTTTATTCCTATTGTGGGTAATGTTATTGTTCCAATTACTGGTGTCGCTCATGGTTTTGTTGAGTTATCTTGGTTTTTCTTCGCGATTGGTCTAATAATGTGGTTAACTTTATTCATCATTGTTTTCAACAGAATAATTTTTCACCACCCTTTGCCAAAGAAGTTAATTCCAACAATGTTTATTTTATTTGCACCTCCTGCGATTGCGTTTATTGCTTACATTAAAATTACTGGTAGCTTTGATGCTTTTGCAAGAGTTTTATATTATGGCTCTGCTTTTTTAGCGTTAGTAATTTTCCTTCAAGTTAGACAGTATTCAAAGCTTCCCTTTTTTATTTCTTGGTGGGCTTATACTTTTCCAACTGCTGCTTTAACTGTAGCTACAACTTTGATGTTTCACGAGTCAGGTTTGATATTTTTCAAATTTTTAGTTGTTGGACTAATGGTTTTATTAACTTTTATATTGGGATTGACTTTGTTTAAGACTATTCAGTCTATTAATGGACGGGAGATTTGTATTGAAGAAGATTGAGGTTGTAAATATTACAAAATAACTTATTTTAATACTTATTGTGGAGAAAAAAGATGATTCTGAATTGTCTTTACATTTTGGTCATGCATTATTATTTGCTTTGTATCATAAAGATGAAGATAGATTGGAGTTTGTAGATAATTCTCTTACTCATGATAATTTTTCAAAAACAGCTGCTGACGAAACTATTGAAGTGTTTCATCCATCTGAAATGTTTGTAAGAAAATTGGTAAGCGAGCTGTAGATATTTTTGAGGCAAAAGGTGTTAAAGTCAATGTTATGACGGCCGGTAATTTGGCTGATGTCATAACTCAATTAAGAATTAGTTTAGATTATGATGAGCTCCTTGTTTAACTATTTTTCCCCACTATTTGACTATCAAATATGTTTCTTGTTCATTTTTTCTGTCGATAGTTTTTTTATTTTATTGTATATTTGTATTATGATAAAGAATAATGCATTAAGTAACACAATTGTACCTGATACTGCAAAGTCAAATGTGTATGCAAGATAAATCCCTAGAATAACGCTCGTTACTGCTATCATTGCTGAAGCAATTAATGTGTTTCTAAAACTTAGTTTTAACTGTAGTGCTGAAGCTGCAGGAATAATAATAAGTGATGATACTAGCATTAGTCCAACTACTCTCATAGAACTTACAACAATAAATGCTGTTAAAAATATTAATGCTGCATTGAGTATTCCTGTTTTTATTCCGAATGTTTTTGACGCAGTCTCATCAAAAGTCATGGAGAATAATTCGTTATAAAAGAAATATATTATAGCAATAACAATTAATGCTAGCGCAATTGATATTATCATTTCACTTTGCTTTATCGCAAGAATACTTCCAAATAAATAACTAAGAATATCCACATTAAAACCATTAGCAACTGATAAGATAACTATTCCTATACCAAGACTAGCATGACTCACTATTCCTATTGCGGAGTCTCCATGCAGGTTTGTTTTTTCCTTTATTTTAAGTATTCCTAATGATCCAACTAATGAAAATAATAACGCACCAAAGAAAGGAGTGAGATTGAAGAGTAATCCTGTTGCAACTCCACCAAATGCTATGTGTGCAAGACCATCACCCATTAATGCATACTTTCGAAGAACAAGAAAAACCCCTAATA
>JAFGOT010000031.1 GCA_016926395.1 Candidatus Woesearchaeota archaeon
ATGACTGGTTGTCATGGTTTTTGTGAACAAGGACCTATTGTTGTAATCAAACCAGAAAATATTTTTTATACAAAAGTAAAACCTGAGGATTGTGGTGATATTTTAAATGGTGTTGAATCAGGTGTTCCAGTCAACAGACTTCTTTTTAGAGAGGCACAACCAATAGATGGATCATCAGTTAACTCACCTCAAATTCAAACTCATGTTAAAGAAGTTGACTTCTACAAATTTCAGACAAGATACTTGCTTCGTCGAACAGGAGAAATTGATCCGTTTAATATTCATGATTTTCTAATGTTCGGTGGGTTTCAAGGATTGCACAATGCTCTTGAGATGAAACCGCAAGAAGTTATTCAAACAGTTCTTGATAGTGGTCTTCGTGGCCGTGGTGGAGCTGGTTTTCTAACAGGAAAAAAATGGTCTTTTTTGGCTAATGCAAAAGATGATGTAAAATTTTTAGTTGTAAATGCTGATGAAGGTGACCCTGGATCATTTATGGACCGAACATTAATGGAGGGTGATCCATTCTCATTAATTGAAGGTTTGCTAATTGCATCATATGCAACAGGTGCAAAGCAAGGTTATATTTATGTTCGAGCAGAATATCCTGAAGCAGTTAATGTTTTAAAACATGTAATAAAAACTTGTTATGATAAAAATTATTTAGGTAAAAATATTCTTGGAAGAAAAGGATTTGATTTTGATCTTGCTTTATTCTTAGGAGCTGGTGCTTTTGTATGTGGCGAAGAGACTGCTTTACTTAATAGTATTGAAGGCAAGCGTGGCATGCCAAGATTCAAACCTCCCTTTCCTGCACAAAAAGGTTTATTTGGAAAACCAACAAATATTAACAATGTTAAAACTTATGCTTATTCATCTCACATTCTTAGAGAAGGTCCTGAATCTTTCAAAAAATATGGAAAAGAAGATTGTCCTGGAACTGCTGTTCTTTCTTTGACTGGAAAAGTCAATAATACTGGTATTGTTGAAGTACCTATGGGAACTAGCCTTCATGATTTGGTTTTCAAAATTGGTGATGGTGTTAAAGGCGGGAAAAAAGTTAAAGCTGTTCTTACTGGAGGACCATCTGGCGGTGCTATTCCTGCTGACAAATTAGATATTGGTGTTGACTTTGATTCATTAAATAAAGCTGGAACTATTATGGGTTCTGGTGGGGTAATGGTTGTTGATGAAACGGACTCCATGGTTGAGTTGGCGGATTTTTTTGTTCAATTTTCCATGTCTGAAAGTTGTGGTAAATGTGTTCCTTGTCGTGAAGGAACTTTGCGTATGCATGAAATACTAAAAAAGATTCTTGATGGTAAAGGTGAAGAATCCGATCTTGATCTTTTAGAAAGACTTGCAAGTTATATGAAAAATACAGCTCTTTGTGGTCTTGGACAAACTGCGCCTAATCCTGTTCTCTCAACTTTAAAACATTTCAAGAATGAGTATCTTGATCTGATTAATAATAAGCATAAAGTAAAATATTTCATAACTGATAGGTGTGTTGGTTGTCATATTTGTGCGAAAAATTGTCCAGTTCAATGTATATCTGGTAAACCTAAAGAACATCACGTAATTAACCAAGACAAATGTATAAAATGTGGTAAGTGTTTTGAAGTTTGTCCAATAAAAGCAATAGATAGGTTGGTGGAATAATGACAAAGAAAGTAACAATCACAGTTGATGGACAAAAAATAAAAGCCAACGAAGGAGATAATTTGCTTGTTGTTTGTAAAAAGAATAATATTAACATTCCTCATCTTTGCTATTATGAAAGACTTCTTCCACAGGGAAGATGTAGATTGTGTGTTGTTGAAATTGAAGGTGGAAGAAAGCCTGTAACTTCTTGTACTACAACTGTTACTGATGGTATGGTTGTTAAAACTCATAGTAAAACTCTTCTTGAATCAAGAAAATTAAGCATGGAGCTAATTCTTGCGAATCATGATCGTAATTGTACTAGTTGTGTAAATAATCTGCATTGTAAACTTCAAAATTATGCTGATTCTCTTGGTGTTGAAGAGCAAGTATTTGGTGGCGGTCATCGAAAAGAATTTGATTTGGATTTTTCAAGTCATTCAATTGTTCGGGATAATAACAAATGCATTTTATGTGGTAGGTGTTATAATGTTTGTAATGATCTGCAAACTGTTTATGCAATTGGACTCCAAGGTCGTGGTCATGGTTCATATGTTGCGCCTCCATTAAAACAAAATATGATGGAAAGTAATTGTGTTAATTGTGGTCAATGCGTGATTGCTTGTCCTACAGGTGCGTTATATGAAAAAAGAGAACTGCAGCCTGTTATTGATGCATTAAATTCTGGTAAACATGTTATTGCTCAGACAGCTCCTTCTATTCGAGCTGCTCTTGGAGAATCTTTTGGAATGAAACCAGGAACTCCTGTGACTGGGAAAATGGTTGCTGCTCTTCGTCGTCTTGGTTTTACAAAAGTTTTTGATACGGATTTAGCAGCTGACATGACTATTATTGAGGAAGCAACAGAGTTTGTTAAACGTTTCAAAGCAAAAAAGAATCTTCCTATGATTACTACTTGTTGTCCTGCGTGGGTTAAATTTGGTGAACAATTTTTCTTCGAACAACTTAATCACATGTCTAGTTGTCGTAGTCCTCAAGCTATGATGGCAAGTCTTATTAAAACTTATTATGCTAAGAAAAATAAAATTAATCCTAAAGATATAATTGTTGTTGACATAATGCCTTGTACTGCTAAGAAATTTGAAATAAGAAGACCTGAATTCGCAGGAGAAGCAGATTATGTTTTAACAACCGTTGAACTTGCAAAATTAATCAAATTATTTAATATTGATTTCTTAGATTTACCTGACGAAGAATTTGACAATCCATTAGGTAAAAGCACTGGTGCTGGAGATATTTTTGGTCGAAGCGGTGGTGTTATGGAAGCTGCTCTTCGTAGTGCAGCCGACATGTTAACTGGTAAAAATTTACAACACGTAGATTATCATGCTATTCGAGGTCTTGAAACTTGCAAAGAAGCAGAGCTTGAGCTTGCTGGTGAAAAAATTAAAATCGCTGTAGTTCACACTCTTGGTGAAGCAAGAAAAATAATGGAAGACATTCGAGCTGGTGAATCTCCTTATCATTTTATTGAAATAATGGCTTGTTATGGTGGTTGTATTGGTGGTGGTGGTCAACCTAGAGTTGATGATATTGATGAAGTTTTGCCTAAACGTGCTGCTGCTCTTAACAAAGAAGATAAAAGTAAAAAAATTAGAAAATCACATAAAAACCCTTATGCTCTAAAAATTTATAAAGACTTTATTGGAGAACCAGGCGGCAAGAACGCACATAAATTATTGCACACAAAATACACAAAAAGAGAGCATTTATAATTCTCTTTGTAAGTTTCTTAATTTATGAAGAACAAATTATGGACTAAAGATTTTTCGCTGTTATTTTCTGGTGCTTTGGTTTCTGGTTTGGGTTCTTATGCTACTTCTGTTGCTTTAGGTTTTTTCTTATTGGATTTAACTGGTTCAACTTCTTTGATGGCAACTCTTCTTTCTATTGATTTTTTGGTTTTTGCTTTAGTCCTGCCTTTTGGTGGTTTGTTCGCAGATTTTTTTCAAAGAAACAAGTTAATGTTTTTTGCTGATATTATTAGGGGTGTTGTCGTTTTACTATTTGCATTTTTAGTTTTTAGAAATATTGTTCCTATTTGGTTTGTGGTTATAACAGTAATTTTTATTGGTTCAGGTCGAGGATTGATGAACCCAACTGTTAATTCATATACTCCAGATATTGTCAAGAAAAATAACTTACGAAGAGCAAATAGTTTCATGATGCTTTCTGATTCTGCTTCAAGTATTTTTGGCAGAGGAATTGGTGGTTTTTTATTGCAAACTTTTGGAGCTCCATTGCTATTCTTTTTTGATGGTTTAACTTATTTATTCTCCGGTATTTCTGAGTTATTTATTTCTGAGAAACGAGCGAAGAAAAAAATTAATCCAAAAAAATCTTTTTCTATGATTGCTCAAGGATTTTCTTATTTACTAAAGCACAGGTCTGCACTTCTTTTTGTAATCTTTGCAGGTGTTTCAAACTTATTTAATGCAGTTGCTGCCATAACTTTTATTCCTTTTTTTGATTCTTATTTTTCTGCAAGTTTTTATGGTTTGTTTTTAGCTTTTTTTGGAATAGCCTATATTGTTGGAACGTTTATTGCAAGTTATATTCCAAAGAAATATTCGAAATCTAGTTTTATCTTTTCTATTTCATTTTGGCCTTTGGCTGCAGGTGCGGCTTTCTTTTTTCATTCCTTTATATCAATTTCACTTATTTATGCTATTGCTGGTTTGTTTAATGGTATTAGTAATAATTTTTTACGTTCCATTTTTCAAGTACTGGGTCCTAAAGAATTACGTGCACGAGTAAATGCTTCCGCCATGCTTTTTATTAGAATCTCCTGGCCTGTTGGAATTTTTATTGGTGGTTTGTTATCTTCTGTATTTTCATTTGCTTTTGTTATTGCAGGATCTTATTTTGTTGGTGCTTTTGTTACTATTCTATTCATTTTGTTTACTTCCATGGTTTCTGTTCTAAAAGTCTTAGATTGATCATTTTTCAAAAATTATTTGTTTAAACTTAACTAAGTAGTGGTTACATTCTTTTTTAAACTTCGAAATTGCCATTATATTTAATGTTGATTGATGACCTAAAAGAAAAAGCTAAAGCTTCTAAAAAAACTATTGTCCTGCCCGAAGGATGTGATGATAGAGTTCTAAATGCAGCTTGTATTGCTCATGCTGATAATTTAGCAGAAATAATTATTTTAGGTGATATTGATAAAATTAAATGGCGTGCCGGTGAGTTGAATCTTAACTTAGATGGTGTTAGTATTATTGATCCAAAAAATAGTCAATATAATCAAACTTTTTCTGATGTTCTTTATGGGCTTAGAAAACATAAAGGTCTAACTCCTATTCAAGCAAGTGACTTAGTTAAACAACCATGTTATTTTGCTACAATGATGGTTCATCAAGGAATTGCAGATGGCTATGTCAGCGGTGCAGCTCATACAACTGCTGACACTCTTCGTCCTGCTCTTCAAGTTATAAAAACTCCTGATAAAGAAACTGTTGCTTCTAGTTTTTTTATTATGATCACTCCTGAAGATAAAATTTATTTCTTTGCTGATTGTGGTTTTGTGAAAAATCCAACGGATAAAGAACTTGCATCCATTGCTATTGCAACAGCTGATTCAGCTAAGTCTTTTGGTTTTACACCTAAAGTTGCGATGCTTTCATTTTCTACAAAAGGAAGTGCAAAAGATCCTTTAGTTGATAAGGTTATTAGTGCTACAAGTATTGTAAAACAAAAAAGACCTGATATTCTAATTGACGGTGAATTACAACTTGATGCTGCAATTGTTCCTGATGTTGCGAAAAAGAAATGTCCAATATCTCCTATTCAAGGCGATGCTAATGTTTTAATTTTTCCAGATTTACAATCCGGTAATATTGGTTACAAATTAGTCCAGCGTTTTGCTCATGCTAAAGCTGTTGGACCTATTGTTCAAGGTTTAAACAAACCTGTTAATGATTTGAGTCGTGGTTGTAGTGTTGAAGATATTGTTGATGTAATCGCAATAACTGCAGTTTCTTCAAAACAGTAACCTTTAAGAGTCTTTCATAAACCCTTGTGGTTTGTGAGGTTTTTGTTATGAATATCTTAGTAATTAATAGTGGAAGTTCATCTTTAAAGTTTCAATTAATTAACCCTGCTACTGAAGAAGTTATTACCAAAGGCGGTGTTGATGGCATTGGTCTTGAAATTTGTAAGGTTAAAATTGACGGCACAGAAGATGTTATTTTTTTAGAAAATCATAAAGCAGCATTAAATTATGTTCTTGAAAGAATTGATAAGTCTCAAATAGAAGCGGTTGGTCATCGTGTTGTTCATGGTGGTGAATATTATTCTTCTCCTGCTATTGTTGACGAAACTTTAATTAAACGTGTTACTGAGTTAAGTGAGCTTGCTCCTCTTCATAATCCTGCTAATATTCAAGGCATTATTGCTTGTCAAGAAGTTTTGCCAGGTGTTAAACAAGTTGCAGTTTTTGATACTGCCTATCATCAGACTATTCCTCCCAAGGCTTACATGTATGGTATTCCTTATGAGTATTATGAGCGTCACAAGATAAGAAAATATGGTTTTCATGGAACAAGTCATAAATATATTATGCAAAAAACAAGAGATCTTTTAAATAAAGATCCTATCACGATGATTTCTTGTCACATTGGTAATGGTTCAAGTATTGCTGCAATAAAAGATAATCTTTCTGTCGATACTTCTATGGGCTTCACTCCTTTACCTGGTATTGTTATGGGTACTAGATGTGGTGATATTGACCCTGAGATTGTTTCTTATTTAGAAACTAAAGAAGGTCTTAGTCCAAATAGTGTAAAAAATATTTTGAATACAAAAAGCGGTCTTCTTGGAGTTAGTGGTAGTTCTGATATGAGAATTATTTATCAACGAGCTGAAGAAGGAGATTTTAGAGCAAAATTGGCAATTGATATTTTGGCTTATGATATCGCAAAATACGTTGCTGCTTATGCTGGAATTTTGGGTCCTGTTGATGCAATTACTTTCACTGCGGGTCTTGGAGAGAATGCATTTTATCTAAGAGAAAAGGTTATTCATTATTTTAATACTCGAGATGTTAGTCTTGATGTTGAACGTAATAAAAGAAATGAAACTGTGATTTCAACACTTGATTCGGTTACTAAAGTTCTTGTTATTCCAACAAATGAAGAATTAATGATTGCTAAAGAAACGGCTAATGTATTGACACATTAGTTTTTTTATTTTCCTTCTATTTTTTTCAAAAGGCAAAAATCATACACGTCTTTTTCTATATTATATTGTTCTATGTTATGTATGTATGATGTTTCTATAATTTCTCTTAAATTATTCAGATTGTCTTTTGGATGGTAACTTGTTCCGCCTTTTATTATTTGATTTCTTAAAAACTCAAAAACCGGATTAATTCCAATGTTAAGTTTATTTGATTTCGAAATTATTTTTCCAAATTTATTTTCAAGTAATGGCCAGAAAGATTCAACATTTACGGTGTCTTCGGGTTTTATTTCTATTTTCGCTTTTGTTTGTATTTCATCTGCTGTTATTTCCAATTCTGATAATTTTACTTTGTGTATGTCGTTAATTAGTTTTTCTCTAACTTTTTCTTCTATTCTTGTATATAATTCTGGTTGATGTCTGGTAAATGTCATTAAGAAAATATTTTTTTGCTCATATAATCCATCTTGAATTATTTGAATAATGTTTGCATGGTGTCCTTTTGAAACATGATACCCCTAGTCAAATTTATTTTTAATCATCTTTCCTATGCTGTTTCCATATGCTACTTTAAACTCTGTAAATGGTATTGTTTCAACTAATATGTCTGCATCAATTGTTGGTCTTAGAAGGTCTTGGAATTGGCTTAATGCGTAAATTTGAACTGCTAAACCTCCTACTATTGCATAGTTTTCACTGGTTTGTTTGATTTCTTCTTCGTGTTTTGCTAGTGTAAACAGTGCTGTTTTAGCTATTTTCGATTTAATATTTGCAACCAAAGTAGTCTTCTTATTGTTGTTTGATTTATAAACATTTCCTTTATGTTACTACTTCATAGTGCTCTATTTTTAAATAGGCAGAATAGTTTTATTTAAAAATGGTCCTTGATTGTCTTTATTAATCTTTGCCAAAGTCGCATAATCCGGTATTGCGCCAGTCTCGAAAACTGGTTCCTTTGGAATTCCCGGTTCAAATCCGGGCTTTGGCGCTTTTTGTATTTCTCTAGCATCATTCTCAATTTAATCAGAAAAGTGACAAGATTGGTTTGTGCCAATCATTTTCAAAGAAAATTATTGTGTCACAAATCCGGGCTTTGGCGCCATTTACAACCTCTATTGAAAACCTTTATAAAAGAAATATTGATTCTTCTAACTACTGAATTTATTCTATGCGGGAGTAGTTCAGCCTGGTTAGATCGCCACGCTCATAAATGCTTGTTGAGCGATGAGACGTAATTGTCAATGATTATCAACATGTGGTGCACCGTGGAAGTCCGGAGTTCAAATCTCCGCTCCCGCACTTTATTCTAGTGCTTTTATTATCTTCTCAGCTGATAGAATCCGTTCTTCTTCAGGAATATCATATTGTTTCCAATGTTTTATTCCATCGTTTTCATATCTGGGAATTATGTGAATGTGGGTGTGAAATATTACTTGTCCTGCTTCTGGTTTTGTATTGACAATTATATTGAATCCTTTAGCATCAAGGCCCTTCATACATGCAGTTCCTATTTTTTGTATAACTTCAAGAGTTGAGCATCCCAGTTCTTTATTCATGCTTAGTATGTCTTCTGAGTGTTCTTTAGGAATTATTACTGTGTGTCCTTTGTTTGCGGGTTTTAGGTCTTCAAATGCAACAAATTTATTGTCCTCATACACTTTAATTGAGGGAATTTCGCCTTTTATGATTTTACAAAATATGCAGTTTTCCATGTTTTTTACCCCTTAAATCTATTATATTAACGTGTCGAAGTCACTACTTAGTGACGAAATGTTTATAAATATGATTTTCCCTCCTTATGTGTATGAACGTACCCAAGTTAAGTTCCGATTTATTATTTTCTGTTGATTCTGTTGTTAAGTGGGTTGAAGAAGTTATTCCAAGAACGCGTCTTGATAGAGATGGAATTCTTAAAATGGGAAATTTATCTGTTTCGCAGTTGCATGACTTTGGTAAAACTCATTATATGGGTGCTTGTGTTGATCCTGTCTTTCTTGCAATGTATGCTTTATCACAAAATGCTGTTAATGGTAATTACAAATCTAATTTAGTCTTAGAAATTCTTTTACATAAACCTAAAACTGAAGCTGTAAAACAAGATAAATATAATAATCCTCAACCACACGTTGCTTTAGAATTTTTGTTTGAAAATGAAGTTTATTCTCTTGACTTTGCTTCTAGAAATTTGGTTGTTCTAAAAAAAGGTTATTATTCAACCAACCAACCTGATCAAGTGACTTCTTTAAACGTTCACCGAATTAATGGTTTAAATTTTGATAAATCTTTTATTGAGAATATTTCTCCAAAAGCTCATGCGTTAGGTGTTCCTTTTGATGCAAACCGTTATTTGCATATTTTAGCGGACCTTAATGAAGAACCTCATGGTAGTGTTAATTTTGAACGTTTCAAAAATGAAGTTGGGGGAAAAATCAAATACGAATTGAATTATAATTCTTTATCTAATTAGATATATTTATTAAGTGTATTTCTTGATTTTTGTTTATGAGTTGGGTTTTGTTTGCTTTATTATCTGCTATGTTTTTTTCTCTTAGAGATATTTTGTCAAAACATATGTTAAAACGACATGACTCTATAGTTATTTTGTTTAATGCTGCATTTTTAGTTACTTTGCTTACTGCAATCATTTTTTATAATTCTATTTCGTTTGTCCTTCCTGGAAAAATTCTTGGAGTTCTCTTTGTCAAGTCTGTTCTTGTTGCACTTGGTTGGTATTTTTTACTTGAAGCGTATAAACATCTTGACATTTCAACTGCTGCTCCTCTTCTAAATTTGAGTTCAATAATTTTACTTGTTTTGGGAATTGTTTTTTTAGGCGAAACCTTAGATGGTTTGCAAGTTGTTGGTTTTATTGTATTAATATTAGGTGCTTATGCTTTGGAGTTAAAATCATTAAATAATTTTTGGGAACCTATTTCCCTTTTCAAGCAAAAATCTGTTATTTTTATTTTTCTATCTCTTTTAAGTTTAAGTTTCAGTGCAGTTCTTGACAAAATTTTGTCCTGGCAAATTCTTCCTCAAACAATTATTTTTTACAATGGATTTGTAATTGCCCTAATTGCTTTCATTGTTATTTTGGCTAAACGAGACATTCCTGACTTTGTCTCTGTATTGCGTGAATCTCCTTGGCATGTTCTTTTTATGGGGGTTGCTAATATACTAAGTGATGTGACTTATTTTTTAGCTGTGGTAACTCCTGGTGCATTAATTACCTTAATTATTCCTCTAAAAAGATTATCGACTGTATTTACAACTATGGCGGGTGGTCATTTGTTTAAAGAAGAAAGAATTTTTTACAAAGGAGTTATTAGTTTATTTATGGTTGGTGGTGTATTGCTTTTAGTACTTTAGAAATTTTGTTATTAGTTCCTTATGATTTACTTCTGGGTGGAATTGGACGCCAAACCAGTTTGGTTTATTTGTGAATTCAATTGCTGCAATACCTTCTTTAGTTGCAAGTGTTGCTTTTATTTCTTTAATGTTTGGGGGAATTGATCGAACACCATTTTGATGCAAGAAATAACATTCTTTTCCATCAAAGCCTTCTGTAAATTCTGATTCGTTTAATTCTTCAACAACAACGGGACCGATTTCAGTAAATGAATCAAGTTCGATTTCGTTTTCTTCAGTAAATATCATTAGTTCCATTCCCGCACAAATACCGAGAATTTTTTTATCATTTGTTAATATTTTTTTAATTTTATTTTTATATTCTAAAAATTTATTATCTTGATATGCTGTACCTGTAATTATTATTTTTGATTGAGCTTCAGTTCCATCAATCTCACTTACTTGTTTTATTGTGTATGTTATGCCTTCATTTTTTATTATGTTGGTTATTGGTCTAATAAATTCTAATTCATATAATTTTAGTTTAGAATCAATCGTGCTTATTATTAAAACATCTTCGCCATTATTTTTTATTTTTTTATGCTGGTACTCTTTCTCATTTTTTTCTTTTTCAATAAATTCTGCTTTTTTTATGTCGTAAGTTCCTGAGTAGTTTTCATACTCTATTTCTGATTCCAAAACGTTGATTCTTTTTTTGAATAGAGGGCAGTCAAGAACCATTGTTTCTATTTCTCCTCCCTCGCCTGCTGGATTGATTTGAAATTTTTTATTATATTCAACTAATTTAGAAATTGTTTCTTTGTTAATTTTTTTACCAAGCCATTCTTTTTCAAACGGATATGCAAACACTCCACCAATTATAACTTCAAAACCATTTTCTATTAATTCATTTAATAATTCAACTTGATCTTGTTGCCATAATGGATTAAAACAATATAAATCTAATTCACTACAAATTTTTTGTACTCGACTTGCTTGGTATTGACTTCCAACAGCTCCTGTAACAACTCCTTTTATGTTGTATTTTTCTTTGGCTTCTTTTATTGCATCAACCAATTCCTCTAATTCTTTTTCTTTCTCACCTTCTGTTATTCTAGTGATTAAAGGTAAGTTCATCGATTCTGCTTGCAATGATACTAAGTTTATATTCGGAGTGTGATACATGTAGCTTTCTTTATTTTTTGATTTAATTGTTATTGCACAAACTACTTTATCTGTTTGATTTGCGAGGTATGTTGCATAGATGGAATCTTTTCCTCCACTAAGTAAAATAGCAAGTTTCATTTTTCTTTTTTTTAAACTGAACATTGATTAAGTTCAATGCTTCATATTTTTTTTCTAAAACCTTTATTTATTTATAAATGTGGCTTTTAAAACCCTCTAACAAGCGAAATCTTTAAATAAGCTACCTCTCTAAGTCTATGTATAAACAGCGCGTAGATACGCGTTTTGTGAGGTGTATATTATGGCAGACCTATTAGTAGTAAAAGCAAAAATTAAAGATGTTATTGGCGATTATAATGTTGCTGGGGATTTCGCAGAAGAACTAGATAAAATTGTTCGAGAAAATGTTGCTAAAGCTGTAAAAAGAGCTGAAGCTAACGGCCGAAGAACAGTAATGGCTAAAGATCTCTAAGACCTATAGTTAGGTCTATTTTTATTTTTTATTTTGTTTTACATAACATTTCTATCTTCAATTTCTAATTAAAGTTCAGTTTGTTCTTACTTTGCCTTGTAGTTCTTAGTTGTTCTTTTATTTTCAAAAAATTGTTTTTGTAACTTCATTTTTTTTGTAATTGTCTTTGCTTATTGGTGATTGCTGTTTGCTAAAAACTTCTTAACAATAACTTTTTTTACTCGCACTTTTTTATGTTTTTTACCTTCAACTATATTCTACAATGTATTAATGCGAAGAATATATTTTGCATTGTAATAGTGTTTATATATGTGAATTTCCAAAGTTAGATTAGTTGTGAAAAGTGTCGTAAGACGACGCGTGTGGTGTGAAAAAAATGACTCAAATAAGCTATAATGCAAAATCAAAAAGTAAATCTTTAAACTCTTTTTTTAGTGACGAAGAGGAGTTCGAAGAATAATTATTTTCCTTGAAGATGCTTTTTACTTCTTCGGTTAAATGGCATCTTCTCCCCTCTCTTTCTTTAATAAATTCATTTTAACTTGTTTCTACGAATAATCCTTAGCAAAGCTTTAAAAGGGTTAGTTGGTTTTTGTCTAATATAATAATTAACAAGAGTTGATATTATGGCTGAAAACGTAGAAAATGGAAATTTAGTACAAGTACATTACACTGGCACTTTTGATGATGGAACTGTTTTTGATTCCTCTGATGGTAAAGATCCTCTTGAAGTTCTAGCAGGAACTGGAATGTTAATCAAGGGTTTTGATGATGCTTTAATTGGTATGAAAGATGGTGAAGAAAAAGAAATTACTATCGCACCAGCTGATGCATATGGTGAACCAAATGATATGTTGATTCAAAAAATTCCTCGATCAGAATTGAGTGATGAGATTACTCCTGAAGTTGGCATGGTTCTTGGTGTTAAAGCACCTACTGGTCAAGTGTTTCCCGCAACTATTACTGAAGTAACTGATGCAGAGATTGTTCTTGATGCTAATCATCCTTTAGCAGGCAAAACATTACATTTCAAACTGTCTATGGTTTCTCACCGAGAACCTACTGAAGAGGATATGGCCAAATTTGCACCTCAAGGACATTCTTGTGGTGATGGTGATTCTTGTGGTTGTGAAGAAGGAGATTCTTGTGGCGATTCTTGTGGTTGTGGACACGACCATGATCATGAGTAAATTTTTTTCTTTATTTTTTTCTTTTAAGTGTGAATAATATGACTCAACTTGTTGCAATTCTTGGAACTGGAAAAGGCTCTTGGGCTCACGTTTCTAAACTTGTGCGTCAAGGAGAGTTTGAAGAAGTTGTTCTTATCACGAATAATTTTGGTAAAGAAAAATTTTCTCTTGATGCTGATACTTCATTTATCGTGGTTGATTTTGAACAGCCAATTCATGTTCTTTTAGACACTTTCTTAAAAGAATTAAGACCTAAACTTAAAGGGACTGAAGTTGCTTTAAATATGGTTAGTGGTTCAGGTAATGAACACATGGCCTTACTTTCTGCCCTGTTAAAATTAGGGATGGCGATTCGTCTTGTTGTTGCGGGTACCGCAAACCAATTTGATGAACTTTAGATTCACTTCTTATTTTAGTGAATTCTTATTTTTTCAAAACTTTTTTATTATTTTCTTCTTCTAGATTTCTGTAGTGACTAAAAAAAGCAAACAAGTTTCTTGTCTCTTGGTGATTTTTTTAATCCCTTATATTATAACACTGTGCGTCATTTTTCTTTATTTTCAGCAGGAACAATTGCTGGTTTTCTATCAACTGGTTCTTTAGCTTCAGGAATAAGTGTTGGTTTATCTTCTTATATTATGAGTCTTAGTATGGGTCCCTCAAAAAAAGCAGTTCAACATTTTTATGATAAACATATTAATCAAAATAAACATCCCAATTTTAAAGTTCCAAAGAGAAAGTTTTCTTCAAAATCTTTAACTTATGGTTCTTTATTCGCTGCTGCAGGGATTTTAGGTGGTTCTATTGTTCATCCTACTTTTTTTAATATTATAAAAGAATCTGGTTTAAATTTTTCTTCCTTAGATTCTGATCAGATTATTGCACTTAAAGAATTTGGAAAGATTGCTTTAACAACTACACCAATACTTTTCTCTACTGGTTTATTTTTTGGAGATTCTCTGAATTATATAAAATCAGAAATTTCTTTTGATAAATTAGTAAAATCAACTCTTTCTTTAAACCCTGATAAGAGGTTAGAACTTATTATTTCAAATGTGGATAATAATGTTGCAGGCTCGTCATCGCATTTAATTTCTGAATTATATAATCAAGGAAGGGCGAATGAAGCTTTAAGTTACTTTTTAGAATATTCTGTTATACAAAATAGCTTTGATTCAAAAATATCAAATCCTTTAGCGTTAGCCACTCCTTTAATTCTAGATGGTAAAAAATTTCCTTTAAAATTTTGTTTAGCTAATGCTATAAGTGAATCTTTGCCTGTTGAATATGTTGATGGTTTGGTTGAAAAAATAATTGATGAATCAATTCAAAAAGAAGACACTCCTGCTCTTGCATTATCTGGTTTTTATTTAGAAAATAAAAAAGATATTACTTCTCAAAAAGTTTGGGAAGAAGTTGGATTGCAGTTAAGTCAAAACAAAAACTTAGAAAGTAAGTTATTCGCCAAGGGGACGTCTCAAATAGAATCTATTAATTTGTCCGGAAATAATGTTGATATTATTAAATCAACCCTTCTTAGAAAAATACGACCTCTTAATGATGCGTCTTTATCTGACGCGCAGGATGAAAAAATTCTAAACAACACAGCCTATTCTAAATTTATTTCTGATTCCTCTCTTGATATTCCTTTACTTTTATACACTGGAAAATTAAACAATTCAGTTTATTCTTTACTCAGACTCAATCGATCTTCTTCTCTTTTTGAAGTTGCTAAAACTAATCCTAATTTATTTAATGATATTTTAGTTGGTTTAGAAACTCAAACAAAAAAGATAAATTCTGTTTATGAGGACGCTTTTCTTTCAAAAGAAATTGTCTTTAGCGAAATTGATTATTCAAATAGATTTAATCGTCAAGAAAATACTTTTGGAAAAGATAAATTTAGTATTTATTTAGCAAAAAAACTTCTTGAAAGAATAGAATTAACTGCGCATGATGTTGATTTTTTGAAACCTTCTATTGATAATCTTCCAGAGCAGTGGTTATATGATAAAGAAAAAGGGGTCTTTTCTAGATTAGATTTCGAAAATAAGGGAAGACGGCGTTCAATGGAGGATCGAGTTAATTCTTCTTTATGGGTTTAGGGGTCTTTCCCCAATAATTTGTTGTTAGATTCTTTTGCGTTTCAAATAAATGAATTTTGTGAACAAACTAATGTTGATGTTGATTTAGCGTCGAAATACTTTTTAGATGTTTTATTTGAACGAAGAAATCATTTAGTTAATACTTGGATAAATAGGAAATCATCCTCGATATTTATTCCTTATCTTCTAAATGTTGCCGATTTAGCAAGTTCTTCATTAGGTAAATTTGTTGATGACAAATCTTATCTTTCCTCTCAAAGACAACAATCTAATGACTTGTATGCTCTCTTTAACGCTCGAAAAAACAGAAATTAGCCTCTAGTATGGATTTTACTACAAAAAGTATGGTAAAGTATAAAAAGCGCAATTGTTTTAGAGCTTTATATGGGTGATTTCGACAGTATTATGGATATCCAACGAAATATGGCTAATCGAGTAGCTAGAGAGAGTGCCATGGATAAATCACTTAAGCTTCTTCAAATAATTCAATCTCTTGTTGATGCTAAAACTGGACGTGTTGCTAAAGAATTAATTTTTATCGAAGCAACTAGTGAAGGGATGCTTCAGGCAGAAAGTGAAGTTCTTCTAAGAGAATTAATTAGAAATCGTTCCGTTAGTGAAGATGATTCTGATATAGTTCTTTTTTGATATTTTTTTTATTCTAAATTTTTACATGCTTTAACAACTTCTTTGTATGGTGCTGTTGTTTTTATTGCTGTTTGATTTGTAGCACTAGTTACGACTTTAAATCCTTTTTTTATCAATTCATTTTTTATTTCTTGCATTCCCTTTGATCTAAATTTGTGGGCGTATGCAACATTGTGCGTGTCATAATAACCCACTATTTCTTGAAGTATCAATTCATCTTTGATTCTATTAAGTATTGATTTTCCTTCTTTTGGAATGTTTTCATCAAATATTAATTTATTAATTATTTTTTTGTCATTTAATGGTCCACTATACATCGGTCCCGTAGGGATTATTTCTTCTTTACATTCAGGACAATGTGTGTGTTTATTTTCGTCACTAAATTGATAACTGCATTTTTTACAGTGGTGGTGGTATGTGTTTAATTTTTCGAAAGCTTGACTTGCTTTATCTTTTGATTTGCTAACTTTGAAAAATATTCTGTAGTAATGTTCAAAATGATATGAAAATATTGGTTCTAAATATTTTTCATTGTGAAGTCCCATTAATTGAACTTTTCTAATAAGTATTCTCATTCCTATTTCGTGTTTTTGTGGACAAACTATGCTGTTTGCAAAGTATTTTCTTTGACATGTTTTAGGATATGTTCCTGCTAATGCTGCTGTATCTGTTGCGCTAATTCCTAAAACTCCTTTTCTTGATATATATCTTATGCTGCTGTCAAGCAAGAAGTTTGGGCTGCCAAAGGGGTCTATATCAATATAATCATAACCAAATATTTCTGTTAAGAATTTATTTCCTTCAAGATTGTATATTTTTATTTTTTCATCTTTTAATTTAATATTATTAAGTTTTAGGTTTTCTTTAACGTACTCTATTGCTTTAGAATCAATATCATTAACATAGATTTGATTTACAAATTGAGGGATTTCTTTTAGCATTCTTATTGCTCGTACACCCGTTCCTGCTAGTGGGAGTGCAATTCTTATGTTTTCGTTTTCAATTGCTCTGATTATTGCTATTGTAAAATCTCTATTAAGTCTCATCTTAGGATTATAAAATGCTTCAAGTCCTTTGCTAACTATTTCTGCTTCATCAATTAAAACTTTGGCTTTTCCTTCGACTATTTCTTTTTTCATTATTTATTCCAAGAATGCTGGTATTATTTTGGGGTTTTTAAGAACTCCTTTTTCCAATAAGAGAAGATGTTGTATGCCTATTTTTCCTGCATATAATTTTTTTAAATCTCCACCTTCTTTTACGAATTTTCTAATTTTACAAAGTCCTTGAAAGTAAGCATGGTCTTTTAAGAATCCGCCTGGTTTTTTGGTGTCTCCAAGTCCTCGTTTTATACGCACGCACATTTTGAATGTTTTTTCATCGCCTTCCTCATCTTCTTCGAAATATGGTCTGATGCTGTTATATATATCCATGAAGCTTCCTTTTGATGCAACGCTTGTCATTAGAACATTTCTAGCTAGTCTTTTTATTATATGTGGGTTTGAAACTCCTTGTTGTTCTTCATTATAGCTGGCTAATCCTTCTTCTGTTGATAGGTAATTTGGAAGTCCTGTGCTAAATATTTTGTATTCTTGTTGTCTTCCATTTTCTGACCGAAGAGCATGCGTTCCTATTTCGTGTATTATTAATTTCTGAACATGACTTTCTGAAAAATATGTTTCATCTCTTATTGTTATTTTCTTTTTTCCACCATTCACATTAACTGTCGAACTTGCATTTTTGTTATAATTTATTTTCCAATCATTAAGTCCATATTTTTCTAGTTCCTGTCTTAATTTATTTCCTAGTTCTTGTGAGCTAATCTCTTTTTCGCTTTCTTCTACTTCTTCTATCTCTTTATCTAATGTTTCTTTAGCTTTATCTAACGTTTCTTCATCGATTGGTTCAAACAAGTGTTCAGTATGAAATTTATCTGTTCCAATATTATCAAATTGTTCTGCAAATGAGAGAAGGTAATCTTTTATTTCACAAAAAAGTTTTCCTATTTCACTGTCATTTTCTATTTTTAATTTTTTCAAATCCTCAATTTTATTTTTAACATTATATTCCTTATATTTTAGTTGAGGGTTATAATTACAATCTTTTTTTACAAATAGTTCATATTCTTCATTGGTATTTATTGGTGTTATATGTGAGTAGTCTTCAAACTCTGATCTTATTCTTGTTAACACTTCATCGATTTCTTTTAGTTCTTCTTTAGAATTCATATCTTTTTCTTATTAATCTCGTCTTTAAATATATTACTAACATTTCCTAGTCTTTATAAATAAAAAGTGATTTTTACTCATTAATGACGATGGAATCATTTTCAAGAGCTCTTTGTGATGCTCTTGATGCTAATCCAAAACTTGACAAAGAAGGCATTGCTAAGCTTAAAATAACTTTATGTAAAGAGCATGGTATTAAGAAGATTCCAACAGATATTGAGGTTCTCCTTAATTCTCCCTCTGATATAATGCATAAATTTCGTAAGCGTCTTCAAACCAAACCTAATCGTTCACTTTCTGGTGTTGCTCCTTTGGCACTGATGACTTCTCCTGCTAAATGTCCTCATGGCAAATGCACTATTTGTCCTGGTGGTATAGATTCTCCTTGGGGTGATATGCCTCAAAGTTACACTGGTGCAGAACCGGCTACAATGCGAGGAGTTAGGGCTAATTTTGATCCTTACATTCAAGTATTTAATCGTCTAGAACAATACCTTGTTACAGGTCACATTGCTGATAAAGTCGATGTTATTGTTATGGGGGGAACTTTTCCTGCTCGTTCAAAAGAATATCAAGACGATTTTATAACAAATATTTTCAAAGCGATGAATGATTTCTCAGATTTATTTTTTCCCAATGAAGAACTTGATTTTGAAAAATTCAAAGATTTTTTTGAGCTCCCCGGGGACGTTGGTGGCGAAGAAAGAACTAAACGCATTCACAAAAAAGTTTTGGAACTAAAAGGAAATTCAACTTTGGATGTTGAAAAAAAACGAAATGAAACTGCTGTTATTCGGTGTATTGGTTTAACTATCGAAACGAAACCAGATTGGGGTTTCTTAGATGAAGGAAATTTTATGCTTAATCAAGGTTGCACTCGAGTAGAGCTTGGTATTCAATCAGTGTATGACTCTCCACTAAAACTAATAAATCGAGGTCATACTGTTGCTGATAATAAAAAGTCCATTCAAATATTAAAAGATCTGGGATTTAAATTAAATTTTCACATGATGTTGGGATTGCCTTCTATTAATAAAGAACAAGACATTGAAGGAATTCGCTCTCTATTCACGGATAGTAGTTTTCGACCTGATATGATTAAAATTTATCCTTGTATGGTTATGCCTGGAACTGGTCTTGAAGAACAATTTAAACGAGGAGAATTTATACCTATAACAACTGAAACTGCTGCTGATATTATTAGCACTGTGATGGGCGATATTCCAACTTATTGTCGTCTAATGCGTGTTCAACGAGATATTCCAACTTATAGAACCACTGCGGGTGTTTCAAAAACAAATCTTCGTCAAGATGTTGATAAACTTATGAACGAGAAAGGGATTGTGTCAAGAGACATTCGGGCAAGAGAATCAGGAAGGAAAGAAACAACAGAAAAACCTGATGTTAAGCTTATTGTAACTGAATACGATGCTAGTGGTGGAAAAGAATTTTTTATTTCATTTGAAGATGTCGCTAATGATGTTCTTTATGGTTTTTGTCGTCTTCGATTTCCAAGTATGCAATTAAGGGAAGAATTTACTCCATCAACTGCAATAATTCGTGAACTTCATGTTTATGGTAGTGCTGTTGGTATTGGTACTGATGACTCTTCTTCATCTCAACACAAAGGTTATGGAAAACAACTTCTTGCAAAAGCAGAAAATATTGCTAAAGAAAATAGCTATGACAAAATGCTTGTAATCTCTGGCGTCGGAGTTAGAGCGTATTATCGAAAGTTTGGTTATGTTTTGGAAGGTCCTTACATGAGCAAATTAATTTAACGAGTTTTATTTTTTCATCGCTTCTTTAACTAACGCATCAACAAATTCTTTTTTGTATTGACGATACTTCTCACCTTCTCCTTTGGCGTATGTCGAACCTTCTTTTTTTACTTTTGCGTATTCTTCTTGGACTCCCTTGTTATTTCTCAAATAATCTCTAAATTTTAACATTTCTTCCCATGATTTGCCATTTATTTCAACCAACTGAATGTGTATTCGTCGTTCTTTTCCTGCGTATTTAATTATTTTCCTAAAAAATAATCTATTTTTATCTCCGCCATTTGGTCTAAATTCGAAGCCTATTTTTTCTAATTTATTTTTTGAATGAAGAATATCTGACTTTTTAACACCTATTCCAATATCAATAATTCCTTTTCCTCCAAGGCCTGGGACTGCAGAGCTGCCCACGTGCTCTATTGTTGCGTTTTTAATTGCTTTTTGGATTAGTTTTTTTTCAACTCTAAATTGGTTTTCATATTTTCGATCATATTTTTTAAACTCATATTTCTCTTCTTCTATCATTTTAGAGTTATTTGTCTATTCTTGTTTATTAATGTGGTTATTATTTTTCTCCACAACATTTTTAAAGACTCTTTATTGCTATTGTGTTATTATGGAAGTTCCAGCATTCTTAGCAAAACATTGGATTACTATTGCTTTCTACACTGCAATAATCTTATTACTAGTTATTAATCGAAAGAAATTCGAGTTTCAAGGTAAAATAATTGCCATGCGAAAAACTCAATTTGGTATTCCTTGGATGGAAAAATTTGCTAAGAAGCACGGTGAAACTATTAAAATTTTTGGCTATGCTGGTATTGGTATTGGTTTTGCAGGCATGGTTTTCATATTTGGTTATGTGATTAAAGCTTTTATTGAGTTATTTACTAATCCTGCCGCTCCTGCTGCATTTTCTCTTGTTCTTCCTGGTGTCAACATTCCAGGTAGTCCTATTTACATTCCATTGTGGGTTATAGGTGCTTTGTTTGTTGTTGTTCTCCTTCATGAAGCAGGTCACGGTATTGTAGCTAAGGCTCATAATGTTAAAATTAGAAATACTGGAATTGTTTTTTTCGGACCTTTAATTGGTGCTTTTGTTGACCCTGATGAAAAACAAATTGAAAAAAGTAGTGATGTTGTAAAATATTCTATTTTTGCAGCAGGTCCTTTTGCAAATTTCTTGACTGCTGCTGTTGCTTTGTTGTTTATTGTAGCTCTTTTTAATCCTTTAACTGCAGCAATGGTTACTCCTGTTGGCTTTTCATTTAATGGAGTTCAAGACGGTCTTCCTGCGCAAATTGCAGGACTTCAACCTAATGTTGATTATAATGCGATAAATGGGGTAAACGTAACTTCTGCTGATGATTTATTGGCCGTATTATCTGTCATGGGTCCTAATGAAACTCTGACTATTGGAAATGCGACCGACACACTAACCATACTTACTGGATCTCATCCTGATGATTCTAGTAAGGCCTATCTTGGAGTAACTGGTGTGAATACCGAAACACAAGTTAAAGACAACATTCCTAATTGGATTTATGTTATTTTTAGATGGATTGCAGAATTCTTTTTCTGGATATTTGTTTTAAGCATTGGTCTTGGTGCTTTTAACCTGTTGCCTCTTGGTCCTGTTGATGGTGGACAAATGATTAGACTTGCTCTTGAAAAAACCAAAGGTGAAAAGAGAGGTCGAATGATTTGGGGAAAACTAGCTATGATATTGTTTATCATGATTCTTTTCTTAGTTTTCTTACCTATAATTAGAAGTGTATTTTGATTTTTTTAAGAATTAGTTTATCCAAAAAAAGCTTTTCGAAGCTTTTTTCCACGAATAAATTTTTGTAGTTTTTTCTCTATGTTTTTATCGTGGAATTTTTTTTCATCTGCTCTAAATGCGGGAGTGTGATATTGTCCTCGACCGTTTTTAGTCTTAAAAGAATGTTTTTTATGAAGAAGTTCATGATACAAAACGTACTTTATTAATTCTCTATCTGTTTTTAATGAACTGCTTATTGTGATTAAGTCTTTATGATAATTGTAATTTCCAAGAACTGTTAATGTTTTGTTTCCAAAAATCATTGTAGGTCTGTCAAGTAGTCCTGAAAAGTACTCTTCATTAAGTTCCTCAAATAATTCTTCTAAAAGGTCATCTCCTTTTTTTGCTTTTGTATATGTTCCTATGTGTTTTAAGAAATTGTGGTAAAATTCTTGTTCTACTGTTTGAATATTGGTTTTGTAAACTTTGTTTAATAGATGTTGAATAACTCCAACTATTATACTTTCATCACTTTCTTGAAACTCTCTTGATAGGCCAAATTCAAGTCCTGTGACTATTCTTCCTATTTTTTCAATTCTAACATTCGCGTTATATTCACTAAATTTACCTGAGAATTTAATCGTTAATCTAGGTGGTGTTTTTTGTGGAAACAGTGATTTAAAAGCTTTTGAAGCTAATTCTTCCATATTGTAAGAAGAAAGTGTTTTCCTGTTAAAAGCCTTTCTTTAGGAGAAGATTTTTAAACTAGTTTTATTTAAATATTCTTTATGGTTGTTATTAAGGATCCAATCTATAAACTTATTGAGATAGAAGATGAGTTTCTTTCTATTATTGATAATCCTTATTTTCAACGCCTTAGAAACATAAAACAAAATGCATTGTTGTTTTATGTTTATCCTTCTGCTAAACATGATAGGTTTTCTCATTCTCTTGGAACATATCACTTAATGAAACAAGTTGTTAATAATGATAAGATGAAATTATCTGACAAAGATAAGTTTAATCTAAAAGCTGCGGCTCTTTTGCACGATGTTGGTCATGGTCCTTATAGTCATTTATGGGAACATTTAATTCCTAATTTTAATCATGAAGAAATGTCTGCTAATATTATCAGGGAAATTTTTGGTCTGCCCGAAGTTGCTTCTATTGTTGAAAAGGATCATCCTTATCATAAACTTTTATCTTCTGTTATCGATGTTGATAAACTTGATTATATGGTTCGTGACTCTTACTTTTGTGGTGTTGGTTATGGAAATTCTGATATGGAGCGAATTGTTAGATCCTTATCGGTTGAGGATGGTAAATTAGTCATTGACCCTAAACTCGTTTCTTCTGTTGAGCATGTTATTACTGGTCGTATTAGTCTTTACAAAGCAACATACTTTCATCCGGCTTGTCGTGCTAAAGATGCTTTGATGGAGTCTATATTTAATTGTGCTAAAGATTTATACCAATCCGGCGAAGATATTTTTGTTGATGAACTTCTTTCAAGATTTTTAGATCAATCATTTAATATTCAAGATTTTCTTCACATGACTGATACTATTGTCGAATACCACATTCACGTTTGGTGCTCCTCAAAAAATCCTGTTCTTTATGATTTAGCAAATCGTTTCTTTTACAGGAAAAGTTTTGTTGCACGCGATTTATCTCTTGTTGATTCTGAGTACGTTAAAGAGAGAAAAGAACGTGTTGCCAAGAAATACTTATTGCCTCTTTATTTTCATGAAGATAATATCGTTAAAGGTGTTTATGAAAATGAGGTTTATGTTAAGAAACCAAGTGGTGAACTTGTTGCGTTGTCTAAGTTTTCAGAACACATTGCAGGCATTATTAAAACACCAATTAAAATTAACTTAGTTATTTTTCCTAAAGAATTTATTTGATTTTATCTATTCAGCCGGGTATCTTAAAATTGCGGCTATTTTACCCATGTCTCGAAGTTGCACTCCTTCTCGGGTTTCAACGCTAATAATTTCTAACTCAGAATTTAATTTTTCAGCTTCTTTTTCTAGGAATTCTATTTTCTCATCATCCATTGCTTCACTCACAAGAATTACTTCCACAGCCCCTATTTGTGTTAAACGCAAGACATCATCGTATCCATATGTTACTTTGTTTGATTCTTTTGATAACATTTCAAAAAATCTTTGCATTAATTTTTTCTCTTGCATAACTTCTTCTTCTGCTAGTATGTCTTCAGATTTCTCAACTAGTTCTTGAAGTCCAAAATCTCCTGTGTATGAAAGATCTTTAATTCCAATAATTTTTCTTTTTAATTGATCAGTAATATAATTTCCTTCAGCAAAGTCAAATTTTGTATGCCCTGGTCCACCTATTATTATTCCTTGTATTGCTGTTTGATTTTCAAGAAATTCTTCTGTCATAGTTTGGGCGATTCTCTTGTAGAATTCAATTGCAGCTCCTTCTCTTAATCTTTCAAAACGTTGAGCGGATTGCCCTCCTGTTTTGTGTTTTCCAGGTACTGCACTATGCATATCTTTAATCGGGATGATTGTCTTACCTTTTAGAATTGCAACGTCTCCTTCTCTTTTATCCATAACTACCAATCCAAAAATAATTTTATCATCAATTATTTCTTTTATAGGTTCTGTTACGAATTCTTTGTCACAACGATAAAGGTTTTGCTTTAATGGTATTGGCGGTTCAAGACCCCATACTCTATAATCTTGTTGGCCTTCTCTTTCAGCAGCGTTTCCTGCAAAAGCAACTAATCCGTTTTTTGGAGTAGATTTGAATGTTTTTAGGTATTGAACCATTTTTTCAAGGCTTGCTATGACGTTGTCTCTTGTAGATTTACTTTTGATGTTTGTTGCAGTTCCTTGTTCTTGTTGTAGTTGTTGGATTTTGCCGTTTATATCGTAGCCTGCAGGAATGTATACACTAATTAATTCTGTGTGTCGGCCTTTAATAGATTCCACTTCTTTTAGAAAATGTTTTATGTGGTACTTATCTTTGGCACTGATTCTTTGTAGTTTATCTCCTTCAGCCATTATACCTAAGAAATGAGTCTTTATTTATAAATGCTACTCTAGGCTCTAGAAATGTGGTTTTCAGCGTCTATAATGCCCCATTCGATGTTTTTTAGAGCTTGTTTTTCATATTTTTCTTTAAAGAATTCTGTGTAAAATAATTTTTCTTGTTCCAAGAATCTCTCAAAGACTATTTTCCTATTTTTCCAGTATTGCACCTCTCCCACAAAATCATATTCTTTGCGTAATGCTTCACTATATATTTTGAATGTTTTGAGATCTAAACCTAAAACGACTAAATCTAAATCTGCAATTATTTTTTCGTCATTTGTTTGGGGTGTTGTACTGTGTTTTGTTGCTAGTATTAATTTTTTGATTTTTTGTGATTCTTCTTCTAAAATTCCATTGTCTATGCATTGGTTATAAGCTAGTTCTGCACTTTTTTCTTCATTATCTTTTTTTGTTGGGTCATATATTGCATCATGAAACCAGATTGCTATTTTTATTGCTGTTTTATCTTCAGCTATGTCTTCGGAATTATTTAACCCATCAAGCATGTGTGAAACGTGTGTTATGTTGTGATATGCTCGATGTGGTTTTTGGTGGTGTTCAAGAATAATATCAAATACTTTTTCTGCATTTGTTCCGCCTTTATTTTCCCAAGCTTGTTTAAACGCTTTTTTATTCCCCTTAAATTGAATAAGAATTTTTTCAAACTCTTCGTTTGATATTTTATTTTTGATTTTTTGTTCCCATCCTTCTTCTTTGATGAGTTTTTCTATTTCAGGACTCATTTTTTTAACCTTGTCAAAAAATACTCAATTGTTTGTATTTTATTCTTCGTCTTTCCTAAGTTCTAAAATACTTCTTTTTTGATGGCCCAAAACATCTCCTGATATGCCATCAATTTTAGTTGTTATCATTGCAAACGAAGCGCTTATTGCTGTTACATTATATATTGGTTTATTCTCAATTGATTGCAGGATAAAAATATAGTTATTGATTAATTCACCTTTGTATTCTTTATCAATTACTTCGTGAACAATATCTAGTGCCTTGTCTGATTCTAACAATTCTTCTGTGTGGAGCTTAGCGATCACTCCTCCCTCTTTGAATGCTTCTTCAAATTCTCCTCGTTTAATTATTGGTTCAATAGTAAATGTTGTAATATTATCTTTTTCTGGAGAATAAAAACCAAACTGCCATTGCTTGTTTTCATCTCCTTTTTGGTCAAGTTGAACAAAGCAATGTGCTAGGTAGTAATCTGGATAGTTGGTATGAAATTCTTTGTATTTTTCTGAATCATAAATTGTTTGTAGCATTGGTTTTATTTTTTTTACCATTTCAAAATGTTTATTTGTGCGCTTTATATTATTTTCTCTTGAAAGGTGTTTTCCTTAATTAATTTTAAATAGTCTTGTTATATTTTTAGAAGTATATGTCAAAAAAGATTATTATGGTTATTGCTCAAGAAGGCTTTCGTGATGAAGAGCTTTTAGAGCCTAAAGCTCTTTTTGAAGAGCGTGGTTATGATGTTCAAATTGCATCACCCGAAAAAGGCCTTTGTAAAGGGATGTTAGGTGCCGTTTTAGAATCTGATGTGGCGTTAGCTGATGTTGTTATTGATAAAACTGTGGCTGCTTTAGTGGTTGTTGGTGGTGCTAACTCTCCAAGTCTTATGGATTATCCTGTTTTGGGAAAAATTCTAAAAGATGTTCGTTCTAAAAATATTGTTCTTGGTGCTATTTGTTTAGCTCCTATGATTGTTGCTTCCTTTGGTGTTATTGATGAAATTCACGCTACTGTTTACAAAACAGATGACTCTATGAGTATGTTCAAAAATCATAAAATAATCTATTTTCAAGAAGATGTTCTTGTTGATGAAAAAATAGTTACTGCAAACGGCCCTCATGCCGCAACAATTTTCGCTGAAGAAGTGCTTTCAACTATTTAGAATCTTTTACTTTTACTCCCTATTATTTTTTTAGCTTTAGGGATGTTTTTTAATTCGACGAATTCTTTTATTTTATTTTTTAATCTTTTATCGTGTAAGTCATTTAAATCAATAATTGTTCCTTTTGGTCCGGGATTGTGAATTAGTGTATCTCCTATTAAATCGTATTTTTCTTCTCCTTCATGAATGTGTCCTGCAAAACTAGCAAGAGGTTGAATGTCCTCAAGTGCTTCTCTAAAACTTAAAGTTCCCGAATGATAATCACTAAATGGAATATCTAATTTGGTGTTATATGGTGGAGCGTGAAATATGATTATTGTTTTATTTGGATTTCTAATGTGTTTTTTTACTTCCTCTATAAATAATTCGAATTGTTCATCGATGTGATTGAATCCTCCCCCTCCATATGTTATTATGTCAAAGTCATCAATAGAAATTATTTCCTGATCTGAAAAATGAAGATTTTCGTGGGGTTCACAAGCTGATTTCATGTGTTCTTTATGTTCGTGATTTCCGTACATCATAATTACTTTTCGAGGAAATTTCGCAATTATATCTACTAGTTCCATCCCTTCTCCAAAGTATGTAAGGTCTCCAAGGAATATTATTACGTCTGCTTCTTTTGATTTTTCGTATACTTCCAAAAGACTTTCTACATCCGCGTGTGTATCTCCAAACACTAGTACTTTCATTTTTTCTCAAGCTAAAAAATCGTCTTTTATTTATATATGCTTCATAATTGATTGGTGGCCGGTTGGTTTTTTGTTTTATATTTAAAGACTATTTTGTTATTATTTACTTATTATTAGTTATATTTAATCTTTTTTAATTATTAACAAGCATTTTTAAGTATATTGGATTATTTATAATCTTTTTTAAGTATTTTTTAGTGTATATACTTTTGATAATAGAAATATTTATAAATGGAGATTTCAACTATTTTTATAGTTGATTTGCTTTGCCATTACAACTAATCGCGATTTAATTTTAGGTGTGTGTACTTTTTGATTCCAAGCGAAAAAGAATTTCTGGACTTTCTGAGGAAAAATCCTCATCAAACTTACACTTCTCTCTCTAAAAGATTCTCGATAGAAATGGGAACTGTTCGAGATTTGGTAAAAATGTACTCTTCTAAAATTGATGTAATAAAAATTGGAACTGCACTAATGGTGGATGTAAAACAATGAACAACAAAGCTACAAAAATAGGAATTTGGACGTTGTTTTTACTAGTTTTAACTCTAATATTTATGAGTGGTGCGAGTGCAACTGTAACTTCGGTTACTATTCAGTCACCAAATCAAAACTATGTTTATTATACAAATTCAGATGTTGATGTTGATGCTTCTGTTATTTTCTCTTCACCTACGTCTGAAGTCAATTGTTCTTTGCTTTTTGGTTATGCATTTATAGACAAAGATGCGTATTCATTAACTTCCACATCTGGAATAAATTCTTTCGTTTTTAGTCCTGACTTTTCCTCAGATGCTTCTGGAAGTACTTGGGCAGCTACTTTATATTGTGAAAACACTTCGAACTCTTTGTTAAATGCCTCTTCGACACCAGGTTTTTTTGATATAATTTATGACTCTGCAAATCCTTCTATTTCAGATAATTTCACGACTGGTAATGAAATTAGTTTAGATAGAATTTATTTTAATGTCTCTGATGGTGAATTTGTAGACGCGGATTCTATAAATGTAACTTTTAATGGTGTTGCTGATTATACTTATGATTTTGCGAGCTCCGAATTAACTTGTAATGCTTCAGGATTGATTGTTGGTTGCAATATTCTTATTCCCGTCATCCCTGTTGGTGATTATCAAGTTTCTGTCGAGGCTTCTGATGGCGCTGGTAATACACGATCTAAATCTTTTGGAACGATGACTTTAACCAAACAGTCTCGTCCTTCATCTCATATAGTTATCACTTCTCCTTTGAATCACACTGCCGTTAATGAAGGAACTGTTAGTTTTAATTTTAACATTCAAAACGAACCTGTCTCTTTCACTAATGATTACAATTGTACTATTACAACTAATACCAGTGATTCTTACACCGAGGATAAACATTTCACTTCTGCATCAGGTTCATTTTCTTACGATACTTTTGGTCATGAGGTTGTGGGGTGGAGTTTATATTGTTACAATGATGTACGTACTATTCAGTCACCAACTTATGTTGTATCTTTTGAAAATGCAACTATTGGTGTTCAAACAAGTCAAACTTATTTTTCACTAGAAGATGGCTTGGTTAATTATTTTGCTTTTGATTACTTAAAGAACTCCGTAAACCTGACCGATGTTTTTTCTTCATCTAGCTTTGGATCCAGTGTTGGTTTAGCGTCACATATTGGTTTTGGAAATGCGTTGTCTTTTAATGGTATTTCTGGGTTGGTTGGTTCTTATGATGCTAATGACTTTACTTTGAATCAAAATGGTTTTTCTGTATCTTTATGGTTTAGACCTTTAAGTGCAAAAGACTCATATTTGGTTAGTTCCTCAAATTCAAATTTTAGTATTAGTATAAATAGTTCTGGGTTTTTAATTAACTTTACAAATTCATCATTGACTACTAACCGTTTGTTTGTTCCTCAAGATATGAGTTCTCTTTGGAGAAACGTGATCTTAACTAGTGATGGTTCAGATTTATTGTTTTATGTTGATGGTAACTTGGTCTTAAAACAAACTGTTGGTGATATTCAGTCAAATGTTTACGGAAGAAACATTGAATATCTTGGTCAATTATCCAACAACGATGTATTTAATGGTTCAATTGACGAACTTCTTATTTACAATCGTGCTCTTAGTCCTTTTGAGATTAATTTACTTGCTGGAACTCAAACGCCTTATGATACTTCAACTCATGGCGACCGTTCATTATTTACGGTAATTCCTACTAATGATTATTGGAATTATCTTAATTGTTCATTATATGTTAACAACACTTATGTTGATTCCGCAGATGTTCAAAATGGAACTCGTTATACTTTTGTTTATGATATTTTATCTGATGATAATTTCAATTGGTATTTTTCTTGTACTGATACATTTAGAAATTTATCTTCCTCAAGTAAATCTGTTGTTGTTGATTATACTCCTATCGCTCCTTTGATGCTTCCTTTAAATACTTCAACTAGTAATAAATCAATTAATATAGTTGGTGCGCTAGGGATGGCAGGAGATTTAACTTTAACGTCTCTAGTTCAAGCTTATTTTGGAACTGCAACTAATACTTCCTCAACTATTCAAAACCACTCTAATTATATTGGTGGAGGTACAGTTACTAATTCTGTTAATGCGTACGCTTTTAGAGTTAATCGATCTACTTTAGATCCTGGTGTTGATGCTTATCTTTCTGTTATGAAAAGTGGTTATGTCGCAGTTAATGCAGACATTAATACTTTGTTTGCTAGTGCTAATTCGTTTAATCCCAATCTTGAGTTTTTAGAAATTGTTAATGTGACGCCTTTCCAAGGAACATTTGTTATTGAACTTGCTCAAGACATGTTGGTTAATTTAGTTGCTGGAAATAGTGTTGTTTTCTTCACAAGCCCAAAACCTTTGGGTTGGTTTAACGCTAGTTTTGATTTGTTATCAGGATTGAATGAAATGAGCGTTGAAGGAATTGTTCATAATACTGTTGGTCCTTATTCTTCTTTTAACATTTACTATGATGATTTGTTGCCTAATTTAATACAAGGTCCTTGGTTGTCTGCTATTGGTAAACCTTGGTCTTTAGGTTTTAATGTTACTGATGATTATGGTTTAGATGATACTAGTATTTATGCTATAATTAACAACTCTTTAACTTCTAGAACTTTTAATGTTAGCAATTCTTCAGAAATACAATGTAATTCTAATGCTTTTAATGCAAGTTGTACTTTATATGTTCCTTCCTCTTTAACAAACGGAATTTACAATATTACTTTGTTCGCAAATGATGTTGCAGGCAACACAGGAAATTCTTCTGGTCACGAGGTATATATTCGTTCATCAATAAGTGCAGTTACACAAATTAATGATACTTATAGTAACGCATCAAACGGAACGATACTTGTTAATTGGAATCCTGTTCCTGATGCATATGTTGCTTATTACAATCTATCTGTAACTAATGTTCCTGGAGCAGCTAATGTTCTTGATTGGGTTAGTGTTCCAAACACTTCAACAAACTACACTTTTGATAATGAAACTTTAAAAGATTATTACGGTGATTTTTTATTTGTTGATATTTATCCTGTTGATATTGCTGGTGTTACAGGTCCAATTACTTCAACAGATGGTCTTTTGTTAGTTGATCAAACTCCTCCTGTTATGAATAATGTTTCCATTATTCCTGATAGATCTTATTGGGTTAGGTCAAACTCTCAACTTCATTTATACTTTAATTTCACTGACGATGAAACTGGGATTGCAGAATATACATATGCAATAGGTACTGCACCATATCCTCTTCCAGGTTGGAATAGTGTTCTTGATGAAACCACAACCGTTCAAAATGATTTTGTAGTTACAGGTCTATCCTTAGCTCAAGGTGGAACATATTATGTCTCTGCACGTGCAAGAAATGGTTATCCTTTCCTTTGGGAAAATAGTCAATCACAGTATTATTCATCTAGTTCTGTGCGTGTTGATTCTGTTGAGCCTTCTGGTGGTTCTATAAGTTATACTTCAGGTCCTTTATCGACTGGCTCAATTTTAGTTAATTATTATGTTGGAACAGATGCGACTTCAGGATATCTAAATGCTTCTGTTATGAAAAAAACCAGTCCTTTACTTAATGGTCAATGTGGAACTTTTTCTACTCCTTATGAATTAGTTGATTGGGTTTCTTCTCCTGGTCCTGACTCTGCTTCAGTCAGTATTCAAAATGGTTTTTGTTATATTTTTGCATTATATGTTTATGATAAAGCAGGTAATTTGGATATAATTTCAGGTTTAACTGCAAATAATGTTTCTGTTGATCAAACAGAACCTTCCACTGTTGACATCACGATTGATGATGGTTCTTTAACTCCTGATAATGAAATTTCAGTTAGTTGGACTGTTAGTTCTGATTTAGAATCTGGAATTGATCATTATGAATATGCTCTTGGAAATTCAAGCAATCCTGTTGATTGGAATGAAGTTGTTGATTGGACTAATATTAGTTATGTTAATACATCTTTGATAATGTCAAATCTAAACTTAACACATTTAGAAACATATTATTTCAAACTTCGAGCTTGGAATCATCATGGATTATTTTCCACTGCAGTTTCAAATCCAATAACTTATGTTGATTTAATAGTTCCTCAACCTTTGGTTGTCAAACAAGTTGGCTTAGACACAACTTATCCTTGGGTTGATAATACTAGCGATGGAAACACAACAATATTATTTACGGGCGAAGATAATTTAGCTTCTTGTGTGTGGTCTTACTATGATATAGAATATCTAAATCCTGGTGCGGGAATAAATTATACTCATTCTTGTTTATCTGATGGTCAAGGAAATTATACTTGTAATATTTCAAAACCAGATGGTGTTTCTGCTTTAGAAGAAGGAAATTATAATGTGTATGTTAGTTGTCGAGATCAAGCAGGAAATATCCAAAGAGCAAATACAAATACGGACGTTTCTTTTGCAAAGGATGTTGGTGCGCCACTGGTTACTGTTTCAGGCATAACAAATGGGGCTTTATATAATCAAATACCTGTTTATATTAATATCCAAGAGGCAACTTTAGATGACGCTTATTATGAAGTAAGAACGGGTGCAGGTCTGGTTGGAACTGGAGTTTTAACAACTGGAAATAATTCTGTAACTTTACCAATTAATCCTTTAGTTGCTGAGCATTGGTTAACTGTTTATGCAAATGATAGTTTTGGTCAAGTTAATGATACAACAAACATAACTTTCTTTGTGAATTCTTCAATTCCTTCAGGATATATTTATGCTCCAACTGAATACTTAAACAAAGATACTAATTTAACGTTTTCAATGAGCTTCTTTAATAATTATTCTTATTACATTGAAGGGGATGGAGCAATAACGGGAGTATATTCAGGTTATTATTCTAATGCTTCAATAACTACTTTTGATGATTTCAACCTTCAGATTAATGTTTCTGACTTTGAAGATGGCGACTATACTGCAACATTAATTGTTAATAATTCTGTTAATGGAACTTTAAGAACTGACACTTATTATTTTGATTTTGTTGTTGATACTGAAATTCCAGAATACTCTGACGCGAACGATCCAGGAACTGTTTATGACAACGAAACTATTGATTTGTATATTACATCATCAGAAGAGAATGTTTCGGTAATCTTTAATGGAACTACTTATTATGCTGTTCCTGTTGCTTTTGGTGATCTTGTTGCTCCTGTTGGAAGTGGAAGGTATTGGGTTCAAATTCAACCTAATAAAGTGGATGATTTCATGGATTATATGTGGGTAATTTATGATTTGGCAGGCAATAATGAAACTATCTCTGGAAGCGTGTTTGTGAATAATAGACAAACTAGTTTTGATGATGACATCACTACTATCTTAGACTTTGCAAATGCTGATTGGTCTTGGAACTTTGATTTTTCAGATAAAGATATTACTCAAAGATATAATGACTTTGTTTGTTCAATAGAACACAATGGTAGTTTCTCTCTTGTTAATACTCCATACTCTTGTGTTGTGGATTGGGATTACGCTTCACCTGGTGCTTATGAATTAAATGTGACTGTTGATGAATATTCTAATGGTACTTTTGTTGATTCAATAAATAAAACAGTCTATATTAATTTCTCTAATACGGCTAATACTACTTTGATGTTGAACACTGCGTATTCTGTTTCGGGCATCATTGTTGATTCTGTTCATCTGGCAGCTTCAAGTTCTATCGAAGCAAATACTTATACGACTATGTCGCGATATGGAAACAATTTGACAGGTTTGGCTACTGTTGATTATCCTAATTCACCAAAAATAATTTTATCTGTTGATGACATTAGACTTTTTATTAGCAATATTAGTGGCGGTGACATTGGAAATTTTGCTTTCAAGGAAAAAACATTATCGACAACTACTTACGCTTCACAGGACTTAGGTTTAAGTTATAGATATGTTCCTCTTTATTCTTATGCAATAAATATTTCATATCCTTTCCAAACCAATGATTTGATAGACTTTGATGTTTCAAATTATGATTTAAGTGATATTATTCTTTACAGATATGATTTCAATTTTGTAACTAATGCGGTAAATTATACTTCAAGAACAACAGTTCCTCTTTATAGCGTAAGTAATAATCTTGCATTGTATAATATTTCAGGAATGGAAGGTTTGTTCGTTTTAGTAAATGATTCTTATATTCCTCCGCCTCCAGAGCCTGTCATTCCAAGCAGTGGTGGTCATTCCAGCAGTGGTGGTGGTTTTAGTATGCCTCCTCCTCCAACAACTATTGTTGAAACTACAACAAATGAAACTGATGACTCGCAAACTTCTCAAGTAGTTACCCCTGTGGCTTCTTGTTTTGACAACATTCAAAATCAAGATGAAACTGGTGTGGACTGTGGTGGTATTTGTGCTTCTTGTGTTGTTGAACAATCTGATAACACTGATTCTAATTCCGAATCTAGAGAAGAAATTCCTGAGTTTATTCCTGAATCAAATACAAAAGATAAAAACAAACCTGCTAGGTCTTTTCCTTGGTGGGCTTTAATTGCATTAGTTGTTATTGCTGCAGGTGCTGGTGTTGGTGTCATATCCTCTAAAAAACAAGCTAGTGATGTTATTCAAAAAGTAATAGATGCTGGTGATGCTAGAGATGTTGTTGATATTGCAAATTTTATTCAAATGCATGAACTTCAAAATAACGATATTCAAGATCACGAATTAGTTAGCATGGGATTCTCTCAAAATAAAATTGATTTGGCAAGATATGCGATGGCAAATGAAGCAATGGTAAATTCCGTTGTTCAATACTTAGAACAAAACACAACTAAAGGTTACACTAGTGATGAATTATGTAATTGGTTAGTTTCAAAAGATGTTCATGAGGGCGTTGTTCTTCTTGCTAAAGAAAAATTTCAAAAACCCGTAACTAGTATGGGGTCTTTAGATGAGTCTTCTTCAATGATTGATAATTCTCCTTTGGAAACTAACAATTTAGATAAAAACTAAACTGCTAGAAAACCCTCTCTAATAATATCTTCCACGATGTAATGTGCGTCATATTGAACTTCAAATTTTTTCTCTATATTTTCAACAAACTCTTCTGCGTAGGTCATATTTTGAAAGTATCCTTCAACTAAGAAATCATAATTTCCTGTTATTTTCCAGACATTATTTATGTTATCGTGTGCTTTTAAGAAATTTTTTAGTTCTTCTCTTTTTTCAATTGGTGTTTTTAGAAGTAACTGAACTCTAGCTTTAAATCCTAACAAATTGAAGTTTAATATGCTGGTATGTTTTTGTATTAATTCTCCTTCATGATATTTTAATCTATCATAAAGTGTAGATATTGGTATTTTTGTTTTTTTACTGATTGTTGTTAAACTTGCTCTGCTATCGAGTCTTAATTGTTTAAATAGGGCTAAATCTTTTTGTAGTATTTTCTTTTTAGAACTTTGCTCGAAATCTTTTCCTGATTTTGTTTGTATTTTTTCATTCACGCTTATCACCTTTTTAGCAATTATTTTGAAATTGCATGGTTTAAACCCTATTTTTTTCGAATATAGATTTCATCCTTAAGGTGTATAAGGTCGTCTTAAGATTTAAATAACGATAATATTTATAAATAAACATCTCATTCCTACATATTACGCACTGGTAGTCTAATGGTTAGGATAGTGGCCTTCCAAGCCATTGATCCGGGTTCGAATCCCGGCCAGTGCATTTATGCAATGGTAAGGGACCAATAATCTATGATTATTGTTTTCCCGGCCAGTGCACCATACATATTCTTATTAATCAAAATATATGAAACTGATGCTAAGATATTTTGTCAGATTTATTTTAAAGGATTAAAATATAACTCTAACGTTTGAGGTGTTTATAATTAAGAATACTTAAGTATTAATTACCCTCATCGCAATGCTTATTTAACCGCTAGTTTAATAAATTCTTCTTGTCTTGTTGTCTTTATAATGGAAGAAACTGTGTTAGTTGTAGTTGCCCATCCAGATGATCAAATTTTTGGACCAGGTGGTGCTATAGCCAAATATGCTAAAGAAGGTAAATCTGTTAGGACTATTATTGCTTCATATGGTGAAAAATCTCATCCTCATTTTAAGCAAGAAGTTATTAGAGATATTCGTGTTAAAGAATCAGAGCGTGCTGACCGTTTAATTGGTGGTAAAGGTATTGAATATTGGGGAGTTAGAGAAGGAAAATTCGCAAGCGATTTTGAATCTATGAATTTGCGAGAAAGACTTATTGATGTTCTAGAAACATATAAACCTGTAAAAATTTTTACACATGCGCGAAATGAAACACATCCTGATCACGTTGCTATTAATTCTTTTGTCTTGTCTTGTTATGATGAGGTTGCTAAGAATCATGAGTGGTTTAATCCTCCTGTTTATACTTTTACTGTGTGGAATTATTTTAGAATAAAAAAACGTGATGTTCCTCGTCTAATAGTTGACGTGTCTGACACTTTTAGAGTTAAGCTTGCTGCTTTGTCTCTTTTTAAAAGCCAAATTATTACTATGATTAATCTTAAATGGAGTGTATACCTAAAAGCTTTTGTTACTGGTTTTAGAAATAACACTTCTTTTGCGGAAGAGTTTTACAAAGTAAGATGACTGAAAATATTGTTGATTTGGAAAATGTCAAAAAACCTGTGATGGTTATTGCTTCAGATAATTTTTTACCTAGACGTGATGGTATTACGCGATTTTTATCAGAAGTTATTCCTCGTCTTAAAGATAAATTTGATATAATTGTTATTTGTCCTGATTATGAAGGGGTTGAAGTTTTAATTGATGGTGTTAAATTTGTTAGAGTGCCTTTATCTAAAAGAGTTGTTGGTGATTTTAAACTTCCTAAAGTCAAATTCAGACGAATAATCAAAGCGGTAAAAAAAGCAGATATTGTGTTCACTCAAACGTTAGGTCCAATTGGTGGATCTGCTCTTTTTTTTGCTCAAAAACTAAGACGTAAAACCGTGGCTTTTATTCATAATATTGAATGGGAGTTAGTTGCTCAAGCTACTAGTTTTTCATTTGTAAAAAGATACTCTTATCCTATTACAAAAAGAATAACGCATTACTTATATTCTCGTTGTTCTTATTTAGTTGTTCCTTCAGAAAGTATTTCTGATGTTTTAACTTGGAAGGATCTTAGAACTCCAAAGAAAATTATTAATTTAGGTGTTGACACAAATAAGTTTAAACCCTCCGATGATTCTTTGGAACGACTTAAACTTCGTGAACTTTTAGGTGTACGAGATGATCAATTAGTTATTGGTTATCATGGCAGGATTGCTCGAGAAAAAGATTTAGCAACTCTCATGAGAGCATTTGTTAAACTTAGAAATCAACATCCTTCATTAAAATTGCTTGTTGTTGGCAGTGGTATTAAAGAAATTGAAAAACAACTAGAAAAACAACCTGGTGTAATTCATGTTCCTGCTGTTTCTGACGTTGAAAAATACTTACAAGCGATGGATATTTATTGTTTAACTTCTTTGACTGAAACCACGTCCTTGTCTGTTCTTGAAGCTATGAGCACATCTTTACCTGTTGTTACTTCAAGAGTTGGGTTTGTTAAAGATTATATTTCGCACGGTATTAATGGTTTGTTTTTTCAAAAAGGGGATTCTTTTTCTTTGGCAAAAGAAATTGAATTGCTTATAGAATCAAAGCAACTGCGTGAAAAATTAGGGGGGAATGCACGCCATACTATTGTTCATCGTTTTGATTGGGATTTAACTGGCATGCGTTTAGTTGATTTTTTTGAAAATACTTTTATTAAAACAAAATGAAAAGAAAAGTCATTCAATTATCGGAAAAAACTTTAGTTGTTTCTTTACCTACTGAGTGGATTAGATCTCAAAATGTTGAAAAAGGCGCAGAGCTTGATTGTGTCATTCAAGATTATAAAATAATATTTTCTCCACAGAATAATCGAACTGTTTTAAATTCTATTGAGCTTGATGTTAAGGGAATAAGTGATCGTGTATTACGTTGGCAAATTTCTTCTCTTCATAAACAAGGTTATGATGAAATTATTATTTTGAATTATACTGATAAACATTATGAAATAATTGAAGATTTAGTTAAACATTTATTTGTTGGTTTTATTATTAAAGAACAGTCTCAACTTAGAATAAAAATTGGTTCTGTTGCGATGGTTGATGCAAGTGAATTTGACTCAACTTTAAGACGTGCATTTCGCTTAGTTGATGAAGTTTTTTCTGATCTTCATATCGCATTTAAAAATAAGGATAAAGAACTTTTAGCAAGACAAATTAATCACGAACATATTAACAATCAGTTAACTAATTTTTGTGAGTGTTTGCTTAACAAAAATTTATCTCAAAAAGATAAGGGACATTTTTGGTATGTTGTTTCTTGGAATTTAGAAAAAATTGTTGACAATCCTAAGTATATTGCATCTTATTATTTGGACAAAACTTTAGACGTTACTGATGAGACGCTTTCTTTACTTCAAGAAATTCGTGATTATGCTAATCTTTGGTATGATTTATTTTATAACTTTTCTTTTGAAAAATTAGTTAAACTTAATTCTAAGAAAAAAGAATTAGATGCGTTGTGTTTGGGTTCTATTATTAACATGCCTGAAAATGATCGAGTTTTAATTCATTATTTGCACTTGATTGTGCTACAGTTTGCGGATTTCTCGGCAAGCACCATTGCAGTTAGGTTTAATCCTAATTAAACACAAGACACATAACCCACACTTTTTTAAAGTATATATTTTATCTTAATCTTGCATGGAATTTAACAGCGACGGTTCTCTAAAAGTATCCAAAAAACACAAAGATCACTTATCTGTTCTTCGTTTAGTTGATGAAATGGACTTTCCTGTTGGGAAAAAACTTCTTGCTTCTGCTTTAAGAGGAGAGGTAAATGAAAAAATTAAACGATGCAAGCTAGATAAAAAGATTTATCATGGTTCTCTTGGTGGTTATGATGAGGAAGATTTAATTCGTTTCATCGAATACCTTTTAACTCAAGGTTTGCTTCAAATAGAAAAATCCAAACAGTTCTCCGTTGTTGCTCTATCTCAGAAAGGAATTGATGAGCTTGAAAATCCTTCTCTTTCCATAAAACTCGACGATACTCTTGCAGGAAGCCCTGTTCTCAATTCTGTCAAAGATGATTTTTTTAATGGTTCATATGTTCCTGCCATTATATCCGAACATGATAAATTGTTGTTTGAAGAATTTTCTTTCTTTCTTGATTCCTTTACAGACCAACAAAAAAAAGCAATTATTTGTAATGATGAACGTCAAGTTTGTATTGCAGGCGCGGGTAGTGGAAAAACTCGTGTTTTGACTCATAAAATCGTTTTTCTTCATAAATTCTTAGGTGTTCCTGCTAATGAGCTCCTTGCTATTACTTTCACGCGAAAAGCCAAAACAGAAATGGTTGAACGGTTGGCCATTCTTCTCCCTGGCACTAAGATATGGGTTGAAACGTTTAACTCCTTTGCTGAAAAAGAGCTCTTAAAACATGGTAATGCCTTTTATGGAGCTTCTAAATCAATGATTAGTAACAAAGATTTTGTAAATCTAGTGTTTAAAGGAATAGCACATTTGGGTTTTAACACCGAAACTTTTGTTAGTCACTATTTTACTTCAAGAGAAAAGAGGGGAAAAGAACCTCGTCAGCTCTTCTTCTCCTTTTTATATGACTTTAGAACAATCCTTGATACTTATATTTTAGAAGGTAAAAATACTGACTTTTTTGAGGAAAAAATTGCTTCTGAGTCCTTATCAGACGCTATTACTGCGAAAAATGTTATTAAATTAGTGAAATTTGTTGGTGATTTTTTAGAAGAAAACAATCTTCGAACTTATGCAGATCAATTAATTGATATAAATAGTCTTTATGAAAATTTTTCTGGTTTGAGAGCTCAATTTTCTTGGGTTTTGGTTGATGAGTATCAAGATGTTAATGAGCAGCAAGTAAAACTTCTTGAATATATTTCTTCTAAGAATTTATTTGTTGTTGGTGATCCTCGTCAAAGTATTTATGCTTGGCGTGGCGCAAATCCTAAAATGATTTTTTCCGCTATTGAAGAGGGTGCTACTGTTATTGAGCTAACTGCAAATTTTAGATCAACCCAGTCTGTTGTTAACTTTTCAAATGCGATTATTGCTCAAACTAATAGGGGTCATCATTCTTTTGCTCCTCAATCTGCTAAAAATAAGTTGACTGGAGTTGTTGCGGTTTATCAGGCTCCAAGCGAAGCTGATGAAGTTAATGTTGTTCTTGACGCTATTGATTCTTTGGCGTGTAATAAGAATGAGATATTTATTCTTTCAAGAACTAATAAGGGTTTAGAGAAATTTTCTCAAGCTTTAATTGATAAAAATATTAAATTTTTAATTAGAACTGATGAAAAACGCGATTTATCTAGGACGCCAAGTGTTGACGAGTTGACTCTCTCCACTGTTCATGCAATTAAAGGTTTGGAAGCAGAATTTGTTTTTGTTGTTGGAGCTTCGACAAATAATTATCCTTGCAAGACAAAAGATCATCGTTTTGTTGAACTTCTTACTACTCGTCCAGATTATGATCAATATGAAGAAGAACGACGGTTGTTGTACGTTGCTTGCACTCGTGCAAAAAAAGAGCTCTACATTTCTTACACTGGCGCACCAAGTCCTTTTTTATCAAGGAAAGTTCTAAACTTTGTAACTGAAGGCAGGGGCGCATTTTCAGAGGCTTTTCTAAAACGACAACCGTTATCTACGCCTGATAGAATAGAATCACAACGTTCTGCTCTTGGACGTTGGCGATTTTTAGAATCTAAAGAAAGAGGGATTGCTCCTTATATGATTTTTTCAGATAAAGTTCTTGATCAACTCCTTAGTTTGCAGCCTCTTACTGTTGATGAGTTGGAATCAATTGTTGGTTTTGGTAAAACTAAAATTGCTGAATTTGGGATGGATATTTTGCATATTCTTCATACTAGTTAGTCTATTTCTTTTTTAAATTATTTTCTAAGAAATAACATAAACAGTCGACTCCATCAAACGTAGCTTTTTTCCTAAATGTTAGGGGACCAAATTGTAGATGTAATCCTTCTCCTTCTTTAACTTCGCTGCTACAAACTGGACATGTTGTTATTTTATTTGCTTTTTTTAGTTTTATTTCCCTTCTAACTAATTTATCGACATTTCCTGAATCAATGTCTTTTTTTATTAGTTCTAGGTCGTTAATGTCCAAGCCTTCTATTAGTCTTGCTAATTTGTTCATTTTAACACCTCGTTAAAATGACTGCTCAAATTTTCTTTTATCTTCATTTATTATATTCACCCAATCGCTCAAACACACCTCTATTGTCAAGCATTGGTATTGCTTTTTTCATCAGCCTCTTATAATAATCGTCATTTCTTTTCAGTCCTTCAATAAATTCTTCTTCTGTATGCACCCAACAAGCTATTGTGAATCCTTTTTCTGTTTTATAATTGCTTATGTTTTGTCTTAAGTTTGTTAGGTGTTCTGCTGTTGTTATTGCAACAAATTCTGCTCCTTCGGATTCGTTCTTAATCATTCCTATTGCGTGTACGTGTTTTAGATATTGGTTGTGTTTCCAATAGTATTCTGAGAAGTTGACTTTGTTTAAATCAGATACAAAAGAAAGGAATTGGAAATAGGTCCGTAATTGGGGGTCAATTATGTTACTTGCGAACCTTTTTCCAAACCCCTCCCCTAAGAGTGTTATCTCAATGAGCTCTTCTTTTAGGCTGTAGATTTTTTTTGGTTTTCCAATATGAATTCCATCTGCTTTTGCTTCTGACTTTACGAATTCTTGAGCTTCTAAAAGTGTTAGCAGATTGAGTGCGTATGGCAGGCTTATTTTTAGTTTTTTTGCCACCTCTGTTGCACTGCTTGGTTTTGTTGCGACATGTTCAAGGATGCTTAATTTTATTCCACTTGGCATGTCTTTTTTGCTCATATTATTATTTTGTAATGTACTATTATTTAAATATTTCGTTACAAAACAACTAATTAAATTAATAACTTAGTAAATTGTTTAGTTATATTAGTTATTATGCTTTTTATTCAAAATTCACCATAACCTTTTTAAATGAACTTTACGAACATTATAACGATTCCAAAAAAAGCGAATAACCGGTGAACTTTTTTTGAGAAGAGGTGTGAATTAGTTTGAAAGTATTGATGTTTGGCTGGGAGTTTCCACCCTATTTTGCAGGCGGGGTTGGTATGGTTTGTTATGAACTAGTTAAACACTTAGCTGCTAAAAATGTTGGTATTGATTATGTCATGCCTTACATGCCTGATGATCTTTCTTCAAACCTTGCAAATTTGATTGATGTTTCTCGTTTGGTTTCAGAAACCGAACTTAAAAAATATAATTTAACTTTTTCTAGAGTCCCTTCTCTTATGGCTGCATATCAAACCTTGGAAGAATATGAACAAACTTTGCGAACATTAACTGAACAACAACCTGAAACTATTACGTCAAGAAGACGAGAAAATGACAGCACAAAAAAGATGTATGGTGAAAATTTACTTGAAGAGATTGATTTATTTGCCAAAAGAGTAGCTGCCATGATTGAAAAAGGTGCTTTTCGTGATTGTGATGTTATCCATGCACATGATTGGACAACCGGACGAGCTGCTGCTGTTGCAAAAAGGATGCTTGGTAAACCTATGATTATACACTGTCACATCACTGAAATTAATAAAAATGCAGGCGCGGGTGTTACGCCTGAAGTTTATGCTGTTGAAAGAGAGAACTTTATGGCTGCTGACAAAGTAGTTGCAATAAGTGGTCTGATTAAGCAAACACTTATTGATCACTATGGTGTTCCTGAAGAAAAAATTGAGCTAGTTCATAACGGTGGCGTTGAAATGGGCCCTGTTAAAGTGACTAGTCATGAATTTAAGGGCGACCAGAAAATCGTTTCTTACATGGGTCGGATTACTGGGATGAAAGGACCGCTTAATTTTATTGACGTGGCAAACCTTGTTTTAAAACATGTTCCTAATACTAAATTTATAATTGCAGGCAGTGGAGATCAACTTCAAGCTTGCATTGACAAAGTTAATGCTTGTGGTATTTCTGAAAAAGTTTATTTTCATGGATTTTACACTCGAGATGAAGCTGAGTTATTTTATGACTTATCTGATGTCTTTGTCCTGCCATCTTTACTTGAGCCCTTTGGCGTCACACCTCTAGAGGCTATGAGTAAGGACACTCCAACCGTGGTCACGAAACAATCCGGTGTTTCAGAAGTTATTGATCACGCGTTCAAAGCAGATTTCTGGGATATTAACAAGATGGCATCCCAGATAATTTCTCTTTTATCTTACCCTGTTCTTCATGAAACTATGAAAGTTAATGGTTTCAAAGAAGCAAAAGCTACTACTTGGGAGAAGCCTGCAGGTCTTTGTTTGGATTTATATAATCGTTTAAGAGGTTGAGTTGAAATTGACAGAAACTTTGTTTATTGGTCAAACTGCATATTTGCAAGGAATGAATGTGTTTGACATTGGAACTAACAGAGCACACATAAATTTGGGACTTATGGGATCGCAAATATCCAACTTAGCAACGCAAATAAATTCTATTTCTAAAGAAACAAAACAACTTGTTATTCCTGGTTATGTTCTTGAACTTTTGGAAGAAAACGATGATGAACTTCTTGATTCACTAAAATTATTAGTGAAAACTAATAATATAAAATTATTATCTGTTCCTTATTATAACAGTTCATTATCTTTGATGTCAAAAGAGGAGTTATCAACTCAACTTAATCTTCAAGAAAAAATTACTCAACGAATATTTAACAAAAAGAGTGATGGTTTTTTTTGTGCTGAAGGAATTTTGCCTCCAAGCGTAGAAACTGTTCTTAATAAGAATTATTCTAAAGTTTTTTATCCAAAAGATTCTGCTATTACTCTAAAAAGTCCTACTTATAAATTAATTCAAACAGATGTTATGTCTTTGGGTGAAGAAAAAGTTGGTTCTTTAAGTATGGCTGATTCTAAAATGGAAGGTCATTTAATTAATGAACTTCGTAATATATATCCTCACATTGTAAACATGGGTGATGTTGATACTTTAACTTCTTGGAGATTTATGACTCAACCATCTATGATTTTACGTGCTGGTGTTTCTAATTTTTCTGGAGATGCGTATGAACATTACATGCAAATGATGAACACTCTAAATGATATTGCTCACAAAATAAGAAATGTTGAGCTTGCAAAAAAAGGTTTATTTCAAGAAAAGCCAATAATTTCCCCATCCCCATCATTGCTACTTGCCAACTGAATTGGCAAATAAATGACAAAAATTCAACTTGAATTTTTAAGAGGTAAAAAATGTCAACAACAAAAGCTGCAAAAAAAACAACAAAAACAGCTAAGAAGGCTACTAAAAAAGCAGCCTCAAAAAGAATTCGAAAGAAAGAAGTCTTTGAACGTATTCCTGAAGAAAACTTTTTTGTCTTAGCTGATGGTAGGCGTGTGGATCATTATGTAACTTTAGCTCACTTGCTAGAGGAGATGGAAGAGGACATTGTTCGTCATCACGTTAATGAACTTCGTCATGACTTTGCGAATTGGATTCAAGGAGTATTCTCAGAGGAAGATTTAGCCAAAAAAATTGCAGTTGTTCACGATCCAGAAAAAATGCGATTGATTATCTATCGACATATTATTGATAAACACTTAAAATAAGGTGTTTGTTTTTTTTATTTTTTTAAGGCGGGTTTACAAAAGTGTTTTTTTGTAGATTGGTCTTTTAAGGAAAAAGGGTGAGTTGTTTATTTGAAAACTAAAGCGGATATGGTCTTTGAGGCCAGTTGGGAAGTTTGTAACAAATGTGGAGGAATCCATACTGTTGTTACGACTAAAGTTCCTTTAATGCAAGCGCATTATAATACTTATACGTTAGTTGGTCCTTTATTTGATGAGCTTCCTGGTGACTTCTTAGAACAACGTCCGCCTGAACCTTTTGCAAGAGTTTTTGCAAACCTTGCACAAAGTGGTATTCGATGTGTTTATGGTACTTGGGATATTTTAGGTTCTCCAACTACTGTTTTAATTGATGCGCGTTCTTTATCTGGTGAAGTTGATAACATTAAAACAAATTTATTTCTTGAGTATGGGGTAGAATCACTTGGTTCTTCTTGGGATTTTAATGAACCTTTAATGTGGTCATTTGGTGTTGGAATGTTTCTAAAAGAAGTTGAACATCAATTTCCAAGAAATAGTATTATTGGTCATTTTCATGAATGGTTGGCAGGATTTGGTTTGTTGTACTTAAAATCTAATAATTCAAAAGTTGCAACTGTTTTTACTACTCACGCTACTATGCTTGGTCGAAGTCTGGCCTCTCGTGGTAAAAATGCTTATAATAGTTTGGGTAGTGTTGACCCAAGAGAAGCTGCAAAAGAAGTTGGTGTTTTAGAAAAATTTACAACTGAACGAGCTTGTGCTCTTAACGCGGGTGTATTCACTACTGTTTCTGATATTACTGCAAACGAAGCTAAAACTATTTTTGGTCGAGAACCAAGAGTTCTTCCAAATGGTCTTCCAATTGATTTGTATCCAACATTTGAGCAAACATCGAACATGCATACTGAATCAAAAAAGAAATTAAAAAGTTTTGTTATGAGTCTTTTTTTTCCATATCAAAATTTTAATTTAGATGATACTTTATTTTATTATTCTTCCGGCCGTTATGAATTCGAAAATAAAGGTTTAGATATTACTATTGAAGCTCTTGGAAAATTAAATCAACGAATGAAAGATGAAGTTAGTCATCAAACTATTGTCATGTTCTTCTTCCTTGCAATGGATAGTCTTGGTCCTAAACGAGAACTTCTTGAAAATAAAATGCATTTGGAAGATTTAGAGGATGACATTAAAGAGAAAGAAGACTTTTTCACCCAACAAATTATTTTAGATGTTATATCTGGTGATAAAACCAAAATTGAAGTTGTTCCTAAACAATTTCTGTCAACACAACGAAGAAAGTTTCGTTATCTAAGACGATTTGGTGAACCTCCAATTTCAACTCACAATCTGCACGTTAATGAAGATGATGATCCCATAATAAAAAATTGTAGGCGAGTTGGTCTTCTTAACAGGTCTAATGATCGTGTCAAAGTGGTTTTTGTTCCTGCTTATTTACAAGGTAGTGATGGTTTGCTTAATATGGAATACTATGAAGCAATAGTTGGTTGTCATCTAGGTATTTTTCCAAGTTATTATGAACCTTGGGGTTACACTCCTTTAGAATCAATAGCATATGGTGTTCCTGCAATCACTAGTAATACTGCTGGTTTTGCACAATTTGTTGCAGATAAAATTGTAGGTAAACATAAAGGATTATACATTGTTGATAGATCAAAATCTCGAGAAGAAGAAGTGAATCAACTTTTTGATTTTCTAGAAGATTTTGCACAAAACAATGTTTCTTCAAGAGTTTCTTGTAAGATGAATGCTCACTCTCTAGCGTCTTATGCTGATTGGAGACAATTGGTTCGTTTCTATATTTGTGCTCACAACGAAGCTTTAGGAGCGCCATGTTCTCTTGAAGAAACTCGTATTGTTGAGGATGACTAAATGAGTGTCAAACGTGTTTGTAAACTACCACATATTGATATAGAATCAAGTGGTCCGCTAAGTGCTTTAGTTACAAATGGTTTTGGTAGTTACTTTGCAATCGATGAAACTCTAAGTTATCAAGGTTGGTATGTTCTTTCTCCTAAAGAGTGGAGGATGCAAAAGATAATAGAATCCATCACTCCTGTTGGTCTTGATTGTGTTGAACTTCAAACTAACTTAAACAACATTAGGAGAAAATTTTCTGATACAAAAGCAGATACTATTTTTTCTTATCAAAAAACTTTGCTTTATTCTACAACTGGTTTGGAAGATACTTTTGTTCACTTAACACTTGATCATCGAGATAGTTATGATACTTCAAAATTAGGAAGACATTATAATTTGGCAGTTAATGGCGACATTGCAACTATTACTTTTACTCAAGAAGGAGAGTTTACTAGTTACCTTGTTATTAAAGGTGTTAAGCAAGTCAAACTTATTGATTCTTGGAGAGAAAAAGAATATTTATTTGATAAACATAGAAACGCCCAATCCAATTATTGGGTTTATGATGCCATTGAATTTATTCCAAATCACCATTGCGTTTTTTCTACTTCACAAAATCTAATCGAGGCTAGAACTATTGCTGATATTACTTATTTTCATTTTGATGATATAATCTCAAA
>JAFGOT010000032.1 GCA_016926395.1 Candidatus Woesearchaeota archaeon
AAAGGGTTAGTTTTAAGTTCAATTAAAATTCCGACTAATCCTAAGCAAGGGAAGACTAAACTTATTAATCTAATAAAGACGATTATTCAATCTCTTCTTGATGGTTCAAAACATAAAATAACTGCTATTGGAATCTCCATGCCTGGTTTTTGTGATGAAAAAGGAAAACTTCTTGCAGTTGGAAATGTTCTTTCTTTTCTTGAAGGATTTAACATAAAATTATTTTTAGAAAAAAACTTTCACATTCCTGTTATTGTGAAAAATGATTCTCTTTGTTTTACTATGGCTGAATCTGTTCTGGGTGCTGGGAAAAATCATAAAGTTGTTTTAGGCGTTATTTGGGGAAGTGGTATAGGTGCCGGATTGGCTAAAAAAACTAAATCTGGTTGGGAAACCTATTCTGGTGCTCTTGGTTCTTCAATTGAATTTGGTCATATCCCTGTTTATGATATGCGCTTTAGTAAATTCACTGAGTTAGAACTTTTGTGTGGTGGTGCTTTCCTAACAAAACGATATTTGAAGCTTGGAGGAGAAATTAAACATCCAACTGTTGGTGATATTTATTTTTCTAGTGAAAAACTTGCTAAAGAGTTGATGATTGAAACTTTTGAACATTTAGGCAGAGGTATTGCATCTGTTGTTAACATTCTAAATCCGGATGTTATTGTTTTAGGTGGTGGTGTTGCTAAACTTCCTGATGTTGCTTACAAAAAATTATTTTCTCAAATAAAGAAGTACGCACTAAAATCACACACTAAGAGTTTATTTCTTAAACGTTATGAGGTAAGTGATGATGAAGGTTTACTTGGAGCAGCTTATTTTGCATTCTCATTAGGAAAATGAATACTTCCATCAAAGTAAATTCCTTTTCTAAGTTTAACAGGTCGCCAAGTATCTTCTACTAGCTTTGCATCAAGCCATGCTGCTAGTTCTTTTGCATTCCCTATTGTTGCAGAAAGACCTATTAATTGTAATTTTGGATTTTGATCTCTAAGTATTGTTATTAGTATTTCAAGTGTTGGACCTCTACTTAAATCATTAAGAAGATGTATTTCATCAATTACTACTACTTCAACTTTTTCAAGCCAAGGAGTGTGGTGTCTGATTAATGAATCAAACTTTTCGCTTGTTGTAATTATTATATCGTATGCTGCTAAATATCTGTCGTCACTATCCATATCGCCACTTGTTAGAGCTATTTTTAGTTTTGGATGTTTCTTACTAAACTCTTTATATTTCTCACTTGCAAGAGCCCTTAATGGAACGACATAAACTCCCATCGCTCCTGTGCGTTTACCTTCTTCTCCCAAAACTCGATTAATCAAACCTAATTCTCCAACCAATGTTTTTCCAGAAGCAGTAGGTGTACAAACCAGAAGATTTTTCCCTTTAAACAATCCTGCTTTTATTGATTTTTCTTGACTTGGTCGAAGTTCTTTAAATCCTAGCTTATCAAGATGGTTTTGGATGTGTTTAGGAATCATACTCATTTAGAATAAGTTTAATCTTTTTATATTTATGTTTAAACTTCTAAAAATCTCAGACTTCAGAAATTATTCTATATATCTCCCTGAGATTTTTATCATCTGCAATAACAAATTTAGTACTTTCAATTATGTGATTTAGTTCATCAATTAATTTTTCGAGTAATTCTTCACGTAACTCTTGTGCGCTTGGTCTTTGTTCGACTATTGTAATAAAGCCAGTCATTGATTCTCTTATTTTTTGTAATTGTGTTTTTTTATCTTCAAAATATTGTTGATCTTTTATTACAAAATATTGTGCATTCTTAACTTTAATACTGCTTATCATTTGAACATCGGACTCGAGGTGTTCAATTTTGCCTTTCATAGAAATCATTAGTTGGTAAAGTTCTTGTAATGTGTTTTCTCTGTTTGTTATGCTTGTTTTATCTATTGTTGATTTGAATTCTTTTATTTTATTACTTATTTGGATTATTATTCCAGAAATTTCATTATCGATTGCTTCATCGTCGATTTCGATATAGTATAGTTTTTTCCTTTTCGAAGCAAACAGTCGTCCAAAAAAACCCATTAATAACTCACCTAGTCATTTATCTCTTTTATTCATTTATAAACTTTACCGACTCACCACTATGTTTATATAGGTGATATTTTTTATTTATTTTTATGGATGATGACTTTAAAAAGAATGCCTTGGCTGCTGGCAAGTTAGCTGGAGAGGCTTTATTATATGGGAAGACGTTGATTAAACCTGATGTTAAAATTGTTGATATTCTTGATTCTGTTGAATCTTTTATTCAAGAAAAAGGAGGTTTTCCTGCTTTTCCTTCGCAAATCTCTGTTAATACTATTGCTGCTCATCAGTGTAGTGCTTTAGATGATGATTCTATTGTAAAAGAATCTGATGTTATTAAGCTTGATGTTGGTGTTCATATTAATGGGTACATTGGTGATAATGCTTTAACTGTTAATCTAAATAATGAATATAAAGAATTGGTTGAAGCTTCAAAAAAAGCTTTGAAAAATGTTTCTACTATGTTCACGCCTGGAACTCCTGTTGGAGAAATTGGCGGGGTTATTCAAGATACAATAATTGATATGGGTTTTTCTCCTGTAAAGAATCTATCTGGACATGGTTTGGGATATTTTAATATTCATACATGCCCTTCAATACCTAATGTGCGGCTTGACAATTCAAATGTTTTAGAAGAAAATATGCATGTTGCTTGTGAGCCTTTTGCAACTAATGGTAAAGGTGCTATTGCTGAAGGTGGCTCTCCAACTGTTTTTACTTTGCAAGTTCCTCGTCCTGTTCGAAGCCCTATTGCTCGCGAAGTATTACAAAAAATAAAAACTTATGATGGTTTACCTTTTGCTTCGCGTTGGCTTGAAAGAGAATTTGGTGCTGGAAAAACTCGTCTTGCTTTAATGGAATTACAAAAGAACGGTTCTTTGATTGCGCATCCTCCTTTGCGAGAAATTGGCAAGGGTATGGTAAGTCAACATGAACACTCCTTTATTGTTGGTGATAAACCTATTATTACTACTAAAATTGATGATGAGTAATTTCTTTCTATTGGGAGAATACGATTTTGGTGCAGCTTTTGTGTGAAAAGGTGCTTGGCAAGGGTATGGTAAGTCAACATGAACACTCCTTTATTGTTGGTGATAAACCTATTATTACTACTAAAATTGATGATGATTAACGTTATAAGAGCTAATCTTTATAAACAAATTATTCATTTCTACTATTGGTATGGCTGATTATTCTGCAAAGATTAAGGAATTAGAGGAACGTATAGCTAGTACTAAGTATAATAAAAAAACTCAAGCAGCTATTGGTCAGTACAAAGCACAGATTGCTAAGCTTAAAGATACTCAAGAAAATCGTGGTTCTGCTAAAGCGGGGGGTGCAGGTTGGGAAGTTCGAAAAACTGGCGATGGCACTGTTATTCTTCTTGGTTTTCCAAGTGCGGGAAAATCAACTCTTCTTAATGCATTAACTGGTGCTCGATCCGAAGTTGGTGCTTATGCTTTCACAACACTTACTTGTATTCCTGGTGTCATGACATACAAACATGCAAAAATTCAAATCTTAGATGTTCCTGGTATTGTTAAAGGAGCTGCTTCTGGTCGAGGTCGTGGTAAAGAAGTTCTTGCAAGTATGCGATCAGCAGATGTTTGTCTCGTTCTTCTTGATGCTACTCGCCCTCATGAATATAACGTTATTGTAAAAGAAATTTATGATACTCATATTCGTCTAAATCAAATTAGACCTGATGTTAAAATCGTAAAAACAGGCAAAGATGGAATTAAAATTGGCGCTACTGTTAAATTAACTCATCTTGATGAGGAAACAATTGTTAGTGTTCTAAAAGAATTTCGAATAAATAATGCTGATGTTGTTATTCGTGAAGATATTACGGTTGATCAACTTATTGATTGTATTGAGAATAACAAAAAATACATGCCTGCACTCACAGTAATCAATAAGGCTGATTTAGTAACAAAAACAGAACTGAAAAAAATAATGAAGAAATATTCTGGTGATATTGCAATCAGTGCTCAAAAAGAGGAAGGAATTCCTGAGCTTAGAGAATTGATTTTTCAAAAATTAGATTTAATTCGTGTTTTTATGAAAGAACCTCAACATCCTGCTGACATGGAAGTTCCTCTTATTATGTTTAGAAATTGTACTGTTGAAGATGTTGCTAATAAACTTCATCGAGATTTTTCTAAGAGACTTCGTTTTGCAAGAGTTTGGGGTACTAGTGCAAAGTTTGAAGGACAAAAGGTCATGCATAAACATGTCATGCAAGATAATGATGTAATAGAAATGCATTTAAGATAATTTTTCTCTAGAATGTAATTCTGACTTTTAGATTATTTGTTCACTGTTTTTTGGTTTTTACCAGTTTAGAAGTTGATGTGTTTTTTTGTAAACAACGTATGTTATGCTAAGATCTTTGCTAGCTCCTTTTCCTGCTTCTTTAATTTTGTTGTCATCTCTTGGTTTTTCTTTTTCAGCTTCTTTTTTATCGCTCTTCTTCTTTTCACTTGAAGAATTTTCAAAGAATGATTTTCCTAGTTCTCCAAATCCTCGTCCGATATCAAGAAATGGTCCTAATAATCCAAATTTTGAATTTTTATCGTGAATTCTTTTTGCTTCATTAAAATCTGCATCGTCTTGTTCTTGTTGTTTTTTTTCTTCTGCTCTTTTTGCAATCATATTTTCTTCGCCAGCTTCTTCTAAATATCTTTCAATATCTTCTTTCATTGCTTCAAATGCTCCGCCGACATGTTCATCAATTGAACTTATTATGCTCATATCTTCTTCTTGTCGCATTTTTTTATATGTTTCAATATCTTTTTGATGCCAGCCATATGATCTTAATGTTACTGTTACTTTTCCGGTGTGCGCTACTGCTTGTTGTCCCCATTCAGGTTTAAATGTTAATGTTGGCTTTGTGTCATATCTAAAATTTGCAAGGATACATCTGTAATGTTTATCTTTATTTTTTAGGTCTGTTGGTTTTTTTGCCAAGACTTCTATTTCTAATATTGTGTGATCAAATGCGTTAATTAAATCAGGACTGTCAAGTTGCTTTGAGTTTCTGTTCATTCGATGAGCTGTTTTAATATATGGTTTAACCCATGCCATGTTTAATTCTATTGCTTTCCAGTGTTGCCTTAAATATCTAACTTGGAATTTTCTTTTAGAAACTGTTTCTTGCATGATATTATTTCGCCAATTAATATATCCATACAATTTTCTTTTTAGAACTGTTCGAACATTTTTGTTAAACTCGCTTGTTTCACCTTTATCAACTGCATCGTCAATTCCGCCTAAATCATAGACGTGTGTGTTGAAAAACAAGTCAGGAAGAACTGCATACCCTATTCTTGTTGCAAGTCCATATATTGAGTCAGGATTTTGTCCTCCTCCTTCAACGAATTGAACGTAATGTTGTTTTAGTGTTATGTCGGCACTCTTACTTTTGTCCCAATTTTTATACAGTTCCATTCTTTCATCAAGAACTCGTAATTCTCTGACTAATGGAAATAATTCTTTTATCATCACACCAATACTTCTTAGGAATTGTACTGCTCTGTCTTGTTGTATTCCTTGCTTTTGTGCGACATTACCAAACATGGCGCTACTTTCGCTGCTGCTAAATATGTCATAAATTTTATCGACTTGAGGATATCCTAAATCGTATCGTAAAAATTGTAAAAACCAGTGATATGTTTCTTCTAAACTCGTGTCTGTTTTTTCAATAATTGCTTGTTTTCTATTTGTTGGTTCTGGATATGCGTCTTCGTCTGTTTCATCTGCTGTTTGGTACCATCCTACATTTTCTAAGTTTACAAACTCATCTTCTTCTATTTTCCAGCCTAACTCTTTCCCAAATTCTTTAACGTAGTCTGTTTTGTTTTCGTAGTGCTTCTTGCTTCCTAACATCTCTATTGTTTCTTGGGCTCTTTTTGTTTATAAATCTTTGTCACTATATTTCTAGAGGAAATAAGGGTTATTTTGAATTAAAATATTTAGAATTCGCGTGTTTTAGGCTTTGAGATGTTGTTATTGTGTTGGTTCTCTGCTCGCCAATAGTCTGGGTCTTACTCCCCCTCATTTCCACTGCAGTATACATTTTTGTATATTAAGTTGCGATTATCCTCTTTATTTTTTTAAGAGCTTTTAATTGATAAGAATTAGTTAAAAATAAAAATAAAAATGCAGATTTTACTCTGCTTTTGGTTCTTCAGCTGCAGGTTCTTCTACTTTTTCAATAGGTTCTTTTCCCCACTTCACAACTTTCAAGTTGATCTGTGCAGTTTTTTCACCAATTGTGTTGCCTGCTACCATTTTACGAAGTTTTAGACCTTTTCGTCCTTGGTTTTTCATACCCACTCCGCCTACAATTAGAATTTTTTTACGTCCACTACCTGTAACGTCTTTTCTCATTGGGAATCCTGCATTATCGCTTCCGCCTCGAACTTCTAGTTCATAGCCTGCTGGTAATTCTAATGATTCTCCTTTTACAATGTCTCCAATTCGTTTACCGATTAATGGAGTAATATTTTCTTCAGTTAATGTTTTGTTGTATGTTTTTTTGGTTTTAGCGTCACCAATATTTACTTTAATTTCCATTGTATTCACCTTCCGAGATTACTCTTGCCAGCAACAACGCTTAGATTTCGGTTCCAGAATCGCGAGTCGCAGCCACTTATCGGCATCTCAGTTATTCAACAGAGAATTAAATTCTATTTATAAACTTATTCCAATCAAAGCATTTTTAAATGATTTATTCCATTTTTATTGACAGTTAACCGTTCCTTGTTAAGGTGCTGTTTGTGTGAGTTGAACTATTATGGAAGTAATTTTACGTGAAAAACCAAAGGCTAAAGTTTTAATTGAAGCGTTCCCTGGTTTTGGACTGGTTGGAACTATAGTGACTGAATATCTTCTTGAACACCTTGATTGTAAACAAATTGGAGAAATTATTTTTGATGATTTGCCTGCCACTGTGGCGATACATAAAGGCGAGTTGGTTCATCCAATGGGTATTTTCTATTGTGAGGCATTTGATGCTATTATTCTTCATGCTATTCTTGATGTTAAAGGTTTTGAATGGCGAATTGCTCGTGCAATTCTTGATATAAAAAAACAGTTGGATGTTAAAGAAATTTTATCTCTTGAAGGTGTTGCAAGTAATGGTGGTGAAGAAATTTATTGTTATAAAAATAAACAATTAGAATCTCTTGGTGCTAAACCTGTTGATGAGTCCGTAATTATGGGGGTTACTGCTGCTCTTCTATTAAAGGAAAAAGATATTAGTTGTTTGTTTGCGGAGTCTCATTCAAATCTTCCTGATTCCAGAGCTGCTGCAAGAATTATTGAATACCTTGATAAATATCTAAAGTTCGATTTAGATACTAAACCTCTTCTTATGCAAGCAGAAATTTTTGAGAAGAAAGTTAAAGGCATGCTCCAAAAAACAAGCAAAACTGTTTCTGAGGCAGATAAAAAACAAATGAGTTATTTAGGTTAGTGGAGAATTTTTTTATCGAAGTTTTTGGTATTGAACTTTGTTCAATCCCTTACGCTCGCCTATGCAAGAATGGCATAAGAAACAAATGAGTTATTTAGGTTAGTTCCTTTATTTTTTTCTTTATTTTTTCATAGCAAAATCATTCCTGCTAAAACACTAATCCCAAGAATAATTCCTATTATCCAAAATATTACCACTAAAACGACTTCTAATAACCAAACTAATACTGCTCTTAAGAATCCTATTCTAAAAAAATACATGTACATAAACAATATGATTACAAATGCAACAATACCTCCAATTAATGGAAATAATGCGTTTATTATTAGAACAACAAGACCGGCCAAAATATTTATTATTATTGTTTTCCAAAGTTTGGTTTTTCCACCAAATAACTTGACTGCAAAATAAAGGGGAAGTGCAGATAAGATAAAAATTAAAGTTATGATTAAAAATGCAGTTATTAAAGATCCCATGATGTCATTATGTTCTTTTATTATTTATTTGTTTGGATATATTCTTTCATTTTCCCCAACAAGTTTAAAAACACATATATCTTTTACTAATCTCATGTTTAACTTTGACTTCGCATCAGTGCTCTCCAAAATTACTCCAACTAGCGAAGATGCTGTTAAAATTAAGAATTCTACAAAAAAAGTGGTTTCTTACTTAGAATCTGCAGGTCCAAAAAATGGTGTTGACGTCAATGTTGTAGCGGGAGGAAGCACTGCTAAAGGAACATATCTTAAAGGTAATTTTGATGTTGATATTTTCGTTCGTTTCAAAACTGATGAGAAAAACATTTCAGATATTTTAGAACTAATGTTAAGTGAGTTTATTCAAAATAATAACCTTATTTTGGAACGAGTACATGGTTCTCGAGATTATTTTAATTTTGAATTTGAAAATTTATTTTTTGAAATTGTTCCTGTAAAATATATTGAAAATAATGTTGATGCTGATAATGTTACTGACATGTCGCCTCTTCATGTTTTTTGGGTTAAGAATCATTTAACAGATGAACTTTGTAATGATATTCGTTTGGCTAAACAGTTTTGTAAAGCTATTGGTGTTTATGGTGCTGAAAGTTATATTAACGGCGTGTCAGGTCATGTTTTAGATATTTTGGTGATTCATTTTGGCGGATTTGTTCCCTTCTTAGAAAATGTTTCTTTGTGGTCTGGCGCTACTGTTGTTGATCCTGAAGATAAACATGAAAATGTTTTTGAGGAATTAAATCAATCAAAACTTATTTCTCCGTTAATTGTTATTGATCCCATTGATCCACAAAGAAATGCTGCTGCTGCAGTTTCAACAGAAAAATATAATTTGTTAATTAAACACGCCAAAGATTTCTTAAAATCTCCTGAAGAAAAGTATTTTATTATCCCTTCGTTTGACATTCAAAAATTAATAAGTCACAAACAAAACAGGGAGGATTTGTTTGTTATTGAAGTGGAGCCACAAAAAGGAAAAAAAGATGTTGTTATTACTAAAGTCTTAAAAATTTTTGAATTTTTAAAACGACATTTAGTTTTATATGATTTTAATGTTCATCTGTCTGATTGGAAGATTGATTCCGATAAATGTTATCTTTATTTTTTTATTGACAATCAAGAATTACCTCCCACTCTAGAAAGACAAGGTCCTCCCTTAGAGAATTTTCAAGCCGTTGAAAGATTTCAAGAAGTGCACAAGGATGCTTTTGAACGTGATGGAAAATTATGGGTTAATGTAAGGCGAGACTTCACAGTATCTGAAACTTGTTTACGTCATCTCTTAACTCAGGAGTTTGTTACTCAGAGATGCCAGAACGTAACTCTAAAAACTTTTTAATCAAGTTTTAGTTGCGTCACTATTTTTTTGAGGATTTTATCCAACCCGATAAAGATGTTGTGTTCAACTATATCTGCATGGTAGTGTTTACCGTCTGCAGAAAGTTCCACCTTTAATTCAAATTTAGTTGCCTCATCCTCTGTTTTGTGTATTGGTTTTACTGACAGTTTTAATCCGTCAAATGGGTGTCTATCAGATATTTTTCGAGCGTAATTGCCAACAACTTTCTTAACAACTACAAATTCTGCATAGCCCAACTCTTTAAAACCAACCAGAGTTATATTTCCCCCTAACTCTATCATATTTACTATCCCCCAAATTGCTATGGTGTTTTCTTGTTTTGCTAATATTTAATCTTTTCTACTGTTTTTAGGCCATTTTTTAACTAAACCTTTATAAACCAAATAGTGTTTCTCGTTTTTGTTCTGAATGTGGGCGTTGCTTGCCTGAACGGAACGGCGACAGTTAATCTGCGCTTAGGGGTTAAAATTACTAATCTTTCCCCGCACAACAAATGGAGGCTAATAAACATGGGAATGTATAAACATATTCGAGATGCTTGGAAAAAACCAAAAGAAACTCTCGGTGAAACTTATACAGAATATTTGATGCAGTTTCGACGTGAACCTGTAACTCTTAGAGTTCTACGTCCTACAAGACTGGATAGAGCAAGATCTCTTGGCTACAAAGCTAAACAAGGAATTATTGTTGTTCGTCAAAAAGTAGGAAAGGGCGGTCACATGCTCCACAATTTTACTGGTGGACGACGACCTAAAGCTAATACTCGTAAAAAAGTTGTTAACAAATCATATCAAACAATTGCAGAAGAAAGAGTTGCAAGACACTACTCTAACTGTGAAGTTCTAAACTCTTACTTGGTTGTTGAAGATGGTTCTAATAAATGGTATGAAGTAATCCTTGTTGATCGAACTTCACCATCTATCCTAAATGATGAAAACCTAAATTGGATTTCACTTCAAAAAGGTCGAGTATACCGTGGACTTACAAGTTCTGGTAAAAAATCTCGAGGCTTGCGAAATAAAGGTATTGGTGCTGAAAAAGTACGACCTGGTCAAAAAGCTAACAAAAACAGACTCCATTAAGGGGTTTTTTTTATTTCAATAAGATTTATAAAAAAAATAAATATTCATGGTGATATAAATGGTTGATAGAGTAGGAGGATTCCGGCGAAACACTCGTTACAAAATGAGAAAAGCTGTGTCCCAACGAGGAAAAATCAGTCTTAGAAATTTTTTACAATCCTTTAAAGTAGGAGATAAAGTTCAATTAGTTGCAGAACCTGCATACCAAAAAGGAATGTACCATCCTAGATTTTATGGAAAAGCTGGTATTGTTTCAAAAGTTGTAGGAACTTGTTACGAAGTAAAAATCAAAGACTTCTCCAAAGAGAAGACTGTAGTTGTACATCCTGTACACCTATCTAAATCAAACTAAATCGGTGATGTGTTATGGTAAAGCCTGAAATTTTAGAAAAAAGACCTGTTTCAATTCCTGAGGTAAAAGATATGCTTAAGGCTATCCATAAACGAGACGATGAACTTAGTTTTAGGGGTGGAAAGACTGAAGATTATGTTAATGAAGTTGCTCAACTTACTTCTAAAAAAGCAAAGGATCTATCTAAAGCTATTGAAGATTTAGATATTCCAAGACTTAAACCTGAGCACATTGTTAAAATAATTGACACTCTGCCAGATACTCCAGAACATTTGAAAGTTATTTTGAGTGGCTTTAATGTCACGATTACTAAAGAGAATCTCAAAAAGATTGTCGATGCTCTAGATGAGTTTCGTCCGGCGAAATAGGATTTAAATCCTTTTTCAGGACCTCTCGTCTCCTTTTCTTTGTTATGAAAACACTCATTGTGTTTTTCAACATCCCAAAAACGTAATAACTGCATATTGGCGTTGAATTATGCTGTATTTGTCTTTTTATCGTTTTTGAGGACTCTAAATGCAAAAATATATAAGGAACAGGCCTTGAAAGTTAAATATAAGGGGATTACTATGAAAGAAGTTAAACGAGAAGAAGAAGCTATAATCTTGGACTACTTGTCAAACGGTTACGCTTCAGATACCCGACCAAGTCACTTGAAGACTTCAGTTGCTCAAGCTATTGGTAAAAATAATCTGAACATTCTAGAATTAGTTCCCCGTAAAGGTGTTGATCTTCAACCTGGTGAAGAAGTTTATGTTGGTGATCAAAAACGAGATAAAATTCATCATGTTATCGGGAAAATTTCTATTGACAAACTGACAGCTACTGCTAGAGGAGAACTTGAAGATACTATTAAGAATATTATTAAGCTTCGAGAACCGGAGTTTGTTGATTTTTTTAACAAAAGTCAACCTCTAAGTATCAGGATGCATTCCCTTGAATTACTTCCTGGTCTGGGAAAAAAACACATGCAAATGGTTGTTGAAGAACGACGAGGCGATCCTTTCAAAAGCTTTGATGATATTAAAGCTAGAGTTAAACTTATTCCTGACCCTGAAAAGTTAATAATCAAGCGGATTATTAAAGAACTTGAAGGTAATGAGAAGTATGGTCTTTTCGTGAGATAGGCTTTTTTTTATTTCTATTTCTTTCTTTAAATACTATCTGAAAAAGTTTATATAATTTGGATACTTCTCAATAGTGATAACAATGACACCATTCAATCATATTGGGGAACAAGAATTTGAAACTACTTATCTTATGTTTGGACGTAATGATTCTGAGCTTGTTGGAATAAAGAATTGGTCTTCTGGTCAAAATCGGGTTCAAAGGTTTAAGCTTAACTCTGCTGGGAAATTAAAACCTATTGGCGAATCGATTCTAAATGAAGATGGCCGAACTGTTGATGGTCTTGTGATGGCTGGTAATCATCATTTCATTGTTACTGAACGTGGAAATGAACCTTATGGTGGTGTAATTCAATATTATGAATTTACTGATGGTGGAGTCAAAAAATCATATGGTCCTTATCCAACTAGAAATTTTATTGATAGTCCCTCAATGTCAAAGGGATTTTTGATGGGAGATACTGTTGTTGATAATCATGGAACTTTTCTTTCAATATATAATTTGAATATGCAACCTCAAGTCATGTTTACTAAGAAAATGCCTTCTTTTAGAAAAGCAATTTGGTTAAACTCTGTTTCTGGTATTCTAACAATTGGTGATAGTTTAGGCGTTTATAATTGGAATCCGGAGGATTTTGATCTGAATAAATTTGATTGTTCTTTATCTGAAACTATTAATAATCATTTAAATCAAGATAGAAAATTTAACCGTTCTATTGGTAGTGTTCTTCAAACTCCTGATAATAAGTTGATTTTTGGTGTTCGAGCATACGATAATAGTCCTGGAGTTCATGGGGCAAAGTGTTCGTTAGTTTTCACAAAAGATTATGTTAGTTCTTTACTTGGTCCTGCAAAGGTTAGTGATGATTTAATTTCTGATGTTCAAGAATTTGATTCTGCTAATAACTTAATATTGAGCCCTTCCGGTAAATTATTGGTTTCTTATGGTACTTCAGCTGGAATTAATATCTACAAAAGAGATTAATCCTTTTTTTCTTTTTTTATCTATATATTTATAAATAAACTATCCTTTCCACTGTTTAGCTGTTTATCATGAGGTCGCTTGTAAAGGCATCCTCTATTAAACAATTGGTGATAAAAATAGCAAGAATTCCTGAAAATATCTTATTTTCAAACATTTCTTCTATTTGTCCAAAATAAAACTTAGGTAACTAAAATGGCAAAAGCATGTAAAAATCAAAGATTTTTGAGCTTCACCCATTTCATTTATCGGAGATAAATACAATGGCTAAAGAAACTGTAGATGTATTAATTGTTGGTGGTAAAGCTACTGCTGCACCTCCATTAGGTCCTGCTCTAGGTCCAAAAGGCGTTAACATTGGTAAAGTTGTTGAAGATATCAACAAAAAAACTGCTGACTTTGCAGGTATGCAAGTTCCAGTTAAAGTTATTATTGACACTGAAACTAAATCTTATGAGATTGAACTTGGAACTCCTCCAGCTTCTGCTCTTATTAAACAAGAATTAGGTATTAAAAAAGGCGCAGGTAATCCTTTAACTGATGTTGTTGGCGATCTTTCATTTGACCAAGTTCTAAAAATTACTCGAATGAAAAGTGGTAATTTAACTGGTAAAAACAATAAAATGAAAGCGAAAGAAATCATCGGTACTTGTCGAAGTCTTGGTGTAACAATTGATGGTAAAAAAGCAAGTGTTGTTCACTCAGAAATTGACAATGGTGATTATGACGCTAAACTTAATTAATTTTATTTTTTTTATTTTAATTTCTTATTTTCCCAAACATTTATTATGTATTTCTCAAGAACATTATTATGGTAACTAATTTTGAAGATTTAGTTAATCAAATAAAATCTTGTCGTGATTGTAAAGAGTTATTTGGTTTTAATCCAAATCCTGTTTTTAGCGGAAATAAAAATGCTAAGATTTTACAAATAAGTCAAGCACCCTCGCAAAATGTTCATAACACAAATAAATGTTTTAATGATGCTAGTGGAAAAAAATTACGTAATGAATGGTATCAAATAACCGATGATGTTTTTTATGATGATGACAATTTTTATATTTCAGGTGTAGGTCACTGTTTTCCTGGTAAAGCTAATAATGGTGGTGATAAAAAACCTCCAAAACATTGTGCTGATAAGTGGTTACGCCAAGAAATTAAATTTGTTGATAGTAAAATAATTGTTCTATTGGGTCGTGCTTCTGCTAACTATTTTTTTCCAAAAAAAGATTTTGTTGACTTAATTTTTAACAATCAAGAAATTGATGGCAAATTAACTATTGTTCTTCCACACCCATCGCCATTAAATCAAAAATGGTTTAAAGACAATCCAAACTTTGAAAAGAAGCGGTTACAAGAGATTAGGAAAATTGTTCAATCTGTTTTATTTGATTAATCTTTTTTATCAAGTTGTTTTTCTAATCCTGATGATTTAGTTTGACTTGAATTTGAGGTGTTGCTTAAACTTCCTGTTTTATAGCTTTGATTAATTGGTTTATAATCTGTAGAAATTTTTGGTTGCATGTCCATTGGTCGAAAAAATTCTTGTGATTGAAATTGTTTTGAAACGTCTGTTTGATAATTTTGTCTGATTTGTTTTTCTTGTTGGCTAATAACGTCTTTAAGTGCCCTATATGTTTCATCAACATTTTCTTTTAGAAATGGATTAAGGTCGTATTGCGCGCTTGCACTAACAGAATCTTTAATTGCAAAAAAGTCTGCTGCATCTTGTTTTGACCAATTACTTTTGTATTGTAATTCTCTAAGTCTATTTGAACTAGCTCCGCTTGCCGCAGTGGTAAGAACGTCTTCATTAATTCTATAACTGGGTTCGCTACCTTTGTAACTTTTGTCTATTTCTTCACCAAATATTTCTCTGGCATCTTTTTTTGCGGTTTGTGTTTTATCAAGCATTTCTTCTAGAACTTCTGTTTGTTTATCTATTTCTTCTTGCATGTCAATGATTTTTTCTTTCGCTTCATGTTCCATATCTGATTGTGCTTCTTCAATTAACCTTTGCATAGTTTTAATTTGTGTAAGTAGAATTTTGAGATTTTTTTCGTGTTCAGCCATTTTGCTAAGTAATTCTCGCTTAGCTTCTTCAAGCATTCCGATTCTGATGCCCGCATCGGTTTTCTTTATTTCTTCTGACATTATATGATTTCAATTCTTTCTAGTTTTAAATACTTTACCTAATCTTTAATTACCTTTTTAAATAAAGACTTCTTTTCTTACTTTTATGTCGGATATTGAAACTGCTAGAACGATGATTAAAATTTTGACTGGAAAAGAAAATGTTCTTTTTACCACCAGGTGTAATGAGTCCATTCGTGTGGCTATGTTGCTTGTCGCTCTTGAAGATCGTGCTAATGTTTTATATCAAGAAGAAGGTGGCTGGCTTACTTATGAAAAATACATAAAGCAAGCAAATCTTAATCCTATTAAATTAGTTACTAATTTTGGATTAGTTTACCCATCTGAGTTAAAAATTCATGAATTAGATTCTGCTCTTATAATAAATTCTTTAGCGGGTTATATTGCTCCTCAAGATATGGATGAAATATTTACTCAGTGTTTAAAACACGATATTTTTTTAGTTAATGATGTGTCCGGAAGCATTGGTTCTACTTATTCTAAACAGGGTGATATTATTGTTGGTAGTTTTGGTCCTGGAAAACCTGTTGATTTAGGGACTGGTGGTTTTATTGCAACTCAAAGTGATGCTTTGTTTGAAAAAATAAAAGAAATTACTGGTTCTGATTATGTCGAACCAGAACTTAACTACAAACTTCTCGTTGAAAAACTAAAAAATCTTGAATCAAGAAGAGACTTTTTAGAAAATAAAGCTAAACAAATAAAATCTGATTTGTCTGATATGGAAATTGTTCACAAAGATTTAGTTGGATTAAATGTTGTTGTTCTTTTCGATGATGAAAATCAAAAGAAAAAAATTACTGATTATTGTGATGAAAATAATTTGGAGTATACTGTTTGTCCAAGAGAAATAAGAGTTCTTGAGCCTGCTATTAGTATTGAAGTTAAAAGACTAACTAATCTTACTAAAAAAACTTTAGAAACGAATCAATGAATGTAGGTGTGTATTTTTCTCCATTTTTAATTTCACTTTTTATTTGTTCTATTTTTTCCACGTTCCTTCTTTTACTTCCCAATTGTGTTTATTTATTTCTCCATTGAAATAAATTTTAAATCGAGATTGAAATTCTTTAATATCATTATCTACAAATGTTTTTTCTAATAATAAAACTTCATCCTCTTTTACGTGTATTCCTATTTCCTCTTTTAATTCGTCTATTATTGACTCTTTGTATGTTTTTCCAGAATCAACTATTCCGCCCGCAGAAAAATCCCAGTGCAGGGGATATCTATATTTATGTTCGGATCTTTTTTGTAAATATATTTCTTTTTTATTATTTATAACAAAAACTCCCACTCCTCTTGTTATAAAATTTCCACCATGCATTTTTGAATCTTTGATTTGTCCAATAATTTTATCGTTTTTATCTACGATATCAATTACTTTAATTTCTCCAATTCCCATTTTTGTTTTCTCAGTTGTATTTATTACTACAACACAATTTTTTATTTTTAAATTCTTTTATTTTTATTCATGTCTCTTGAATCAAAAATTACCATGTCTTCTTTCATAAAATATGCCACTTTTGTAGATATATTTGATGCAATTTCTGGTCCTTTATCTTTGGCTCTTTACTCAAGTGGAAGTGATTATTTGTACTCAGTTGCAAATGTATTAAATTTTGTAGAATTGGGTATTGTAAAAGCTCCTTTTATTTTTTCATATTTATCTAAAACTAAAGATTTTGGTGCTTTGCTTTACTGGGCTCCTAAAGAGCTGGTTTCTAACTTTATTCCTCTTTGCTCTCTTATTGATGTTGTTCCTGCGTATCATGCTAGGATTAAATATGAAGAAGGTCGTTGAAGTTATGTTGGGTTGTTAAATTACTATTTCCGAAGTGTTAGTTTCGATAAGTTTAAAAATGGTCTTTTGCTCTTAATCATTCATGTCATTAAAAGTACAATTTAGAACTCAAAAATTCTGTTGTTGTTGTTAATTCTAGACTCATTTTCATCGGTAAGTGGATGCGCACGTGGCCAAGTGGTAAGGCAATGGGTTGCAGCCCCATGATCCTCAGTTCAAATCTGGGCGTGCGCTTTTGGAGTGCACCTGGGGATTTTCTCAGGGCGCATCCTTTACCATCTCTTTCCTTTCATTTCCAAAAGTTTATATTAAACGAAATTTGAGGTTATTATTATGTCACTTAAAATATATAATTCACTAACAAATAAAGTTGAAGATTTTGTTCCTGTTATTCCAAATAAAGTTCGTATGTATCATTGTGGGCCTACTGTTTATGGTTTCGCTTCAATTGGTAATTTTAAATCTTTTATTTTTGCAGATTTAATTAGGCGATTTCTTGAGTTTAAAGGATTTGAAGTTACTCAAGTTATGAACATTACTGACGTTGGTCATTTAACTGATGATGGTGATGATGGTGATGATAAGCTTGAAGTTGCTGCTAAAAAAGAAAAAAAACACCCTCTTGAGATAGCAAAATTTTATACTGATGCATTTAACAAAGATTGGGATACTTTGCGTATGCTTCATCCTAATTTTCAGCCTAAAGCTACAGAAACCGTTGATGAAATAATTGAATTAATTAAAGTTCTACTTGAAAAAGGTCATGCTTATGAAAGTAATGGCAATATTTATTTTGATGTTAAATCTTTTAGTGATTATGGGAAATTATCTGGTAATTCTTTAGAAAAATTAACTAAAAATCGTGTTGAGATTGATGCTAATAAAAAAAATCCTAATGATTTTGTTTTATGGTTTGGTAATTCTAAATTTGAAAATCATATTCTAAAATGGAATTCGCCTTGGGGTGAAGGATATCCTGGTTGGCATATGGAATGTAGTGCTATGTGTGCTAAATTTTTGACTCCTGCTTTTGAGAATGGAAAATTAAATCCTGAATTATTCGAAACTATCGATATTCATACAGGTGGTGAAGACAATAAATTTCCTCATCATGAATGCGAAATTGCTCAGAGCGAAGGCGCTTTTGAAAAACAGTATGTAAAATATTGGATGCATCCTGCATTCCTTCAAATTGAAGGAGGAAAAATGAGTAAATCCAAAGGTAATGTCTATTATGTCTTTGAATTAATTAAAGAAGGTTTTTCATGGAGAGCTATTCGTTATTTATTGATTTCAGCTCATTATAGACAATCTCTTAATTTCACAAAAGAGGGTCTAAGAGCAGCACAAAATTCTCTTGATAGAATAGATGAGATGCTCCGAAAATTAAACAACATTCGTAATGATGCTCCCTATGATGAACAAGTTTCTCTTGTTGTTAATGAGATGTTAGTTGTTGTAGAACGTGAAATGGATAATGATTTGAATGTTAGTGGTGCTTTTGGTGCGATGTTTGAATCAGTTAAAGCTGTTAACATCGGTTTACAAAAAGAAACCATTGGGGAAAACCAAGCCCAAGAAATTATTAATAAATTCTTTGAGTTAGATTCTATTTTTGGTTTCCTGCCAAAAGAAATTTTGGATGAAGAAGAACTTGAACCTGAAATTGTTGATTTATTAGAACAAAGAGTTAAAGCTCGTGCACAAAAAGATTGGACAACAAGTGATGCTCTGCGTGATAAACTTAAAGAGAAAGGTATTCTTGTAAAAGACACCTCTTCGGGTCAAGAATGGTCTAAAGCTTAGTTTTTTAAGCAATAATTTTATAAACCTTCATTTCTATTTTTATACTTGAGAGAGGTTTATTTGGATGATTTTCACAGGTCGGGCTCAGGCCGCAGTAGAATATTTGTTTATTGTTGCCCTTGCTTTGATGCTCATTGTGCCTGGAAGCATTGTCTTTTATCGGTTTTCAGCCGATTCGCAGGCAGTGGTGGAAGTATCTAAAATAACTTCTGCTGGTAATGAGATTTTAGGAGTTGCTGAAGAACTTTACTCCTTAGGCGCTGCTTGGGAGACTGTTGATGTTAATTTTCCTAATTCTGCTACTGGTATGTGGGTTTATAATGCGACGGTGAGTGAGTTGGCTTTGACTTTTGACATGGGCGGTCCTTCTGAAGTGGTCTTTTTCACACACGTTTCTATGGGTAATAGTTCCACAAATGATTGCACGAATGGATGTTTTATTCCAATAACTCCTGGTGATAATCGTATTCGAATAGAATCAAATGAAGAAGGTCAGGTGGTGTTAAGATTAAAAGACTAAAAAAAGCACAGAGTGCTATAGAATTTGTCTTATTAGTTTCTTTTATGCTGTTAATATTCTTCTCTTTTTTCTTATCATTTCAAAACAAGATAGTGGAAATTGCCAGGGCTCAAGATTTGCAGTATCTACAAGAAGCAAATGATGTTATTATTTCTGAAGTTGCTCTTGCTCAAAAAATGTATGCTGATTATGAGAGAACATTTATTCTTCCTTCCATTGCTGACAAACCTTATCAAATGAATTTAACCGATCTCAACGAGATTACTTCTTATTATAATGGTCTTGAGTACGTTAATTTTTTGTCTGTTAATATTTCTGGTGATGTATTTGCCGGTAATATTGAAAGTGGTAAAAACACTATTTATAGAACTGATGGTATTGTTTACCTTCCTGACGGGACTGTTTATCGAAACGATGATTATGCAGGTTTTTATGCTAATGTTAATCCTGAGACTTGTTATGAATATAATTATTCTGGAACTTGCGCTGACCTTTACAAAATCAATTCTCAATTTAAACAGTTTTGTATAAACTTTTTTGACTTAGTTTGTCCTGTTTGTCCTGATGGTGTTGTCGACCCTCCTTATGAAGAGTGCGATGATAACGCTGCAGGTAATCATGACTGCTGGCCAGGTGGTGTGTTAAACATTTCCGATCCTTATTGTCATCCTGCTGTTCCTGATCCTAATTCTGCAGATTCAACTTTTGTTTGGACTTGTAACACTGACTGTCAAGGTGAATCAGTGGAGCGTGGTTGTAATGATGATGGCGGTTGGTGTGATCAACAAGATGTAAATGTATGTCCTGGAAATGGAGATGCTAACCCTAACAATAATGATTGTGATGGTTTACTAAATATGTCTTTATCAAATAATGAATTTAATTTTTCATTAGATTTTAATGCTAATCTTTATGCACAAGATTGTGGTACTAACTGTAATTATCAAATAGTTGATACTCAAGTTTTTAATTTAGCAACCTCTTCTTGGGAATCTATTGGTCCGATTTGGCCTTGGAATTTAGATGCTTCTATTGATGTAACTAATACCTTAAAAATTACTGGTTTAAGAGATCAATTTCAAGACACTTGTGCTCTTGCTTATAGGGATGCTAATGTCACGATAAAAGTGAGTGATGATCCTCATCCAATAACTCGAACAGAGATTTTTAATTTTTATTTAACTGACTGTCCTGGATGTGGTGATGGGGAAGTTCAAGTTTTTGATACTTACTCTGAAACTTGTGATTATGGCGCTCCTCTTTCAGATCCTGCTGTTTGTATTCCTGCTTATGGTCCTGCAACTTTTGGAGGCGTTAAAGCTAGTTGTCAATATTGTTCTCCTACTTGTCAATGGGCTACTAATGTAACAACTAAGTTTTGTGGTAATGATATTGTTGAATCCTTGTATGGTGAAGAGTGTGATAATACTTCTTTGCCTGAGCCTTCTCCTTGGTCACTTGGTGGAACAACTTTCTGTAATGTTTATTGTAAAAATGAAACTACCTCTCATTGTGGTGATGGGATAAAAGATATTGGTCATGAAACTTGTGATCTTGGCGGAACTAACAACAATGATACTCCTTGTATTCCTTCTTGGGGGACTTCTTGTTCTTATTGTAATTCTGTATGTCAAGAAATAACAATTGATGGTTCTAGTTGCGGTGACACTTATTGCGATTTGGGTTTTGAAACTTGTTATTCTTGTTCAAGTGATTGTAATAATCCTGCTTGTGCATCTGTTGCAAATTTAAATTTTTTTTCTTCTAATCAAAATGAAGGTATTCTTCTAAGTTATGTTAGGGGAGAGGGTTTAGATCATATTGATTTAGATTGGCGTATTAATAATGGAGCAACAAGTATTAACACTATTAATGCTCCTTTTAGTGAGTTTATTTCTACTGCAGGTTACGGTAATGTTGTTGATCAATCAACTTTCAATAACGATGGTGATTTAGGCGGTGGTTCTACTTCTAATATTCCAACTTTAGAGAATAGTAATTGTTTATCTGGTCTTGGTTCTTGTTATTCTTTTGGAAATGGAGATTTGATTAAGTTCAATCCTCAAGAAGATGTTCGTTCTGATTTTTCATTTTCTTTTTGGGTAAGACCGACTTCTTCATTTTCAAGTCTTCCTGTTGTTGATTCTAGTCCTGATTCTGCTAATTTATTTGTTCTCCTTCCGGAAAATCAAGGAGCTATTAGTCTTGGAACAGGTGTTGCTGTAGGAACAAATGGTGCTTATGTCTTTGCTAATTTTGCAGGAAATTATTTCGCAGTAGCAGGAGGTCCCAAATCTTTTTCAGATTGGACTTTTATTACTGTAGTTTTTGAAAATAATAGGCCTTATATTTACGCTAATGGTGTTCCTTTAGGGACGAGTTTATCTAATTCACTAACTACTTTTCCTCCAAGAATTATAGGTGGTTCTTCATTCAATGGTTTGGTTGATGAGTTTAGGGTTTTTGACAGGGTTTTATCTGATTCTGATATTGTTCACTTATACAATCATTATACTTCTAGAGGAAGTTCATCTCTTAAAGCTCGTGTTCAAAAAGTTGTTCCTGGTGAAACTTGGAAAGTTAAATTAACTTCTTATGATGTTAATGGTGTTGCGATTCCTGTTCTTTATTCCAATGCTCTTTATATTCCTGGTTGTGGTGATGGTAATATTGATTTAGGAGAGGATTGTGATGATGGTTTTCCAAATCCTGCTTCTGAAGTTTGTCAAACAAATTCAAATAATAATAATTGTAATTTTAATAATCCTAATGAAAACTTTTATGATGTGATTAGAACAGATTATTCATATTGTAATACTGGTTGTGATGCTGGAACTTATTCTGCTAATTATTACTGTGGTGATGGTATTAAGCAAACTTCAAATGGTGAAACCTGCGATTATGGATCTTATAATGGAGGCATTTATTGTGATGGTTTTGGAACTACTCCCTCTTATGGTGTTGATTGCTATACTTGTTCAAGCACTTGTCAACTTAGTGCAAACCCTGTAAATCCTTCTTGTGGTGATGGAACTATTGATTGGTCGCAAGGAGAACTTTGTGATACGGGTAATCCTGCAGATGGTTGTTGCAATAGTAACGAGGTAGCTAAAATAAGTAGTAATTACTACCCTGGCTGTGATGCTGTTTCTTATAATGTTATTTGTGATAGTTCTATTTCTGGAACTAGCTTTACTCAAGATGGTCTATGTGTTTGTGATTCTTCAACTTGTTCATCTAATTCCGATAGTGATAATTGTTATACTTCTGGGTCTGGTAAATTTGTTTGTAAACATTCAAATAAATATTATAGTGGCAATTCTGGTGTTTGTTCGTTTGGAGATCAATGTGATGCTACTTTAACTGATGGGACGTTTAATTATGAATATTCTAGTTTAAGACACTATTTTGTTTCTCTAAGAGTTGATTGTGATAGCACTGGAAATGGAAATACTTGTATTGATTATTCTACTAATCCTTCTATTTATGCTTGTTGCACTGATGATACTACTGATACTACTGTTGAAAAATGTGTTACGCCTGCGGGTGTTTGCGTGAATGGATTTAGTAACAGTCGTGAAATAATTTCTCTTGGTGGTGAACAGGCTTATTGTTATCAAGGTACTTGGTACGATTTAGATAGTTATAAAACTAGTTGTGAAATTGCACCTGGTGGTCATGATTGGTTAAAGGCTGGACGAAATAGTTTAGGCGAGTATTCTGATAGAACTTCCTTTGAATGTTGTGGCGATGATAGTGGTGAGTATGTAATTCCTTTATCTTGTGATGCTGATTTAACTTGTGGTTCTGCTGATTCTGTTTGTTGTTCTTCTTCCCGTGATTGTTACTTAAACTCAAACACTTGTTATACTTCTGGCTTTAGTGCTGTTGATGTTAATGGTGATGGTGATGATGATTACTGTTTATCTGGAACTTGGTATGATTGTGAAACCGATGCTGACTGCCCAACTAATATTGTGTGTGATTCAAACCATGATTGTGTTTTAGCTCCTGACGGTCATACTTGTACTTCTGATTCTACTTGTGCAAGTGGTTATTGCGATAATGATGGTGTTGGTGCTGCTGATGATGGTGTTTGTTACACGCCTATAGCAGGTAATAATAATTGTAATGGTGGAAATTGTTTTGACAATCAAGATGGTTATTGTGAGGCAGATACCGGTCATGCAGATGCTTTCGCTGACGAAAGAGATTCTTATTGGGTAAATAGTAATACCTCTTCTTCAAATTATTATGGTTGTCCAGCTCATAGTTCTTGTATTGTCGCATACAGTCCTGCATGTCAAGCTTACGATGGTGATTACAATGATCCGATTTGTGGTTTAGTAGGTGGAACTTGGACTTCTATGAATGGTGGTGTTGATAGCACTGATTGTACTTCTGGTGTCACTTGTGGAACTGCAGGAGGGTATTATTGTTGTGGTGATGATTCTAATGAATTTATTGATTCCTTTGGTCGTTATACTACTGGAAATGCAGGTATTGCTATTAATTTAGGTTCTGTTAGTGCTTGTTGTGCTGCTGATAATGCTTGTATTGATAAAGATGGAAATTGTGTTACTTATTATACTGGTGGATATCTTGCTTCAACTCAATCTAATGATTGGATAGCTGCGTGTGGTGGTGGTTCTACCTCAAGCACAATGGATGATTGGATAGATTGTGATTATAGTGAATTACGTTGTGGATTTTGTGCAGGTACTGGCGAGACTGCTGTTTGGATTTCTGAAGGTGAATCTTCGACATCTTTACCTGGAGAATATTCTGATGGCGCAACTGAATGTTGTGGTGATGATGCTAATGAATATTATCGTCATTATGATGTTTATAATACGCAATATGGATTAACTACTGGTGCTGATAATACTGCTGATGATGCTTGTTGTAATAGCGCTACTGATTGTGTTTATAATGGAAGATGTTATTCGCCTGGTTATTATGATTTGATTGGCAGTGATGGTGTTGTCGATATGAAGTGTCATACTGATGGTCGTTGGTTAGATGTTGATTATCATAGTTCTTATTGTGACTCTGCTGTTGGTACTGGTCATTGGAATATTGGCGGTAGTGCTACTGTAGAAGATAGCTACTATACAACCAATGGAGGAACTTCAAGTTATTGTTATATTGGTTCTTCTGGAAATCCAAGTCAGCAATGTTGTTGTGGTGATGATCCTGGTGAGCTCTATAAAAATAGAGTTTGTTCGTTTAGATGTGTTACTGATTTAACAGATGTTTCTTGTTGCACTGAACTTGATGATTGCGTTTATAATGGTGTTTGTTACCCTGCAGGAACTGATGATGTTGTTATAGGTGCGAAGTGTATGTTAGGTTCTTGGAGAAAATCTTTAATATTCCACGATATCTGCGGCGATGGTATTTGTTCACTTGCAGAAGCAGATTCAGGTTCTTGTCCTGAAGATTGTGATCTTATAGGTCCTTTTTGTGGTGATGGTTCTTGTAATAATGGCGAGACTTGTTCTTCTTGTTCTTCTGATTGTGGTGCTTGTCTTTATTGTGGTGATGGAATTTGTAATAATGGCGA
>JAFGOT010000033.1 GCA_016926395.1 Candidatus Woesearchaeota archaeon
ATTATTTAAAAAAAAAAAAAAAAAAAAAAAATAAAAACTTATTCAGTTTTTGCTTTTGAATACAAAAAGCCAAATGCAGATTTTTTCTCTTTAATTTCTCCATCCGCAGAAAGTTCAAATTTCTTAGTTTTTTGTGTTTTAAACATTCCTAAGAATTTAACTTCTTCTTTAGCTTTTATCATTGCAGCACCAGTTTCTTCATCAACAGTTACTTCAACACCTTCCATGTTTGCAAGTCTGTTTTGATATTGTTCTGCAAATTTATTCATGTTTTGTTCAAGAACAACTTTAGCGTTTTCATTTTTGACTTGAGTCATAGCATTAGCTAAACCTGTTTGTAGTTTAGCACCAGCTTCACCTTTTAACATCAAACCATCACCACTCATATCTTGAAGTTTAGTTTGGACTTGATCCATTATTTGTTCTTGAATTAAACTTCCATTACCACCAACATCTTCAGGCATTCCTTCGCCCTTAGCACTAATTAATGTTGGAACAGCTTTTTCCATTTCCGGTTTATCACCAGCACCTTCTGCTATAACAAAAGAAGACAGAAGAACTGTTAAAACCAGTAAAATTAACAATTTTTTCATTTGAATACACCTCAACATAACTACTGTAGTATATAGTATTGCTTATAAATATTTTGCTTAATAGTTATAAATACTATTAAGAAGTGCAAAAAAAAGCAGAAAAATTAATCCTCCTCTCTTTTTGGAACTACATACAACTTGTCAATCATCATCCCAAAAAGCAAAGCATCTTTCGCTTTCTTAGAAATATCAAAAGGCTCCAATGATTTTAAATCAGAAAAATAGTCCTCCATAAAATTAGATGCTAAAAGACCTCCCGTTTTCTCATAAAAATATTCTTCAGGAGATTCACATCTAAGATGTTTTCGCATCCTATTCTCTAAAAAAATTCCTCTTTTTAGAGATTTTAACACTCCAAAAGAAATTGGATTAGCCTCATACAACCAAATAATATCGCCTACCGTTTTAACAGCACTTTTAGATATTAAAACATTTCCTGTTTCAAATTCATAAGCTCCAAGTTTAGAAACTAAAACACCTTCTTCTTGTTTTACTTCCAAATTAAAACCAGCATAAATCCAATTATCAATTCCTCCTTGAGGTTTGGAAAAACCATGAATTTTTTGTTTGCCACCCCAAGATTCTTGAACAGTATCACCTAAATCTTTTTCTCCAAAACAAGTTCTTTCTAACAAGTCAAGTGCTTGCTTAGAAGTCTTGGCTCTAAAAGAATAATTAGGTTTAGAGTGAAGTTTTCCAATTATGTATTCTTGATCCCCGCTCCCACCTATTTTTCCAGCATCAGGATTAGGTTCTATTATGGATGCTTTTCTTATTCTGTGAACACCATACTGCCAATCAAGTCTTGAAAGTTTAAAAGAATAATTAGGATTACTCCTAATCATTTCCGTTATATTTCGAAAGTTTTTCCTCAAGCTAAATCAACCTCTCAAGGGCCTTTTTTCCAAAATTGCAAGCAGAAGTACAATCATAAGATGGAAAAGTACATCTTGGTCCATTAGCCAAGGGTTTTAATATTTCATGAATTTCAGGAACTTTACCTTCAGTATTAGCCAAATATAAATCAAGAGTTTTTTTAGTTTGATTTTGTATTTCAAGTTGTGCATGACCACATAATCGTTCATAAGCTTTAGAAACAAAATCTTCTACAGTTCCTCGTTCATTAATCATTAACATTGTTCCTTGAGGAAATAATTCCGCTACCGAATTAATATCATCATACCATTCATCTGCTAAATCACTTTTCTTCAAAACAGGATGTTCAAGAATAGGCGGAACAAAAAATTCATCTGGACATGCAGCAACACTTGAAATTTTTATTTGATAGTTTATTGTTCGATGTCTGTGTGCTTGAGCTAAATGTGCAAAACTTCCTTCATAGTTAACAGAATAAACCACATCAAAAACAGGATGATCAGGTAATCTAGTTTTAAACATACTTAGATATCGCGATTTCGCGTTAGGATCTAATTCTTCTACATAGAATTTTTTTAGTTGTGAATTAAATTGGTGCATAGATACTTTTAGTCTTTTGTTAAAAGGAGTGTCTGCTTTGTGATGAATAAAATCATCAAACCAATGCATCAAATAATTTAATTGTCTAAAATCAGTAGTATATCCCATAGTTGTAGGTGTAAAAACAGAAGTTAGATATCTTGCATTTTCTTGTGCTAACTTAGTAACTTTTTTAGAATCTATTTTAGGATATTTTGTTGAGATTTCTTTTTCAAATTTTGGAAGCCATTTTGCATAAAGCTCTGATTCTTTTGGAGTAGGATTCATTTTCGTATATCTTGCAGATTTTTCAGAAGTCGTGTAAACTTTTTCATTATTAAGAATCATAGCAAGAATTTTTGGAATTCCAGTTAATAACAAATTGTAACTAGGATGACCATAAACGCTTTGGTGTCCATTATTCAAAGTCAAGTTTTTTCTAAAATCAGTTTTAGAAGAATCTTCGTTTTGTATATCTTCAAAAGTTTCACCCATATAACATATTCCTGCTTCATGAGCCCCAAATGTTAATGCATCTTTTTTAGATAATACAAAACCAGGTTTTGTTGAACCAATTATTTCTACTTTTAATTTATCATTAACCACATATAATCCCCCAAGGATTGTTCCTTAGGGAAGGACAACAAAATCAAAGTAATAAAATAATAAGAGCTGTTTTTTTGTCAAAATAGCAAATATCAGAATTAAATTAATAAAAAGAATAATAAAATAAATTAAGCATCAAAATTATACCAAGAACTCATTGAACCATCTTCAAACCGACCATTAAATAAGTCCGGTCGTTCTCGTTTGTGATGCATAAGAGTTTCCGCATTTTGAGCATCAAGAGATTCTTTATTCATAGCAATATAATTTTTAAGACCATCATATAACGGAGCTAAAGTTATCTGTTCAAATTTAGTAGGAAGAACTTCATCTTTACCTCCAAAAGAATTTTGTCGCACATATTTTAATGGACTTGTAACACCATATTCAGATAACGCCACAACAAACCCCCCTTCAGCTAGAGTTCCCTCATATATGTCACCTTCTGGTTTCATCCCTTCAATGATTTTCTCTATTTCAGCCATATCAACTCTATTTGGATATTGATCTATAAATGTAGAAAATATATACTCAGAAACTCTAACAGGCCCCATATAAATAAACTCTTCCCCACCAAGCCAACTTCCTTCTGGAAATTTAAATTTTTGATTTGGTTCTTTTTCAACTTCTTCTAAAGTTATTCCTGCACGCTCTGCATAAAATTCTTTTGAACACCAAACTTGCTCCCCAAAATTATCTGCATCATGATATATTTCATCTAAAGTAGCAGGTCTTGGAACAGCCCATAATTTTGAAATTAATAACATCGGTTGATTCATGTGTAGCGCATAAGTTCCCAAATCATCATTAACAACTAATCTATTAAATTCATCAATTGATTTACCTTGAGAATTAATATTATTTGACAAACCCATGTGTGGAAGCTCAATAGGTTCTAAATGAATATTTCCAACAAAATAACCTCCACTTAATCTTAAAGTGTTATAAACTCCCAAAGGAAAGTCTTTATCAGTTAATTTCATTGTTGGATATTTTATCATTTTTTTGCTTAATCAGCTCTCATTTATAAGTGTTTCTATTTGTTACTACTTGTTAGTGATTTAAAATGGTAAATCGTCCTCTGGCTCATTATTAGAAGACTCAACCGTCGCAAACAAATCATTCGACTGCTCCCGTCTAACATCCCAATGTTTTATACGATTAACAGCTTCAGAAGAAATTTTTCTTAAGAAAGTTCTGCCAAAAGAATGTTCTTTTTCTGTTTTTGAAATAGTGTCATAATTTTCAGTACCATCTAAAAATCTAAAAGCATCAGAATGTAATTTTCCTTTTGAAGACTTAACAGCCAATTCCGTAATATAAGGAGACATTTGCCCAAAGTCACCACTATGATGAAAAAAGACAAAACCTTTTTGATGAAAAATATATCTTGCCCCCCCAAATGGTAGATGGTTCCCAGGAAGAATAGATCTATGATAATTAAATCCTCCACCATTTTCATAAGTCCACTCCGGAAAATCAAGAGAAGCTAAATCAGAACGTACACAATAACGTGGATGAATATTACCTTCTAAAACAAAAGACTGTTTTGCAAAGTCAAAATAAGTAACGCATTTACCAACAACACCATAACTTTTATCATTAAGAACATTAAGCAAAGTATCGCCCAACGTTGCCTTCAAATTAGAGTTTTTAGAAGCTAATGGATTAAATGATGTAAAGTCAGGTTTTAAATCTTGATTAGATAAAAAATCCAAATAATCTAAAATTAATCGTTCATTAAAATCACCTTTGGAAAAAGAGTCAAATAACTGTTTAAAAAATCCTGCAGAATATTTTTTCTGAAAATCAGGTGAAGAAAAATTCAAATCAATTTTATCACTCTTAAAACCATATTTACTAGCCAAATTTACTGCAGAAAAATAATTACCTTGCTCAACTTGCATATTAAATAAATTTTTAAAATAGTTTTTTTGATAAGAATCTAAAGCAGAATTTAAATCAGTGTCAGTTCCAACAATTTTTGTTAATAAAGAAACAACATCCCCATAAGATTCATGAAGAGCAATAATTTCATTCAATGTTTCTTTAGCATTCAAAATTTGATCATCCATACGTAAATCACCTAAACTACTTTGAAGAGATAACAAAGTTTAAATATAAAATAAGATTAACAATTTCTAAATCAAACAATCAAATAAAAAAATCAATTTAACAAAATGACAAAAAAACTAGATAAATGGGATTTGAAGATACTTTCTCAAATAGAATTTAACTATAGAAAATCACATCAAGAAGTAGCTTCTAAAATAAAAAGATCAAAGGCTTTTGTCACATACAGAATTAAAAAAATGGAAGAAGATAGAATAATTTCTTATCAACCATTAATTGACTATTCTTCCCTTGGATACACATATTATCGAGTAATTATTGAAACCCTTCTTGACAAAAAAGAACTAACCAAATATTTAAAAAAATCAACACATACAGTTTGGCTCGTTGAAAAATACGACCGCGAGAATTTTGTTCTTGTATTAGCCGCAAAATCATTTGGTGAATTCCAAAATATATGGGAAGAACTTTACGAAATAATTTCTCCATTCATTCTTACAAAAGATATTTCTCTAGCATACAAAGTGTATCACTTGCCTTGCTCTTTTTTAACAAACCACAAAAGAGATATTGAATACATAACAGGAAGCAGAGAAAAACAAGAAACAAACGAAATCGAAGAAAAAGTTTTAGAATTACTAACAGACAAACCAAAAATTTCCTGGCAAACGTTAGCAAAAGAAGCCAACATTGCATACAACACATTCAAAAAAATTGTAAAAACATTAAAAGAGAAAAATATACTGCTTGCATTTCAAACAATAATTAACAAAGAAGAATTAAATATTAAGCATTACAAATTATTTTTATCATTTGATTTCTCAAAGAAAAATAAAAATCAAGTTATTGAACTTCTTAAAACAAATAAAAATGTCGTATACATCACAGAAACAAGTTATAATTATGACTTAGAATGCGAATTATATACTGATTCTCAAGAAGATTTTGAAAAAGTATTAAGCAACATTAAGACCAACTATCCTTTTCGTCGAATTGTAGTTTCTCAAATGAAGACGGAGGTAAAACTTGCCTAGAATGATACATTGCATTTCTTCGTTTAAACTCATTTAAAGATGCTTCTGACATTCCAGCAAATTCTGAAGTTTTGTAAAGATAATTCACATAAAAAGGAGGAGTCATATCCTTTAATGCAATATAAGGAACTAAGCCTGATTCAAAAGAGTTGTTAAATTCAAATTTTTCTGATTCTTCTTTTGCATATTTAATCCACTTATTGTGTTCAAAATGTTTTAATCTAACAACAACATCACTATCAACATACTTCACATCATCCCTACTAGGCAAAAATAAATTGTTTGCAAAATTAAAAACTAAAAATTCAAACATTCTCTCATAAGGAATACAACCAGAAAAACCAATCGTTATTTTTGCAGGGTCAGCATCTCCAATACCAGCAGGAAAATAATAATGTTCACCATTAAATTCCACATGTTCATTCATCTGCTCCATATGCACCGTTTTACCAAATGACATGTAAGAAGCAAATAATTTTCCACCTAATATTTTATCAAGTCCAATTCCATTAACGAAATTTGGAAAGAAGTCTTCAACATGTTTAGCATAAATATTTTCATCAGTAACATTATGTGCTTGCATAATAACAATATCTCCTTCATCATGAGTTTGTTTGAAAAATCCCGTTATCCCATCATCATGAGTATAAGATAAACCACTAAAATTCATTGGAACATTATCTAAAGCAAGAGTAAGTTTTTTTGGTTTAACTGGCAAATACATTTCCTGAAAAGGATCATCATGAAAATTAGAAAATTCAGCCATCATTCTAAAATCTAAAGATTCTATTCTTCTTGGTATTGGTTTAAAGGGTCTTATAAAATCCCTAAATAAATAATTAGCTTGATCAAGTGCTTGTTTATTCATATCAATACCATAGATAGTTACAATTTGTTCTTGTTTTTCTTTAGGAATAGAAGTTAATAATTTATGTAATCGTTTACCATCAAAAGCTCCCCAATCAAATAAAACAGTAGGACCATCAATAGAATCATTTAACATCCTAATAACAACTTTATCCACCGAATCTTGATTTCTATGATTTGCAGTATATTCAAATCCAGGATAACTAAAAAGAGTTGCAGTTAGCTGCTTACTTATATCAAAATGAGGTGCACGCCTATTTCCTCGTTCGGTTTCACGAACCCACTCTAAATAAGGACCTCTTAATAAGTCAAAGAATTCTTCTAGATGTTCTTGATTCATAAGTAAAAGTCATAAAAACAAAATCATTTATAAATATTACTTACTTTATAGTGACAAATTAAATTAGTGCAGGAATATTTTATTTATAAACAAAACCATCAACCTTTATAAATAGAAACAAGTTCTTTACTTATGTTTTACATGATACGAACTTGATTCGACATGTGATAAATCGTTGAAACTAGCGGAATAGACCGTTAGAGCCCAAAACCCTGTTTTTGGCTGACGAGGAATAAAAAAATGTTATACACAGTAGATCAACAAAAATTAGTGTTAGCAGTAGCAGAAGAGTTAAAAAACCATATCGAAATGCCAGAATGGGCTTTATTCGTTAAAACTGGTTCTCACAGAGAAACTCTTCCAAGAAATGCTGACTGGTGGTACATCAGAGCAGCTTCTGTATTACGTTACTGTAATATGAAAGGTCCTGTTGGTGTAAGTAAACTGCGAACCAAATATGGTGGACGAAAAAATCGAGGAATGGCTCCAGATAAATTCGCTCTAGCATCTGGTAAAGTTATTAGAGTAATTCTCCAACAACTTGAAGCAGCTAAACTTCTAAAACAAGACGTAGTAGGCACTCACAAAGGACGAGTCGCAACTCCAACTGGAGCCGCAATTCTTGTTAAAGCAGCAAAATCTTTAGGAAACGAAAAATCTGCAAAAGTAGCAACAAAAGCAACAACAAAAAAAGCAGAAAAAGTTGAAAATAAAACAGAAGAATCTGTTGAAGTCAAAGAAGAAACTAAAGTTGAACAAGCAGCTAAAGAACCTAAAAAAGGTGAATAAAAATGGCAAGAAATATCTGTTCAGCAAAAAAATCTCGACTTGCAAAACTTGGTCGGCAAACTAGATGGGCTCCATTCTGGACAATTCCAAAAATCTATGGTGCTAACAAGAAAATTCATCCTGGACGTCACACAGTTGTGAAACGAACATGGAAACGAGGAAGTACTAAAGTATAGGTGAAAGAAATGGCAAAAGAAACTATAAAACGATCCTACACAGTTCCTCTTAGAACTAAGTTTGCAAACACTCCACGTTACAAACGGACTAACAAAGCTGTTCGTGTACTAAAAGAATTTTTAGTTAAACACATGAAAAGTGATAATGTAAAAATCGGTCCTAAACTAAACGAAACTCTATGGCAAGACGGCATAAAAAACCCTCCTGGTAAAGTCAAAATTGTAGCTACAAAAGATGACACTGGAATGGTTAGAGCTGAACTTGAAGGAGTTGAGTATGTTGACTTTAAAGTTCAAGAGAAAAAAGCAGATCCTACAACCCTAAAGGAAAAAATTGAAGCTAAACTTGACGGCGATAACAAAAAGAAACCTGTTAAGAAAGCAGACAAACAAGAATCTGAAAAACAGCCTGCTGTTAAAGAAACTGAAAAACCTGAAGAAAAAGTAGAAAAAGCTGAAACTAAAGCTCCTAAAAAAGAAGCAAAAGAAGAAGCACCTGCTAAATCTGAAGAACCTAAAGCTGAGTAAAATCAGCTATTTTTTATTTTTTTATATATTTCTCAACCGATTCTAAATAAATAAGATTTATAAACAACATCCACAGATATAGTTAGTATGGCAATAATTACAAACATAGAACACGAACTGTTAATATCACTATATATTGCCACCACAATAATAATTTTCTCAATCGCACTAGATAGAGTTTTAAGATTCATAATAAACAGAAAAATAGAGAAAAGCGAAAGAGATCAAAAAGGTAACAAAACAAAATATCAATTTATCAAAAATTCTCTTACTGCATTAATCTATATTGTTGGAATTTCATTAGCAATCTATAACATCCCTCAACTTCGAGCAGTGTCAGTTTCATTACTTGCAGGAGCAGGTGTTATGGCAGTTGCAATTGGTTTTGCATCTCAACACGCATTATCTAACATCATTAGCGGAGTATTTATAGTTATTTTCAAACCATTTAAGATAGGGGATAGAATTAAAGTGGGGGCAGATGACCCTGGAATTGTTGAAGACATAACTTTACGACACACAGTAATAAGAACTTTTGAGAATAAACGAATTGTAATACCTAATTCAATCATAAGCGAAGAAAGAATAGAAAACTCTCAACTAGTAGATGATAAAGTTTGTAAATTTATAGAGTTTGGAATTAGTTATGATTCTAATGTTGATTTAGCTAAATTAATCATGGAAGAAGAAGCATTAAAACACCCTTATTGTATTGATAACAGAACCATCGAAGAAAAAGAACAAGGTAAAAAACAAGTAGAAGTTAAATTAATTAGTTTTGGAGATTCATCAGTAAATCTAAGAGCATGGGTTTGGACTGAAAATCCAGGCAACGCATTTGATTTAGGTTGTGACCTTAACGAATCAATAAAGAAAAGATTTGATAAAGAAGATATAGAAATTCCATTCCCCTACAGAACAATTGTTTACAAGGATAAAAAATAGTTTAAACAAGATTAAATAATAAAAAAATATTTTCAAACATATTTTCAAAGGAAATGAAACATCACAAACACGCAAACAGAAAAATCGGACTTGCACCAGGAACATTAGTTTATACAGGAACAGAAAAAGATTCTAAAGGAACAATTAGATTAATTGAATATAACAAAGATATCTACACTGAGAAAGAAAATGCTTCTGCTAAAGACATTCAACCAAACAACAATGTTAATTGGATTAATATAATAGGAATACATGATTTAGATTTAATTAACGCGGTGAGTGATAAATTTGAACTACACCCCTTAGTTAGAGAAGATGTTGTTAGCACAAATCAACGATTAAAAATTGAGTCATACCCCGATTATATTTTTACAACACTAAAAAGCATCGAATATAACGATAAAAGAATAGATTTTAAACAAATAAGTATAGTTCTTGGTAAAAATTATATAATCACATTTCTTGAAGAAGAAACTGAATGTTTAGAATACGTAAAAAAACGAATTGAAAACAAAAACGGAAGAATTCGAGAAAGAAAAGAAGATTATCTTCTTTATGCTTTAATTGATGCAATTGTGGATAGTTATTTTGTTACACTAGAAAAAATAGGTGATGATCTTGAAGCATTAGATGAATCAATAATTCAAGAAGCTAATGAAGATAATTTTTATAAAATTCGTCAATTAAAAAAAGAGCTTACTTTCCTTAGAAAAACAATTTGGCCTCTAAGAGAGATTGCTAACTTTTTAGATAAAGAAGAACATAAATTCATAACTGAACAAACAAAAATGTTTGTTAAAGATTTATATGACCACACAATTCAAGTAATCGATCTAACAGAAACATACAGAGATTTAGTTGCGGGAAGTATAGACACTTATAATTCAGTTGTTGCAAACAGAATGAATGAAGTTATGAAAATATTAACAATCATATCAACCATTTTTATTCCAATAACATTTATTGCAGGAATATATGGTATGAATTTTGCCCACATGCCTGAGCTTGCTTGGAAATGGAGCTATCTTGGAGTGTGGATAATTATTGTTTTAATAGTATTATTTATGATTCGGTTTTTTAGAAAAAAATCTTGGCTATAAAACAAAGATTTAAAAAACAAATTAACTCCAAAAAAAGGTATGAGCAATGTTTATTTTATTCCAACTTCTAGTTTATACCAAACTACAGTAGCGGCTGAAAGATTATTAAAAACAGTTATTGAAAAAGAAAATATCCTGCTTGAACATGAAATTCCATTAAAAGTTCATTTTGGTGAGAAGGGCAACGAAACATACATTCATCAAGAACAACTTATCAAATTAATTGATTTTCTAAAACTTCAAAATATTAAATCAGAATATATTGAAACAAACGTCCTATATCGTGGAGAACGTATGAAAAGAGAACCACACATTAAATTAGCTAAAGAACATGGATTTACAGCCCTCCCAATAAACATTGCAGATGGAGAACAAGGAGAAGCAACAACAGAACACACAATTCATCAAAAGCACATTAAAGTTGCAAAACTAGCCTCGGGTTACGACAACTACAATCAAGTCATTGTTATTAGTCATTTCAAAGGCCACATGATGGCAGGGTTTGGAGGGGCATTAAAACAATTATCAATGGGTTTTGCTTCACGTGCAGGAAAACTAGACATGCATGCTCACGCACACCCATTCTTAAATCCTATTTCTTGCAAGAAATGTAACACTTGTAAAAACCATTGTCCAGTTGATGCGATTCACATAGGGTTTTACTCCAGAATAGATCCAAAAAAATGTATTGGTTGCGCTCAATGTATTGCTAATTGTCCATATGGAGTTATTAATATTAATTGGATGAGCACCAAACCAAAAGTTTTCCGTGAAAAAATGGTCGAATATGCATACGCAGCACACAAAGACAGAAAAAATATTTATATTTCATTTGTTACAAGCGTAACTCCTGACTGCGATTGTATGGGTAAAAAAATGAAACCAATAATCCCTGACATTGGTGTTCTTGCCTCCGCAGATCCTGTTGCACTTGACAAAGCATGTTATGATTTAGTAGCTGATAAAGGCAAAAAATTTAACGGCGTAGAACAATTAGAATATGCTGAAAAAATTGGAATTGGAACTCAGAAATATATTCTTATTCAAATAGAAAATAAAGAATAAAAAAGATTTAGAAAAATCTAAATCTGATATTTTTTATCAACAGAAAGACCTTTTTCTAACAAGGATTCAGCAATAATCTTTTTTGATGAAGCTACAACATTAGAAACATATATTTTACTTCGATTAGTATAAGCACTTATTTCTTTGTATGTTAGTCCTTCATTAAAATGCATCCTAAAAATATCTCTTTTTTCATCAGGAAGATTATCAACCTCCCTATTTATCAAAGCAACTAATTGAGAATTATCAGAATCATCTACTTGTGAATTTGGATCAACTAAATTTTCATCAAAACAATACTCGCAAGAAACACTTTGATTATATTTATTAATCATCAAATTTCGAGATTTCAATAAAAGTAACTTGTAAGAGTCATATTCATTCTCTTGATTAGCAATTTTTGATTTTCGAGAATCATCCAAGAAATATAGAAAAGTATCTTGAATTACATCCAAAGTATCATCGTTAGATAAAGAAAGAGAAGAAGCAAGATTAGATAACTCTTCATGAAGATCTTCACCATAACGATTGTAGAGCTTACTTATTGAATCAACACGTGATTTTGCATTTGTTTCGGTTATTAAAGAGGTCATTTTATACTCCTAAACAGTGATTAATTTAAAAACTTTCCTTTAGAAAAAACAAAAAAAGCAAAAAAAAGCAAAAAAAACAATTATTAAATTTGGTCCATTTAGAAAACCCAAGATAGCCAGTTAATGAATTTTTTCCAAGTCCCTGCACTCACACATTGATCATTTGCACAGATACCGCTTGCACACTCAAAGCCATTCTCACAAGTCAAGTCACCATCTTTAAATGGAACCATATATCCACCAGTACCACAATATCTTGCGTCTTTTCTAACGCCAACATCAAAACATTTTCCATTAACTAAACAACCAGTACAGTCAATTTCTGATTTATCAAATTCAAATTGTTCTTTTGGAGCTTTTTCTTCTTTAGTGCCACAATCTTGTGGACAAGTTTCAGGAGTTTCTCCTAATCCTTTGTTTTCATGAACAAAACAAACACCATCACCACATCTTGGAGTTTCTTTACAACAAGTTAAAGATGAACTCCCACAATCTAGATTTGTGTATTTTGGGTTATGTCCACAACCACGCTCAGCACTAGTGCACACATACCCCGCCAATTCACACTCTGAAAAACCAGATTTTTTATCATCATCGGAGTTTTTATCATCAACTATTTCTAATGGTGTGTTTGCACAGATTATCATTATTGATTGATGCGTTATAGGTTTGTGAACTATTTTTCGTCCATAAAAATAGTAATTAGTTTCGTTTTGAGGACCCATGTTTGCAAGAGAAATTTTTCTTCCAGTGTTTATCGTGCCTTCATAACTTGGTGAAACATCATCATTAAATCCATCAAAGAAAAAATCCATTCCAGTGTCGCCATTCCAAGAATAGCCTGAACCTGCAACAACATAATATCCATCACCAAATTTAATTAGAGTTGGTTCTGTTAAAGTTACTTCATCAGTACAATAACTAGGTGCTGGAAGTACAGGTGCATCCAAAGGATTTGATACGCAAGCGTCATCCTTACAATCACACACAACAGGATCTACAAGAATGGAACCATCAGGACCACAAGTTGTTTCCATCATATAAGGTCCTTGATCAGTAGGTTCATCATAACTAGTTCCACAAAAATCAGCTTTCATCCCAACAACATCGCCTGTTTCTATGGAAGTAATTCTTGCCCACCCTCTTGTCATAATATCATCATTATCGCTGTTGTAACAAGTAGTTTCATCACGATAATAAAGAGGAAGATTAGTTGCAAATCCAGCAGCATTTGGTTTTCCATCATTAACGTAATTATATTCTATATCAAGCCTGTAACTTCCTGAAACAAAATTACTTGGAATATCAATGTTAAAACCAAAATGTTGCTCATTAATACAACTTGGACAAACAGGTACGTAAAAATTTCTAGTCTCATTTGCAAGTCCTTCTAAAACAAAGTCAATTCCAGTTAATTGAAAATCATTTGTTGGCGCTGTAGTTTTTACATAAACATCAACTGGAAAACTAGTCATGTCATGATCCAATAATAAATGATCTTGACCATATATTTTTACATCGAATTTAACAATAGGATTTTCTACAACAACTGCGTTACAATCAATATCAGACATGTCAGCAGTTGCAACAGTCAAAGTATTTTGAACTGAGTTGTAATAAGATACTTTTAATTCATCTCCTTCTTGACAAACTAGACTATAACCTGTGTGAACCGAACCACCAAGCCAATCCGTATTAAAATCAACTGGTTGATTATCAATATACACATCACTATATATCATAAAAGTATCAAATTTAATCATACCATCTTCTACTCTTAAGTTATTAATCTCAGGACCTTCAACAACATTAGGGTCCTCATTTATTGCATTGCCATCAATATATATAGTCACCCGATTGTAATTGTTATTCTGTCCTGCATAAAGTATTGAATCAACATAGAAAGTATAGTTAGTTCCTGGAACAACAAAATATTCACAAGCTTCAACATCAAAAGATTCGCTTCCCGAACCAGAATAAACATTGAACGTCGCGTCCTCTTTACTATCAACAGATTCTAATTCTAATTCAAAACCATTTACTAAAGTTACTTCTTGACTTTCTCTAAATTCTAATTTTTCTTTATCACCAGAGTAATAACAGTTTCGAATATCTTGAGTACCTTCTTTAACTGCAACAGTCGCTTGTTCATCACCTTCATGGCCTAAATATAAGACTTCATCACCATTAGCAGAGTCGAATTCAAATTCTTCACAATAATCAACGTATTGAACATCTCCACCTAAATTAACTTTAATAGTATCATCTTCAAAGTCAAAAACTTGAAGCCAAGTTCCATAAACATCGTCTTCAACTTCACCAGGAGTTAAAGTATAAACTGTATAATCATCTTCATCCTAACTTGGAAAATCAGACAAATCGCAATTAACAGGGACATTAGTATCTTCAAAAATTAATGCTGCTTGATTTTCAGGACAACCTTCTTGATAAGCAACGTCAACAAGAGAAACTTTGTAATCATTTGCATCTTCAAAGATTTCGTAGTCGCCTTTAGATATTACTTTTGTTTGTCCAGCAACATCAATTATGGCTGCATCAAATCCAACACGAACTAAAGTTATATCTCGACCATCATAAACCATCTCGTCTCCTTCTGTTGCAACAACAACGTCAGAGTTGTAAGTATTATCATCAAGAGATGGACATTCAGGTTGGACTTCATATAGACATTCATAAACTGGTTTTGTAGAAGAGTAAGATTTTAGGTTTCCTCTATCTTTCCGGTCACCAATTAATTCATCTCCAATATATTTTACATCAACAGTGTGAGGATAGAATTTTTTACAATAATTTATTCTTAGAGCATCAGTTGCTCCAAGTTCTGCACCAGAAACACCATCAAGATCAGTGAACCAAATATCTTTTGCCATATCGTAATGTTGATTTACTTTTCCTTGCCAAAAAGAAACTTTTGGAACTTTTTCCCCATAATTTGGAGCACCCCAACCATCTTGAGGATTAGTTATTTCTTCACAAAAAAATCGTACTTCATAGTCGGAACAATAACCGCCATTTTGTTCAGCGTTGACACACCAACAACCAGTTTTAGTAGTTGCATGAACTAACTCTCCTGTTAAATTCCAAGGCATATAATCTGTTTTTCGTCTACATTCAATATTTAGTGGTTGTTCTCCACCACAAATAGTTTCAGCTCCAAAACCATTTATATCCTCATAATCACCCGCACCACTTGGATTATCTCTATCAAGCCAAGTAGTCCAAGCGCCACTTGTTTCAAAATTTACAGAAACAACATTGCCAGTTATTTTACCTGAAAAAACATCGCCTAAAAAGCCAGCACTAACAACACTAAGACTTACAATGAACATAAACAATACCACAAAACTAAGAATGAATTTTTTCACCATATTACACACCTTAAATATACAAAGTATATGAAAAAATAGGAAAAAATCATATTTAAATGTTTCTTAAACTCAATGAAGTAAAAGTATAAAGTAAAAGAAAAAAACAATCGTAATCATAAATATCGTTGATTCCTTCCAAAGTGTTTCCCGCCCATGTTTATGTAAACTTGGAACAAGGTCTGATAAAGCAATGTAAATAAAACCACCAGCTGCAATCAATACTGCAAAAGGAGCAACTCCTTGAATAGCATCTAATGCAAAATAACCTAAAACTCCACCAAGCACTGCACTAAGAGCAGAATAAAAATTAAGCATCAAAGCTTTTATTTTTGAATAACCACTATGAATAAGAACTGCAAAATCTCCAAATTCTTGAGGAATCTCATGAATTAAAACAGTAAGTGTTGTAAAGATTCCAGTTATAGGATTTATTAAAAATGCACCTGCAATTAAAAGTCCATCAATAAAATTATGAACAAAATCACCATATAAAACAAGAGAACCTGAAGCCGATTTTCTCTCACAATCCCCATGTTCACGCCCACAATGATGCCAATGAATAAATCGCTCAACTAAAAAAAAGAGTAATATTCCCAAAAGAACAAATCCCATCAATTCATGACTGTGAAATCCTGCACTTTCAAGTCCCTCAAGACTTTCAGGAATCATATCAAAAAAAGCTACTGCTAAAAGTGTCGCAGCTGCAAAAGTTACAAAATAATGTAATTTTTTCTCTATATGTTTTGAACCAAGAATAACACCAACAAAGCTAGTTAAACTAACTAAAATCGTTGCAATTATTATATAGAGTAAAATCATAGCGTTAAGGAAAGAATAATTCATTTAAAAAGGCTTCTTTGTTGTGAAACAAGAAAAAGTGGTTAAAAAAAGCGAAAAAAGGAATAAACTTTATAAATAAAGGGAATTTTTTACCATGTATGAGTGGTAGTTTAAGAAAAATAGCACAATATGTAATGGTACCTGTATTGCTAACCAGTCTTAGTTCTCATTCCTTCGTTCAAGAACCAGATAAAAGAGTTCTAAACACAATCGATAGATTAATTGAAGAAGGATACAATCCACTACCATGTACCAGTCCAGAATGTGCAACTCATTTATGGAAAAAAACTGCAGATGGAAATTATGCAAATGTCCATCAAATCGATTCAACACCATACTTTGCAGAAGTAATAAACCAAAGCAACATTGCTGCAAACAAAAAATCAGGCGGTGTAGCTCAAATGTTAAGTCAATTTCCTGAAACAACATTAGACGAAATTGATACTAACGATGATTTCAAAATCACTAATTCTGAAATACTAGCATATAGAAGAAAACTTATAGAAGAAATAGAAAATAAAAAAAGAAAAAATCTATGAAACATAGATTACTGGTTTTTTTGTTTCCAAACCTAAATCATTACCAAGTGCAGTCAATGAAGGTAAGACATAAGTATATCCTCCTCTAAATCGGGAAGTGTCCCCATTGTAACAATTTAATTCAGGATCTTCTGTTGCCATTAAACTTACAAAGTGTTGTTCTCCGGAATTTGCACCTGAATAACCAAAACCAGCTTCTTTTAACGTAGCATATTCATCCTCTGTTAAAAAATACCTAGAATCAATTGTTTCAAATAAAGGTATTTCTTTACCACCAAGCTCATCAACCACAACAGTTAATTGATCGGTTAGTAAATCACTAGCACCTAAATATTTAGTAGCCAAATCCATTCCTTGAGAAACTTCACTGAACAATTTAGTTGAAGCTAACTTAAATCTTGGGTAGATTGTAACAGCCATATAATTTGAAACTAAAACATTCTTCTCAACAGTACTTAAGTCAGGATATTTAGAATTTAATTCAGCCATTATTTCTGCATTAATATCTTCTTGAATTGTTCGTTCAGTTAAGATGTTCGGTTTCTTTTCCCCAGTAACATCATCAACAACAGAATAAGGTCTACCTTCAAAGTCCAAATCAATAATTAGTGAACCATCGTCGAATACATCACTTTGTATCCAAACTTGAGCTGCGACATCATAAGGATAATAAGTTTCCATATCAACAGCAGACAGTTTATCTGGTCGCATCAGAGAAGCTAAAATAGAGTCTCTAAAGTCAGGGAATAAAGTTTTCTCATCCTTTGTCAATCTATCAAATTCAGATTCCCAGTTAGATCGTTCAGTGTTTAAGTTAGGCGTATTAATACTAGATAAGTTAAGTCCGCCTATTTTAGATTCATCAGTTACAACTGCACCTCTAAACCATGCAGAACCACCATAGTAAAAAGGATTTGAAACAACCCAATAATCAGATATTTTTTCATTCCAATCAGATCTAGGTCTTAAATCTAGAATTTCATAACCAGTTTGTAGATATAAAAGAGAGTTTGGTTGATTGTATTTTCCACCAAGTTCATTTCCTTTAACCATACTAGTTCTCATTCCAGTAAAATATTCTGAAGTTAACTTAAAATTTAATATACCATCTTCTAAGATTTTTTTGCCTTTAATTGGTTGAACAAAACTTCCAACATCAACATCAACATCAGGAGTACTAGATCCGTCAATTTTTCCTTTAGTTTCTTTTGACGCCAATTTAGAATTTAAAGCATCCAAATCATAAACGTATCTCAATCTTAAAGTTGAAGATGCTGAAAAAGTATTAGTTTCTCCACCACCTTCTTTTTTATCAAACTTATCAACAATTTCAAATCTCACCAAAGCATCTTTGTAAAAAGCAGTTGCTTTTCGATCAACTTTATTAACCAAAGTGGTTGAAGCATCCAGACCAGGTACTTCAACTTCACAGATGTATAAATCAAGAGGTTTAATACCATCCACATTCAAAAACATTTGGAAATCGTCTTCAGAGTAAACATCTCCTTTTGATGCTTTTTTACATTCTGTAAAACCTGATTTTTTATAATCAGTTGGAGTTCCAAAAGAAACAACTTTTCCAGGAGTGTATGATAACTCAAAACTACCAGAACCAGTAGATATAGCGCTATATGTTCCTGAACTTTTCTTTGCTCTTTTCTCTTTAAGTTTTTCAGAGAAAGATTGATATGGACAGTAAGATTCAAACTTGTTAAATTTTAAACCAGGAAGTTCCAGTTTTATTTTCAATTTAGGATCTCTTTCAAAAACTGTTGAACCAACAACATTTTCAATACATCCATCAACCGCTAAATCAATTAAAGTTGCTTCAACAAAAACAGGCTCACTTGAAGCTACTAAAACAGTAGCTTTTTTCGAATTACCATCAGCCAAAACAGGAATAATATTTGATTGTGTTGAGAAATCTGATTTTAAAGCAGAAGACCACCATTCAAACACACCGTCTTTCATTGATTTAATTTTAACACGATCATTAACAGAGTTTAAGAAAGCAACATCTGACTGTTTTATTGCAGAGAATAAAATCATTGGTCTTGATTCTTCTAATGATTTAGATACAGGAACTAAATCTGCAGCACCTCTAAAATTCTGTTGATTCATAACAGTTGATAAAGGATCACCTAACAATCTAAACTTATTATCGTAACGACTTTGAGCTCGTTCTAATAAGGTGTCTGCTTCACAAGATCCTCCAGAAATACAAGATTCCAATCTAGACTCAGAAGGGACCCATTTTATATAATTTCCAAATAAAACAGATGGAAGTTCACCAGTTTTAAGGTTTGTTTCATAAGGTCGTCTTAGAACTCTTAAGAAAAATTGGCCTTGATTAGATTTAATAGAATTCTCAGAAGAAGAAATATAAATTCCTCGAGAACCTTCTCTTAAATATCTAAGCGCTAAAGGCGGTTCGTTAGAGTCAAAATCTAAAAGATTAGCATTAGTTTCAAAAAACATCAAGTTATTTTTAGATTTTTCATCAACACCTAAAGTAGGCATTCCTTTCAAACCACCATCAACATCTTTATCGCCAAGATAATAAAAAATATCATAATTCATGTAATTAAATTCTGTTTTAGTACAATCAGAAGATTTAGATATTTCTTGTTGAGGAAGGGAAATTAAATATTTATCTTTACCATCAACGGTTTCTTTTGTTACTCTTGGAGATTCTTTAATAGATACTTCAAAATCAACACGTCGATTAAGTCTCATCAAAACTTCTTTTCTAAGATAATCACAAGTAGCATCTGAAAAATCATCATCCAAAAGTTTACATTTGTCCCAAACAGAATCAATATAATCTTGAGTTAACTCATGAGGTTCAAAAGTTAATTTATTAGGAACAATATAATCAGATAAATATAAGTCTATATCTTCTTGGGTTAAGTTACGTGGTTTTTCTTCACCATTAGCTTCAGAAACAATAGTTCCTGAGAAACCATAATCCTTTAGTAGTTTTTCAACAGCATTTGCTCTTCTTTGAGACAAATCTTTGTTATATTCATTAGTTCCATCAGCATCAGTATTTGCAGATAATTTTATACTAATCAAATTACTAGTTCCTAATTGTTTTTCTAAAGAATTCCAATCATCAACAAGTTTTTTAAGTTGTCTACTTGAGACATCAAGAACTTTATCTTTATCATAATCAAATTGAATATCCATTGAAAAAGCATCTAAGTACGGAAGTCCTTCGCTATTCTTTATGTTCTTTGAATCTTCTTCTTTTGAATATATTTGAATACTGTTAGATTTAGCATTACAAATTTGTTCTATGAACATAGGTGTTATGGAAATAGGATCAGAAGGTAATCTTTGATCACCAGCAAAATTACTTAAGTCTTGCCATACAAACGGATCAGTAAATCTAAAATCAGAAGAAGTTGTTGTAGCTAGACCAACACTTAATTTTTGTTTCACATTATTATCATAAAAACGACCATAAACCAAACCATCATCATTTGCAAGATTAGAATCAGTATATCTGGAATGAAGGTATCCATTAAAGAAACTTTTAGTAACAAGAGCAGCTGTATCTCCAGGAGTCAAACCAGTTAACCATCCAACTCGAGTAATATCCCAAAACAATTCTTGTTTATCAGCTAAATTTTTGTAAGATTTATCTGCTAATAAATAAGGTTCAGTGGTTATTTGAAAAAACTGATCATTATAAAAAAATGGAACAGTATAAGGATTTCCAATAACACTTACAAATATTTCCTTAGAATCTTTTATATTATCCTCTTGTCTAAATATTTTTTGTTGCCAGAAAAGATTTCTTAATGAATTAATTAAAACATTAGATTTACCCTTAAGACCAAAAAACGAATATGTCAAATCAGAGTTTAAGCTATTTTCTTTGGAAACATCCGCTAAAAAAATACCGAGATCTTCATTAAAATTACTTACAACCAAATCTGCATCTCCTCTAAGAGGCATTAAGATTCCACCTCTAACAGCTGCAAAATATGGAACTACTAAAGAATCTCTACAAAAAGTAGAAGGCGCTTTAGATAGTCCAGATGTTTCTTTTAAGTATTCAGAATATTTAGTTGAACAAAAACCATCAATATCTTTTGGGTTATAAACTATCAAGTGATCATCAATTCTTTGTTTTACATCACCAGGGTTTAAAGGAGTAGCATATTTTCTTTTGTAGCTTAAAAGTTTAGTTTGAAATGAATATAACTTTGCAGCATTAGTATTCAATTCAAAAATAGATTGCTCCATGAATTGACTTGGATATTTGTTAGTGCCTTTGTATTTTTCCTGTATATTTCTAAAATTTGTTGTGAAATTCGCGGCATCAGAAGAAGGATAAAGTTGAGTTAAAGAACTTGCCTGATCATTTACAACAGTTATTATCTTAACATTAGGAGTTCGATCAGCATAAGTTGGTAAAAAATAAGCATAGTTTCCAAAATATAAACGTTCATTTGAGGAAACAAAACGATCAACACCATCAATTAATAAAGGAGCATTCAAAGTTGATGCAATTGTAGAAGCAATTATAGCTGCATCGTAATTATTTTCTGAAACAACTAATAATAAATTTTGAGATGGAGTGTTAGTGGATCCTGAATTTTTAGTTGCCCATCTATTAATGTAATCAGAATTGTCCATACAATAAACAGATTCATTCTTATAAGACGCAAAGAAACTTTGCTTGTTTTTAGATTCATCACAAAAAGAGTTTTTCCCAAAAGCCAAAACAGCATCATAAAGTCCATTCTCTAACAATTTTCTAATAGGATAGTAATCTCCCTCATGAACAACACCAAAACCCTCATAATCTGAGATTCTCAAAGAACCCTCGCCAGAAGAAGGACGATATAATTGGATGTTAGTAGCTAAAGTGGTTGCTTTTAAAACCGATTGCCAATCACTAGAATCTGCAATAATAAGAAGTCTTTTCCCAGAAAGATCTTCATCATAACCCTTCCATGAAAAAGTGTTTTGATTATTTAGAAAAGAAGTTCTCGCTTCCTCATCAGCAAACCATTTTAAATCAGGGGTTTGATAATCGGGAGTTGACACAACGCCTTGAGAATTTATATTATCTAAACCTGCTTCAAAATCAGATTCAGTTAAAGCAAAGGTTAAACCCGCTGTTAAAATCACAAACACTAATCCTAAAAATACCAACTTATTATTTACCATCATAATATCTCCTTAATTATTAACTTGAAAATAAACCATGAAATGAGAACACATAAGATAACTGTTCATTCTCCAATTCATTCAAATAAAATACCAAATCGCCATCTCTTTCAGGAGTTATCATGTAGACAAACCCTCTTTGAGTAGCATAACTAACACCCGGTTCGTAAAAAAAATCATAAGGTTGAATAGGATTTAACAATAAATCAATTGTATGATATATTGAACCTATATTAGAAGCAAAAGTATAACTAACAGGGCCTTGAGTTTGGGTAGCGCCTGTTGAATCAGTTAAAGTAGCATGAGTATCAACCGTTACAGTAATCTCTCCTTCTTCAACAAAAGTCTTTAAATCAACCAAACTATCATCATAAATTAAATCGCCTTCTAAATATTTTGAAAATATTTCAAATCCATCTATACAACTAATAACCTCATCACGATAATCTTGTGCATATCTATCTTGAAGTTCCTGTTTCGTTGGTAACGTTGAAAGTCCACTAAAATAGAAATAAGGAATATTTTCTCGAATCATATTTTTATTTTGAAGATAGAAATGATTTGCTAAAACAGAAGTAGGAGTCTCTTTGAAAGTAGATTCTAAACAACTTTTTGTATATGTTTCTAAACTCCTTGGCGTTACAGAACCATCAGCAGACAATAAACTCGTATCAAAATCTTGAACACCTTGCCGTTCAGATGTAAAATAGAAGACTGCTAGAACTCCTACAAGTATTGCAATTCCAACAATAACTAACATAGTAATTTGACCTTTCTGACTCACACTAACTCACAAGGTTAAAAACTAAAGAAAATGGTTTATAAATGTTTGCCTAACTAAGATCAAACTTTTTCAAAACTATTTCGCCTTTCTTAAACTTAAATTCGTAATCACCATCATTAAGTCCAGCTACCTTAGAAACCACTTCTGGAAGCAAAACTCTATTTCCTCTAAAGTCAAGATTAGTTATCAAAGTGTTAATTTCAACATCTACTCGCTCTAGGTTTTCCATCATGAAATCTTCGGCTCCTCGTTTTAGTTCTTTTCCTCTTTTCTTAGAAGTTTGTTCATGTAAAAATAAGGCAATTTTATCAGCAACATCAATACCTGTATATTGAGTTATTCCTTGAAGACCAGGGCTTACATTTAATTCAATAACTAAAGGACCTTTAATTTTTGAAATAAGAAGATCAACTCCACAAATAGGAGCTCCTATTGCTTTTGAAGCTTTTATCGCCACTCGTCTTGATTCTTCATCTAAGTCTATTGCTTCTCCAACACCACCAGCATGAATATTAGATCGCACTTCTCGTTTGTTAGCCACTCGTTTGTAAGCAGCGACTACTTTGTCACCAACAACAAAAGCACGAACGTCAGTTCCACCTGTTTCAACATATTCTTGAATAATGAAGGGTTGTCTTAGTGTTGATAAAGCATCAAGTATGGAAGATGCACTTGCAAACGAATCTGCAAATAAAACACCTTTTCCTTGCGTTCCTTGAGGGAACTTCATAATAATAGGATAATTTAATCGTTCAAGCATTTCTCTTGCTGCTGCAATAGTTGATGCTAAGTGAGTTGTTGGCATAGGTATATTGTTTCTTTGAAGTTCTAATTGAGTTAGAAGTTTATCGTGCGCTACAACAAATGCTTTATCTTCTAAAGGTAAGTAAGTAACACCATCTAAAAGAACAGTTAAGGATTGTAATAAGTTTGCGTATCGAAAAGAACCTTTTGCAAATAAACAGTCATAAGATTTTAAGGGTTCTCCTTTGTATAAAATCTGAGCTTTTTTCCCACTAAAATTAATTTCTAAATGTCTAATATCAATATCATCCACTTCATCAAAATATTTTTTCATAGCATCTATTGTCCATTTACTCGAGTCACTTCCTAAACTCACTACTGCTGCATTCATTTTCTAAACATTCTCGTTTTTCTATTTGGATCAATTAAGAATCCGCCTTTTCTTAAAATATTTTTACCAATCAGGATAGGGAATCGCATATGAGTCCGGTTTGCAATCGTAAAGTGTTCAGTCACTGTGTGTCCTGCAATTTCAACAGTTATGTCAACAAAGCCCCTTTTTTCTGTTCCATTTGCATTTTTTACAGTTGTTTCTCCAATAATTGGCCCAAGACCAAGTACAGGAACTAAAGATTCATCAATCGAACTTTTTGTTGCTCCAGTATCTACCTTCGCTTTAAAAATAGCATTTTGCTTCTTTCCTTGGAGCATTACAGGCTCTATAAGCCCGATTATTGCTTTTTCACCTAACTCAGTTGACATGATTGTTCTAAACACAAATCCCTTTATAAAGCTTCGCGATTATTTAAAAAAGAATTAAAGAAGTAAACAAAAAAATAAAAAATGCAATCTAAAGAATTGCAACATAACAAGCAAGTATGTTTAACACTCTTAGAGTATTGCTAAATCATCCTTTGAAACACTATCACGTTCGTTTTCAACAGCATGCCGGAAAACATCTTCCATGTTTTCTAAGAATCGTCTTGTGTTTTTGAAAGATTTTTCGTAAACAGATTTAATTAGATCATCGGTTATGAATTCATCATTACCATCCAATCTACTTCTTGCAAGTTCAACTGCAGATTTTACATCTAAAGGTTTCAATTGAATTATATTTTTTCCAATTCGTTCTTTTAGATTTGCAGAAATTCTTGATTCTTCTAATGATTTGTCAATGAACAAAACAGAACCAATATACCCTTCATCAAAATAATATTCAATTTGTCGGCAATCTTCAGCATTTATTTTTGCAGTTTCATCCACAATTAATAATACGTTTTTTGCTTTCACACCAAATACTTTTTTTAATCCAGTACTAGCACCTTTTAGAAGAGACGAGTAATTGAATGCTCTATCATTTCTATTTCTAGAAATGTATATTACTTTTTTTCGTCCAGAGAATTCATTAATTAAATATCTTAGAATAGTTGTTTTTCCAAGGCCAAAATCTCCTTCTAAAAAATACATTTCATCTTCAGTTAAAGAGTCAACTAATTTATCCACTTCTTTATCATAACCAACTACTTCGTCATCGAAGAAACCTGGTTTTATTGTAAAGGGATTGTATGCGTACCCTAATTTTTCGTACCATAAAAGTTCTTTAGGCATTTGCTTCACCTTTCTTTGATTTTTTTGATTTGTTTTGTTTTGGCTCTTCTTCAACACTGCTTTCAAATTCTGCCTGACATTCAGGACAAGAAACATCGTCTTGTTTTACGATTGCACCGCAGTTTCCACAAAACATATCATAAACAGGACACCGGTAATACTCACCAATTTTCATTAGTTTGTTTCCTTTACTATCCGTCATTTGTTCTTCAGCATCAATAACATCTGCTCCAAGAGAAATATAGTAATCAGTTTCATCTTCTTCATCAAGTTTATCTTCTATTACTTTTAGATGAGCTTTTTCTATTTTTTCAGCTTCTTCAAAATCCATTTCTTCAAACACTCGATGTAGATTTAGAAGGAATTGTTTTGGATTTTTTCCTGACTTTTCAAAGATTTCTTCTACTTGTGCTTTTGTAATAAGTGAGTCACTTTCATTTGGATCTTCATCAAGTCTTGAGAATGCAAGTTCAACAGCTTGTTCTTTTGTTAAATGCTTTATTTTAATAATTCTTCGTCCAATTCTATTTAACATGCTTTCTGGGAAACCAACTTTTTTAATTGATTCACTTGAGAAAATTACACTTTGTAAATACGCATTGTCAAAAAAGAATTTTAGTCGCTCTAGATTTACTTGAGATAATTCTGCAACATTATCAATTATTAAAATCATATGTTTTGGTTTTTTGTTAAAGACTTTTCCTTTAACACCATTTTTGTTCTGAAGTAGCTCTTCAACATTAAGATTTTTCTTTAATTTTGCTGCATTAACATAAATTATTCTTCCTTTGAAATTTTTTATGATTTCTTTTAAGAATTTAGTTTTGCCAGAACCTGCAGCTCCTTCAACAAAAACCATTGACCCACTTCGAACATAATAAAGAACATCCTTTACTTCATCTTCCAAGCCAATAAGGTTTGTATTTTCATTTAAAGGATTAATCAGAAAAGGGTTTTCGTAGTAACCTAATTTTTTATACCATGTTTTCATATTACAACACCATACTTTATTTATTATTATAAGCGGAAATTATTGCTATATAAACTTTTTGCTTCTCGCGAGTAACAATCGATAGTTCTTACTTAAAAAAGTTAACAAATCCGCTTTAATTAGATAGATAAGAACTCTTTATCCCTATAAAACGTTTTCGCCTAAGAAAAAATGCTCAACAATCAAAGATTATCAGCACATTGTAAGAAATGCACGCAATTAAAAATTGCACAATTCTTGGAAAACGTAAAATAAAAAATAAATTCCGCTCACAGATTATCTGATTGCGGATCGCTTTTTTACTCAGCTGCTGGTTTAATTTTTAAGTCTTCTTCAAACCAATCAACTTTTCCAAGTCCTGGTTGACGCATAGTCATACCAATCTTTGGGTTAGTAATATCTTTAAAGGACACTGCAACAATTTTTGCGAAACATTTGTCACCAACTTTTAATGTTCGTTTAGTTTCTTTTCCAGCTAGAACTTTTTCCTTACTAAAAGATACAAAGTCATTCATTGTTTGACCAATATGAACCATTCCTTCAACTGGACCAAGAGTGACGAATGCACCAAAATCAGTGATGTCTTTTACTTTACCAACAACTGTTTCTTGAAGTTCAGGTAAGTAAGCTAAAAGCTCAAACTTAGCTTTGTAAAAAGCAGCGCCATCTCCAGGAACAATAATTCCTTCTTCAACGCCAATTAAATCAATAACATCAATAACATATCCTAAATCTTTAGAAATATAACCTGCAAATTTTGCTTTAACTTGACCAATTACTGCCAAATCTAATTCTTTTGAGAATTCTGTTGGTGGAACTCTAATATAATCTTGTACTTGAACTGCGTAAAACATTTTCTTTTGCCTCCTTTAACCGTGTGCAGAACTCTGAACACAGATTACTGCTGTGGTTTGGATTTGTCTTGCACGAATAGAAATGTGCTCAAAACCCTAGTTTTAGACCTTTTCTTTGATTACTACGTGCGAATTTTGCCTAGTAATTAAGACCTTAGCCCCTTTTTTGTCAACTCTGCGTTGAAGATTTGCATCCATTGTCGCTACATAAACGCCTTTTTCAGCGATTGCAACAATTGCATCATCGACATACTCAGAGGAACTTTTCAGCGTTTTTAAACCTTTTTGTTGAATTAAGATAAAAGCAAGCTTCGCATTGAACTTATCAGCCCCTTTTGTTCGACCTTTTGCTTTGCCATCCATTATGTTTTTTAACTCAATTAAAGTTTGATCAATATAATATAACTCATAGGGTTCAACTATTACTCGCTCTATTTCTGTAAATATATCAACACCTTTTCCTAGTTGCAGTAAAAAATTGGTGTCAAGTATAACCTTAGCTTTTTTTGTGAATAAACCCATAATAACCTACAAGCAAGAAGGCATTTATAAATAATTGGTTTAGTTATATTTAAAAGGGAGATGTAATTTACCAAGCCATACACGAATCAATGGTTCGGTAATTTATGGTGAATTATTATGGCAATCAAACAAGGAGATTTTATCGAAATTGAATATACTGGAAAATTAAATGACGAATCTAAAGCAGTTTTTGACACTACAAACGCAGAAGTTGCTAAAAAAGAAGGATTATTTGACGAAAAGACCAAATATGGTCCGATGATTATTGTTGTTGGAGAACAACAAGTTATTCCAGGTCTTGATAATGCATTAGTTGGAAAAGATATTGGAAAACATAGTTTTGAAATTGCTGACATCGATGCTTTTGGTAAAAAAACAGCTAGTAAAATTCAACTAGTTCCTGCTAAAGTATTCACTAAAGAACAAATCAGACCATTCCCTGGACTTCAGGTTAATATTGATGGCCAAATCGGAACTATCCGAACTGTTAGTGGCGGTCGTGTTATGGTTGACTTTAATCACCCATTATCTTCAAAAGATGTTGTTTATGATGTTGAAGTTAAAAGAATCATCACAGATAAAAAAGAACAAGTTACAGCGTTCTTTAATTTAATGAACTTCCCAGTTGTTAATATTGAAGCAGATGAAAAACTTGCTACAATCACTGTTGCTTCGGCTCTTCCTGAAAATCTAACCCTTCCTTTAGGAGAAGATATCAAACGATTAACAAATATCGCTTCAATTGAATTCAAAGTTAAAGAATCAAAAAAAGAAGTTAAAAAAGAAGAATCTAAGTCAGAATAGATTTAGTGAATTTTTATTTTTATTTTATTTATACAAAACTTTAAATAAAACCAACATAAAAAAGGTAACTAATATGCACATGTTCATCCTATTCAAAGAAACTGTCTTTAGCGTACTCGTGCGTTAGTAAAAACTCATTCTCATAGAAACAAAAATATCAAACTTTATTTTTTATCATAATAAACAATTCAAGTAAAAACAAAATTTGGAGAACAAATTAAAATGGAATTACCTCAAAAATACGACTTCAAAGAAATAGAAGCTAAATGGAAAGCTTATTGGGATAAAAACAA
>JAFGOT010000002.1 GCA_016926395.1 Candidatus Woesearchaeota archaeon
GAACTTTGTCTTAAAAAGTGCCCTATTAATAAGATGGGAGAACCTTGTATTTTCATTGATGATAACAAAAAGGCAGGTATCGAAGAATCAATTTGTGTTGGTTGTGGTATTTGTCCTAAAATTTGTCCTTATGGTGCAATCGAAATCATTAATCTTCCTGAAGAATTAAAATCAGATCCAATTCATCGTTATGGAGAAAACGCATTCGCTCTTTACAGTCTTCCAGTTCCTGTTTTTGGTAAAGTTGGGGGTCTTCTTGGTCGAAACGGTATTGGTAAGTCTACAGCCATGAAAGTTTTAGCAGGAGTTCTAAAACCAAATTTTGGCAAATTAGAAACAGACGCAAATGAAAAACAAAACACAGGATTTAGAGCATTAATTGATTGGTTTAAAGGAACTGAGGCTCAAAATTATTTTGAAAAATTAGAAAAAGGAGAAATTAGAATTTCTTATAAACCACAACAAGTTGAACTCATTCCTAAATCTTTTGATGGAAAAGTTAAAGATTTACTTTCTAAAGTAGATGAGAAAAATGCATTCGATGAAATTGTTGAAATTTTAGAACTTACTCACATCTTAGATCGGGATATTAAACAAGTTAGTGGTGGAGAACTTCAACGTGTTGCTATTGCAGCTTGTGTTCTTCGTGATGCAAATGTTTATTTTTTTGACGAACCAACTAGTTATCTTGATATTAAACAGAGACTTAAAGTTGCAAAATTTATTCGTGAAATGGCAAATGAAAATACTGCAGTAATGGTCATTGAACATGACTTAATTATTCTTGATTACTTAACAGATAATGTTCATCTTCTTTATGGGCAAGAATCCGCTTACGGTGTTGTCAGTGGACTTAAAGCTACAAAGAATGGAATCAATACTTATTTGTCAGGTTTCTTGCGAGAAGAAAATATTCGTTTTAGAGATCAAGAGATTAGATTTGATATGCATCCAACCGAGACAGAAATTTCTAAATTAAAATTAGTTTCTTGGCCTGGTTTTGAAAAAAAATTAGGAGAGTTTTCATTTTCCGCAGAAGAAGGAACAGTTCATCGTCACGATGTTATTGGTATACTTGGAGAAAATGGTATTGGAAAAACCAGTTTTGTAAAAGAATTAGTTAGTGCTTCTAAAGGAGAAGCTAGCTTTAAACTTGAAATCGATGAGACCAGAAACGAGCTTACTGTCGCATATAAACCACAGTATATTGAGTCAGGAGATGACATTGTCAGATTATATCTCAAAGATGCACTAAAATATGAACTTCAACTAATTAAGCCTCTAGCTATCGATAAACTTCTCGATCTTCAACTTTCAGATCTGTCTGGTGGAGAACTTCAGCGTGTTGCTATTGCAAAAACACTATCCAAACAAGCAGATTTATATCTTCTTGACGAACCAAGCGCATATCTTGATGTCGAACAAAGACTTTCTCTTTCAAAAGTTATTTCAACAATGATGGACACTCAAAACGGCAGCGCATTAGTTGTCGATCATGATTTATTATTTATTGACTATATTTCTAAACGTCTTCTCGTTTTTGATGGAAAACCAGCAATTAAAGGTTTAGTTAAAGGACCATTTACAATGGTTGATGGAATGAACAATTTCCTAGATGGTCTTGACATCACTTTCCGTCGAGATGAGTCAAACAACCGCCCTAGAGTCAACAAATTAGACTCTCAAAAAGATCGTGAACAGAAAAATTCAGGAAATTTATATTATGGTTAGTGATGCCAAATAAAGCAAAACAAATCAGATAAAGTAAATATTATATACTTCTAAGTTAATTTACTCCTTAGGGGCAACATAATAGGTGAATTTATGAATAAAATCAAAAAAGAACACAAAATAGCAATCATCTACCACTCAGTACATCATAAAAATACGGAAAAGATAGCCGTAGCCATGGCCGACGTTCTCGATGCAAAGCTTTTAACAGCCTCTGAAGCTAAAAAACATGATTTAAAGGATTTTGAATTAATTGGTTTTGGTTCAGGTATTTACGAAGCAGATTTTCATAAAACAATTCTTGAAGTCATTGAAATCAACAACTTGAAAGATAAGCCAGTATTCATTTTCTCCACTAGCGGCGTTAAACAAACAAATATTATGAAAAATAAATTTAATAGAAACATAATAAGTACTCTTTCTAGAAAACAAGCTAAAATATTAGGTTCTTTTTCATGTCGTGGATGGGACTCTGCAGGCCCTCTAGTGCGACTTATCGGCGGAGTTAATAAAGGTCGACCTAATAAACGCGATCTTCAGAGAGCTCGAGAATTCGCTCAAGAAATTCAAAAACGAGCGTAAAGTATTTAAAAAGAAACCCGTTCTTTGTCACTTATAAATGGTTACAGCTGAACTGATTAAAAGTTATCTTGAAGATTTTACTAAACAAAACATTCAATATAATTCTCAAACTATTTGTGAAAAACAAATTGAAGAACCTCAAACAGGTTTCATGGAAAGTCTAAATTTCTACCACGTATTATTAAATCAAAATACAGGCATAACACATATTAAACTATTCAACAACACAGACGAATACAAATATGAAGATGATAGACCAACGACAAAATACAATCAAATTATTCTCATCACAAGTTTTGATCCACTAAAAGAATTTCCTGAAATAAGTAGTAGAGGCGTTTGCGAATTTAGAAAAGAAAAAAAGAATAATTTCAAACTAGGAGTATTATTCAATGCTCAATTAATTAATCAAATATACCACACTTGCGAATTTCCTAACTACGTTGTAAAAACCAACAGTCAAACCAATGCAGGCACAGCATTTTGGAAAAGTTTAGAAATAAATGCAAACAAACTATATCTAGAAGGTGTTTCGATTAACGAATATCATAGTAAAAGTTTAGAAGCAGCAATTAAAGCAGGATATAAATTTTAAAAAAATAAAATTTAATCTCGAAGAATAATTTTTTCTCCAATCATCTCTTCCCATATAGGAATATAATCTTCAACCAACCTTGCAGGATTCTCATCAATCAATGCTTTTTCTCGAATTCGTCTTAAATGATTAAATCTAAAATCAGGTCCTTGCTCAAAAAAATGTTTAAATGAATTTAATCCATACATTATTCCACCTTCATCCAAATTGTTAAATTTAAATCCAGTAAAGGTGTTAGGGTTCATAGTATAATCAATAGTTTCTGCCAACCCACCTGTATTTCTTACCATTGGAAGACCCCCATAAATAGTTCCTGTTTTGTTTGGATAACCACCAGGCTCATACACCGAAGGCAAGTCTATTCGATCTACCGCAGCCATCATCAGACTTTCATTTGCATTACTAAAAGTTAAATGCCCTACTTGTCCCGGTAGTGCTCGCCTGAAATCATCAAAATCTTTTTGAGAATTAGGATGAATATCACAAGTAAATATTTGTTGCATAGAAGGATTATTTTTTAGAAATTTGTAAAGAACAGGAAAATATTGTTTTAATCCTTTTTGCACATCATCAAAATTAAATCTATTTGCCCAGCCACCAAGACCATGTTCTAACCCAACTTCTAAACCTGAAATTTGTTGCAAGTGCAATTTTGCTTTGTTTTTTCCTTCAAGCATGTTTTCAGTTCCATATCTAAATTCTTCAGGTAAATTTGGATCAATCTCAGAATTACTCGTACTTTCAAGCCTGTTAGAAACTGCTTTTGCTCGACCATGAATAAATTTATCAGCAATCATCCAAGCCATCTTTCCACTCATAACAGAATCAGGTTGGAGCACTCCTGCATCCATCTGATCTTTTATTTGTTTAAGAACAGGATAATCATTAATTAAATTCCAATTATCACTTATGGCTCTCGCAATCCCTTCATTTAAGTATTGAACACTCACAGTAGAAATTAAATCAGCTGGAAACATTCCCGACAATAAGAAATTAACATATAATTCATACATGTCTTTTCCATGATTACCAGAAGGAAAACTATTTTCATAAAAAAGTTTTTCATAATATTTTTGCGTGTTAAAACCTTGTTTAGTAACTTTAAACAACGGAGAAATTTCAGAGTGAAAATTATGGTATTTCATCTCAACTTTTGTTTTACCAAAAATATCATATTCTTTTATTGGTGCAACAGCTAAAGCAGTACTCCATTCATTTAATTGAAATATTTTTGTTGCTTTTGGATATGTTCGATTAATTTGTCTTGATGCACGCACTATCCCTTTTGAAAAATGAATTGCACGCCTAGTATCAATTTTATTTAAATTATAAGAATAATCACCATAAACTTTTGTTGCATTCGTAAATAAACCATCATCTACGAAATGAACACTTGGATGCATTGCCAGTTCATTAAAAGCTTCCGCAAATTCTTTATCAGTCATATTTGGAGAGTTTTTTCTAAACAAATCATAATACTCAGGAATTATAAATTTTGTATCAAACCCTGCTGCGTATGTTGCCTCTCCAAGTGTTGCCATTATTCTTGAAAGACCCCCACCAGAACCAGTGTTAACAATTCCTAAAGGATCAATTTCTTTTGGCAAATACTTTATTTCAGTTGCAGCTAAAGCTAATTTTGTAGAATGTTGATTATGTTGATGATGTTTGATTATATCTTCAAAATTCATTTAAATATACCTTTAATGACGTTTAAAGGCAGTAAAAGTAAAGAATTTATAAAAGTATCTATTTGAAACTACTTATCAGTGACAAATATTTTTTATTTTGCGACAATTAAAGTGCTACTCATTTGAACGCCTTCTATAACTCTAACCTTATCCATAACAAAAGTACCTAAAGCCTCAGTATTTTCAACATCTAGCTTTACCAGAAGATCCCATTCTCCAAAGAGTATATGAACACCTAAGATCTCACTATAATCAGATAAAACGTTATAAATTTCTTGTTCAAGCCCTTTTTCAGCAGTTATAAGTATATAAGCTAACATTTTAGTTACCCCTCATTTAAATACAATTTATTTTATCTCAATTTAAACTTTACGTATTTATCGTTTAAATAAACGAATAAATGTTAAGAAAGCAGTATGACCAAGCATCGCATGTTTTGGTCTTAGACGAACATTATCAACTTCCCATCTTCGTTGAATTAGCTCAATAGTAGATACAAACTTAAAATCATCATCCAATAATTTAACAACTTCTTGAACTTGATTAATATGAGGAGTATAAAGAACTAAAAACCCGCCTTGTTTGAGATTTCTTTTTGCACTTTCAAGAACATTAGTTGGATTGGGAATATCAATTAACATCAAATCAACTTTTTCAGGTGCAGTTATAGAGCACACATCGCCTTCTTCTAAAATAACATTATCAATGTCCAATCGAATACAATTCTCTCTTACAACTTTAAGATGTTTTGGTTCAATATCATAGCTATAAACTGTTTTGCAGATTCCCGCCAATAGACAAGTACTCCCGCCAGTCCCAGCACCAGCATCAATTACAACACTATCTTTTGTTAAAGCACACTCCGCAATTACAAACCCAATATCTTTTGGAATTATTAAAGCAGGACCTCTTTTCATCCTATCATAATTGTCTTTAAAATTAGCATCACAAAACAACAATTCATGACCTGTCGTTGTTTTTATTATTCCATCATGATTAGCATCGATTAAAATTTGTCTGTCAACTGCACCCTCATTTAGGCTTATAGATCTATTTAAGTCATCAATTGGATAAATCCTTTTCTCTTGAGTTACAGCTATTTTCTTAACGTGCATAATTTAATGAAACAACACACATATTTATAAAACTACGGTCTTTAACTAAAACAGGTATGAGAGAAGATAATTATGGGTATGGAATTACATTTGTCGATATAGATGAGACCTTGTTTCACACATCTGCAAAAGTCATCGTCAAAAAAGACAATAAAAAAATAAAAGAGCTTAGCAATCAAGAATTTAATAATTATATTCTTAAATCAGGAGAAGAATTAGATTTCTCTGAATTTGTAGATTCTAAACTATTTTATGAAACCTCCGAACCCATTAAATCAATAATCAATCAAGTAAAGAATATTATTCGTGGAATTGAAACTACTGAAAGTAAAAGTAAAATTATTCTTCTTACTGCGCGTAAAGATTTAGAAAACAAGGAATTATTCCTACAAACTTTCCGAGATCAAGGAATTGACATCGATAATAAAGAAGTTATTTACATAGAACGTGCAGGGAACATTTCTGGAATGAGTATCGCTCAAAAGAAAAGAATTATTATTATGAAATATCTTAAACAAGGAATATTTCGTCGGTGCAGATTAATTGATGATAGCAAAGAGAATATTAGAGAATTTTTAAAACTAGCAAGAAACGTACCTTCTGAAATAGAAGAAGCAGTAAGAAAAAAATATGAAATTTCTAGTGAAGAGAGAGCAATTCATTTTTATGGTTTGTTAGTTCTTCCAGATGGTAAACTTGAACCAGTAACCCATGTTTAAGTCAATTTAGCTTAAAACTTATAAAGACAAACACATAATAAGTTGTTTAAGAAGGTGATTTTACATGAAAAAAAATATTATAATCATAGGTTTAATCCTGATTTTAAGTTTAACATTAATTGGTTGTTCTAAAAATAACGACGAAATTGACCCTAATGCATTAAGTCCGGATTTAATAACTGACGACACTAAAAGCAATTTTAATTACGAAGAAGACACAGGAATTCTACAGGACAAAATCATGATTGATAAAGAAGGATTCTTTAAAGGTACAATCCAAAAAACCAAAACAAGCAAAACTGCTCAAATAGAATTTGAATATTACTTTAATGATACTATTGAATCAGCAATTTTTATGGGTGAAGAGGTCATTATGGCTCCGATGATTATTAACACTCTTTGTGAATCATTCCCAAAAATGTTCTTTGCAGAAAATTTCTCTGACTTTAATTCAGATTTAAACAAAGCAACTGGCGAAGCTTCAAATATAGAAGATGACAATGCTAAGAAAATAATAGAATCATTAGAAGGCTATAAAGTAACGTCTGTAAAAATAACATTTTTAGATTTTGAAACAAACGAGAAAATCGCAGAATGTAGTGCTAAAAGTGCTGAAAATATTGAAACTAAAGCATATAGAAATTACGACCAAAGCAAGTCATTTCTTAATGCTAAAATAGGAAATTAAATCCTATTTTTATTTTTAATTCATAATGTTTATAAATATTTTAAATGAAGGTGATTATATATGACTGATTGTATTTTTTGTAAAATCGTTGAAGGCGAACTTCCTTCTTTCAAAGTGTATGAGGACAATCTTGTTAAAGCATTTCTTGACCAAGGATCAGCATCACCAGGACACCTTCTTGTTGTTCCAAGACAACACCATGAAAACATTTTTGATATTCCTGAAGAAACACTAAAACAGTTAGCAACAATCAGCAAAAAAATGTCACTATTAGTTAAAGAAAGACTTGGCGCAACAGGAGTTAACGTTTTAAACGCATCCGGAAAATCAGCACAACAATCAGTAATGCACTTTCATTTCCATATAGTCCCTCGTTTTGATGATGATGGATTAGATCTTTGGTTCCATGGAAATCCAAGTGAAAAATCAGTTTTAGAAGAAGTTTATAGAAAATTAGTTTAATTATTCTTTTAACGTTGCAGCTAAAGAATCAACTTTTAGAAGTAAGTCCAGAGCATCATTTATTGAGGTTACAATAATATCAACATTAGTTAAAATTTTTGGATGAATACCTTCTCCTTGAAGAGTTGCAATTCTTAATTTTGCATGTCTAAACATCCCAATATCAATTCGTGCATTTCCTATTGCCACCGTCGTATCTTTATCAAATTTCTTCATTGCATGTTCTTTTTGAGTCTCAGTTCCCGCAACCAAAACTTCAATTCCCAAGTCACTTGCAATATTTTTTGCAGTTCCTCTTTGGTCTCCAGTTAGAAGAATTATTTTAAAGCCAAGATTTTTCAAATTACTTATTCTACTTTGCACCCCTTCAACAATTTTGCCATGAACAGATAAAGTACCATTCAAATCAAGAACAATAGTATTTAGTTCCATTTCGACATTATGTTGTAAAGTGTATTTCATCATTATTAATTCAATAAGTCTTATTTATAAATGATTTGATTATGATAAGTTTTTTAACTAAAAAAATAATTGAAAAAAGAACATGAAAGAAAAAGTAAGTGAATTTGCAGAAAAGGTATATTCTAATCTTAAGAAAGTTCCAAAAGGCAAAGTAACAACATATAGAGAACTCGCTAAATCAATTAACTCCAAATCATATCAAGCAATAGGTCAAGTTCTAAGAAGAAATCCGTTTGCACCAATCGTTCCATGTCACCGTGTTGTAAAATCAAATGGACAAATTGGCGGTTTTATGGGTGAAACCAATGGCGCGGCAGTAGCTAAAAAAATCAATTTATTAAAATCTGAAGGAATCTTCGTCAAAGACAATTGTGTTGTCGATTTTGAAAATAAACTGTTCAAATTTTAGACTATTTTTAATTTCGGATAATTTTCCTCAATCATTTCATGAAAATATTCATCAGAATTGTTTGAATTTACTAAAGCCTCATAGATTTCTTCACCCACCATTTTATATCTGTACAAGACCCCATTAGCCAACTCTATTTCCAACGTCGATTCGTTTTTATCATATCCAACCGATCGAATATCTCTTGAAGACATCATTTGCCTGTCCATCAAAATACACCTTTAAAGCAAGATTAAGAGGTTATAGAATATATATGTTACTATATCTATTTATAAATAGAACTATTAAGAACTCAATATTCAAAAAATGAAGAAGTAAAAAAAATAAAAATGAACTTAAACTACAAGTTCAAAAGCAATCCTAACATCTTTGTTGATAGCCACATATTTAATGTTAAAAGGGGTTGTATCAAGCAAGAAATCAGCTTTTATACCACCCTCAACCAATCCTATAGGAAAACTTATTGTTTTTGTAACTCCATGAAATGTTAAATCAGCAAACATAGTAGAAGAGTCATAATCAATTTTTGTTGACTGAATAGTTATTTGTGGATAAACTTCAACATCAAAAAAATCATCACTTTTCAAATGATTATTCAAACCATCAATTCCAGCATCAACTGTTGAAGGATCAATAGTCCCTCTAGCAGCAACAAGTTTATCTCCTTCAAAACCTAAATCTCCACTCCAAGAACCAAAAGTTCCAACATGACTTTTACCCGGAGCATATCCTTCAAATTCAAAAGAAGAAGAATCCATATTTATTGGCTTCCAAGTCACAGCACTTAAATCCGTAGCCTGTGTTGAGATGTCACTAACACTTGCAGATTCTATATCATCTGGAACAGAAGTACAAGCAACAAAAGAGAACATTGAAATTACAACCAAAACTAACAATAATTGTTTAACATTAAATTTCATAAATTTCACCAAACCTAACCCAAGAAACCAATAACCAACAGATAAAGTCAAAATTCAATTTAAAAGGTTTGTGAAAATAAAACTCACTACACAAAACTTAAAAAGACATAGATAAAGAGAAAAACCATGAGAAAGCACAATATTCAAGCCAACAAAAAGAAAGAAATAGATGAAAAGCAATGTTTGGCTAAAACTAAGAATGGAAATACTTGCCAAAGAAAAGCAAAGAAAGGTCAAGATTATTGTGGAATACATTTGAAAAAAAATAAAGAAAAAGAAGAAAAAAGATTTCTTAAAGGAGTTAATATTTATGGAATAGTATTGTTATTGGCAACAAGTTTCTTAATTTATGTAAGCACAATAAAAGTAATAAAAGAACAATCAAATCAAATATTTAGATTTCTTGGAGTTAATACAACAACAATAGTTCCAATAATAATGTTATTTGCAGCAATAATAGGAATAAAATTGTTAAAAAGTAAGAAAATAAATTGGTATGCAAGATCTAGCTTTTTCCTAGCGTCGATAATAATAGTTTTCTCAGCCAGTTTAGCGTTAAATCAAATTCAAAATAATTTCTCATTCGAAAAAGAAATAAAACCAAACGAAAAAAACCACCTAATAAAAGAAGATTTTGAAATAATCGAAAATCTCCATTGTTTTAGTTCAAAATATGTTGAAGCAGTTTATGGAGATAAATTAACGTGTCAAATAATATTTAAACAAAAAAAATATTCAAAATATAATCTTACAAATATAAGAATTAACGATGAAACTATAGAAATAGAACATATCAACTATGGAAGTAACAAAGTAAAAGAAGACGAAAAATCAACATTAGTCGCATTCAATATTCAAAACCCATTAGTAGAAAACGAACAAAATAATATAAGCTTTTTCTACAAAAAAAACGAGACAAGTAACAAAATATTTCTAGGAAATGTGCAAACAGACATGAATTATATGAGCGCAAGCGAAGCCGCAAACATAAAGAATGAAAAAATAAAAAACACCGTTTCATTCTTAACTCTAAGCATCACAATCACATTTGGAGCAATATTTGTAGGAATAAAACATTTAAGAGACATTATAGAGGAGAGAAAATAAAATGCAATTAATATCATGGAATGTTAATGGCCTTCGTGCTGTTGAAAAAAAAGGTTTTGTTGATTTTGTTAGAGAATATACTCCAGATATTCTTTGCTTACAAGAAACAAAAGCTCAAGAAGATCAACTATCAAGTCAAATAAAAAACATTGATGGGTATACCTCTTACTTCTCTTCTGCTGTAAAGAAAGGATATAGTGGAACCGCAATTTATACCAGACACAAACCATTAAGAGTTATTCACAACATAGGAGTTGAGGAAATAGATAATGAAGGTAGAGTTCTAGCAATTGAACTTCAAGACTTTTTTGTTGTTACAACTTATGTTCCAAACGCGCAACCTGAATTAGTTCGTATGGATTTTAGACTGAAATATGAAAAAGAAATTCTTAAGTTCTTAAAAAAGTTAGAAAAAGAAAAACCCATAATTCTTTGTGGTGATTTAAACGTTGCTCACCAAGAAATTGATCTAACAAATCCTAAAGCCAACAGAGGCAATCCAGGATTTAGTGATGAAGAAAGAGAAGCATTCACAAATTTACTAAATAACGGATTTACAGACACATTCAGAGCACTTCATCCAGAAGAAATAAAATACAGCTGGTGGAGTTATCGATTTAGCGCTAGAGCTAAGAATATTGGTTGGCGTATAGATTATTTTGTTGTGAGTGAAAGTTTCATGCCAAAAGTTATCGAAGCAGACATTCTAAACGAAATAATGGGAAGCGATCATTGCCCAGTTTATCTAAAAATAAAATGAGAAAAAATAATTCAACAAGTGCTACCGAAGGTGCACAACGATGCCTACCGTTAGTTGGCACCATAGTCCAGTTTATCTAAAAATAAAATAAGAAAAGAACAATGATACCAATAAATTTTCAAAATTCTAGAGGACAAAAACTTGTTGGTAAGATTAGTCCAGGACCTCTTCCAACTCCAATAATTATGGTTCAGGGTTTTGGAAGCACCAAAGAAGAAAATGGTAAATTTGATAAGATTGCAAAAATCATTAACAGAGAAGGATATCCTGTTTTTCAATTTGATTTTGCAGGTTGTGGTGAAAGCGAACATCAAGCCATTAGTCACCAATCTGAAACAGAAGATTTAATTTCTGCAATTAAATTTTTAGAAAGTCAAGGATTTAAACAATTTGCTTTGTTTGGACATAGCATGGGTGGTTTAATAAGCACCCGCGTTATGAGCAATCCAGATATTGAAAACAGAATTAAAGCAATCGTTCTTCTTGCTGCCGCAACTCAATCAATGCAACATTGGTGGGAAGAACAATATTCAGATGAACAAATCAAGAAATTAAAAAAAGAAGGGGAACTTACTATATCTACACCCCATAATCAATTCCAAAAAGATTTTACAATATCATCAGATATGTTAGAAGAGAGTAAAAACATAAACCAAAAAGAAATACTTGAAGAAATCCACTGTCCAGTTCTTTTAATTCATGGTGATGAAGATAATTTCGTTCCATTAAAACAATCAGTTGATGCTATGCAATTTTTATCAGAAGAATCAGAATTAGTAACCCTAAAAGGAGCAAATCACTTTTTTGAAAAACATATTGAAGAATTGTCAGAAATTAGCGTAGACTTCTTTAATAATTACTTAAGAAAA